>NZ_CM001403.1:2808326-3118292 GCF_000166195.2 Mucilaginibacter paludis DSM 18603
CATTAGAATCGGTGGAAGGGCGGGTGTCTTTGGTTTCTGACTTCTTAATATCTTTATTTGGTGCAGTTTGCTTTTGTCCGCAGGCCGTGGAAAAAGTAAACGCAATGAGTAAGGTGTAAAATGGTGTCTGCATCTTAATTCCGATAATATTATCAACGTTGTTCAGCGAAATTACTTCGAGATATTTCAGGGTTGGGAATTTGGATTGTAAATAAAAATGTAAACTTTGTAAATAAAATATTGACATGATATGATGGCCGAAATCTTCTTTAACCAGGCATAGAACTACGACCCATAGCCGGTTGTCTTATCTCTTTGATGAGATCAGGGCCCGTGCGAAATTTAATTCGGTATCTATCCCTATTAAAATATCATTTATTTTTGGAGTTACCTGATAATCCGGTTCAACACCCCTGCCTTTGGTATAAGCGACAGCGTTGCTTGTTTTGATTAGTGGTATAGTCACTCTTATTTTAGTATTAGGTAAAACCAATCTGGCCGATTGATGGGAAGTATTCCCTTCCATGGTGCCGCCGCTTTCTTCGCCGATAAATATTGCCCGTCCGTTGCCTTTCAGAAAAGCAGCGACCACCGCCGCCATAGAACCTGACGCGCCATTGATCAGCACAAATAACTTCCCGGTATAATGATTGACATTAAGTGGCTGTTCCCCAAGCGAGGGCATATCGGCTTTTTTAAGGCTATACAAGCCGTTAGTTGTTTTACCGACCAGTGAATCAGCAAAAAAGAGGTCTTTACCGTTTTCCAGGTATTCAGCGACCGGTGCATACCCTTTAAACTTCACTTCTGTAGATTCGAAATGCTGATACGGCCTTGTCAATAGATAAGTCAGCAGTTTTTCACCCGTCCCGTCGCCGCCCTCGTTATTTCTCAGGTCAAGGATCAAATTTTCCGTATGCCTTACCTTTAAGGTGGTAAAAACACTATCGTATAAAACAGCAAAGTCCTGTTTAAAGCGTGTCCGGTGCCATTTCAGAAAAGAGGAAATACGCAAATAAGCAATATTCTTTTCAAGGTATTTAAAGGCTAATGGTGCCTCCAATTTGTTTCTGCCGTAGAAAAATTTCATATAGGATCCATGATCGAGACCCGCGACCGTTGCGATCTTCTTTTTTGACCGGTCAGCTACGTCGATATATTCCAGGCGATAGGCGGTCGTATCTCCTATAAAGATCGGGTAATTCAGATCAAAAAGGTTTTCTTCTTCCGTCATACTATAGTCTTCCAGGTGACGGGTATTAAAGGTTTGAATGTACCCGTCCGATGGGATGGTGGGCAATAAGATATCCAGCATTTCTTCAACTGTCTTTCCGTTGATAGATAGAATTTCCGATCCGGCCGGGATGGCACTGCCGGATGCTACCGTTTTGAGCACGTAAAACCTCCGGTCAATGATCTTTAAACAGAAAGGGAAATAATGATGCTTGTTTTCTAATGACCGGTAATAGGCTTTCGATGGTGTCGGGATCAAATGCTCATCATTCACTTTAGCGCAGGTCTTAGTGATGAGTTTATAAAAGTCAGTTTCAGACTCAGGTTGTGCTAGCGATTTTAAATTATCATCTAAATATTGGCTCATGATCAAACTGTCCGTAAACCGGTAAAGACTTGAATAGGTAGTTTCTAAAGCTTTTCTGAGGATGCCGTAGTCCTCCTTTAACTCTTTTGGACTATAATTCAAGGGGGTATTTTGACAATTGCCCCAAAAAGCTTTTGCGATCAGCATGAGCGTCAACATTATTTTGTTTTTTAAATTCAGCATCCGGTCGTTATCATTTCGTACACATTTATCTATTAAAGACTGGTTTTAAAAAAATTGGTTACACAAAAAGGCTCATTCACTTCTCAAACTATCTGCCGGGTTAGCAAGCGCCGCTCTGATGGATTGAAAGCTTACCGTGAGGATAGCGATCAACATGGCCGTTATACCCGCAGCGAAAAACATCCACCAACTGATATCGATCCGGTAAGCAAAGGTCTGCAGCCATTTTTGCACCCCCCACCAGGTAAAAGGCGTAATGATAAAAACCGCTAAAATCACCAGATAGATAAAATCCCTGCTCAATAGGGCGGCGAGCTGTGGGACACTGGCACCCAATACTTTTCGCACACCAACTTCTTTGGTACGCTGCCGGGTAAAGAAAGTCGTGAGTGCAAATAAGCCCATCACCGAGATCATGATGGCAACAAGCCCAAAAAAGGTAATGATCTTTTCCAGGCGTGCGTATGAAATAAACAATTGCTCAAAGTTTTGGTCGACAAAAGAATAGCGGAGCGGGAAGGCAGGTTCTATTTTTTTCCAGGCCTGGGTGATCCCAGCGATAGTCCGCTGAACATGCCTGTTATCCAATTTAACAAGCATGGTGCTACCAAATTGCATCAGGCAGGGTTGATGGTTACCAATGGTGAACACCACAGGCTGCACCCCGCTTTCAAATCCCTGCACATTAAAATCTTTAACTACGCCTACGATCCGCACCGGTGTACTGTCACAACCAGGGAAGGCGATGATCTCTCCGACAGGATCGGGCAGTCCTAATTTTTGGGCGGCGGCCTCGTTAATAACAGCTGAACGTGTTTGCTGATCCTGCACCTCTTCTGTAAAAAGGCGGCCCTTTTTCAAAGATACACCGAGGGTTTGGAAATAATCGGTACTGACTTTAACCGACCGCATACGATAGGCTGCACCCTTGTTTTTGAATGGGATCGTCGAAGTATCAACGCCAAAATTATCGCCCGGTACACTTGTGGTTTTGGCAACGCCAATAACCCCCGGTACCGAAAGCAGCACGTTACGGGCTTGATCAAAGCCTTGTTCACGGATTTCCGGCCGGGCCTCCACGCGGATCAACTGATCAGCTGAAAAACCCTTGTCCCTGTTTTGCATAAAGCTCAGCTGGCTTTTGATGACAATGATGCCGGTGATAAAAAACACCGATACCATAAATTGCACGACGATGAGACTGTTTCGAAACAGTGTTCCTTTACTACCTGTAGAATAACTGCCTTTTAAAACTTTGACAGCGTTAAATTTCGAGAGGTAGACCGCGGGGTATAACCCCGACAGCAAGATAATTCCCACTAAACTACTGATCAGTTGAAGGACAACACGCAGCATTTCGTGCGGTTGCAAAAAACCGATGTTGATATTGAACGAACGGTTGATATAGGGTATGCCCAAAGCCAGCAGCATAACAGCTAAAATCAAACTCGCCAGGCATTGTATGGAAGTCTCGGCCATGAACTGTAAGATCAATGGCATACGGCCCGCTCCCATCACTTTGCGTATACCGACCTCCTTTGCCCGGCTGATCGAACGCGCGATGGCCAGGTTGCTGAAATTGATGGCTCCTGCCAGTAGCAGTAGAATCGCTAAAACCAGTAGAATGGTTACTGTTGAAAAATTACTGCTGCCATGTTTCGGGAAATTGTGAAAACGTGGCACCTGGTCAACAAACAGGTTGGTTTTAGCGCCAGCTTTCGTATAGTTTTCGAAAGATACGCCATCGGCTTTGATGCGCGCATTGTAATAAAGCCGGTTGATGGCGGTTTCGATCGTTGCATCGTTTTCTGCCCGCCTGAGCTTGATATAGGTTTGACAGGAATAGTTGTCCCAGGTATTATCGTGCCGCCCGAAAGGATCGTGTATCAGCATGCCGACCGGCAGATGAGTTGCCCCCGGCTGATCCTCCAATATACCCGTCACCACCAGCTCAGCACGATCGTTTAGTTTGATCGATCTGCCCATGGGGTCTTCACTGCCAAATAATTTACGGCCCAGGTCCCTGGTCAGTATGGCCGTCCTTGGCGCGTTCAGCGCGGTAGCCGGATTACCAGTTGCCAGCTGATAAGGAAAAACCTTTAAGAAATTCGAATCGACCGTAACCAGATCTTTTTGATAAATTTTGCGGTCTCCGGCAGCAAGCAGCGCTTCGCGATCACCTGACGACTGTAACATGGTAGCAGCTGCGGCATTTTGATATTCCTGCGCCAGGAAACCGGCCAGCGAGGTAGGTGTATTACTTATAAAGTCTTCGTTTTGGCGTAGGGAAACATGATAGACCTTATCCAGTTCCGGACTCCATTTGTCATAACCCAGTTCATAGTTCGTGTACAGCAGGATGACTATAAAGCTGCACAAACCGGCTGCCAGACCGATCATGTTAATGGAACTGTAGGCGATGCCGCGTACGGTATTGCGCCAGGCGATCTTCAGGTAATTGCGAAACATAGCGGGACGATTAATTTTTTGATGCAAAACTACCGGCCTGTTTATCGCAAAACGTTCCAATTTAGAAAATGGTCGCTCTTTTTTATACTCTGCCGGGCTTTTCCCTGTCATTTGCTTGAAAATTCGGTTGAAGGTCGTTTTAGAATTGAACCCCGATTCATAAGCGATGCCCAGCAGGGTGAGATGTTTATATGAGGGATCATGCATTTTGGCCATCACATCCCTGACCCGAAATTCATTGATAAAATCGCTGAAGTTTTTTTTGAGCCCAAGGTTAATGATCCTTGATAATTCATGGGCGGGCATACCCAGTTGCTCAGCAAGGGACCCCACACTCAGTTCAGGGTCCTGGTACAGGAGTCCGGCTTCGATCTTTTTCTTTAATAAATTACTCTTTTGTTTCAAGCCTGCCGAAAGGGACGATCGGGAAAGCAATGGTGCTTCGATGGACCTGTCGACGCCAGATCTGAAAAATACCAATATGCCCATTCGGATGACCATCGCAATCATTAGCAAATACAGGGGGTAATAAACCTGCTTGTTTAAACCAAAGTGAAAACCTACATAATCAATAACAGTCAGCGGTATCCATAATGATAGCGCTATACCAAAACTGGTCAATTGCTGGTCTAACCAGCGCCATTCATACCGGTAACGATCTCCTTCGTTAAATTTCAGGCTTCTGTAAAAACGTTCGATCAAACGGTGAGACAGGTATAAGTAAGCGCCGACCGATATAAATAGCAACGGTTTTCCGATAGCGGTAGCTAAGGGTAAGCAAACAGGGGAGAAATGCAAGAGATCCTTCCAATCTAACCGGCATGCCGGTCGCGTAGTTTTTCTGACATAAAAATAGATAAAAGGCCCAAAGGCCAGTGAAAATGGCAGGAGAAAGGTGGATATTTCCAACAACCAGGCGATCCATAATACCATTGCAACCAGCGCAAGGGCAAGAAATCGATTGGCGACGCGATCAATATCTCTTTTGCACCATAGCTGTAAAGCAAAATTCAGCCCGATAAACAGCATTCCTAAGAATGCCATGTCGTAAAGGGTGATATGTAACGTATATAGTTTCAAACGCGTTAATAACTCAATAAAGTTCAGCAAAAAAGTATTTAATGATTGATGATGATTATAATATTCAACTTTATTGGCCGCCCTGGTAACCGGATCTTTTAAAAAAATCGGTGACAGCATCGGTGTTGGCGTAATCAAGTTCGATGATCGCTTTGAGCGCCGCTTTTTTATCGGTCGCCTGAGCATAATAGGCCTGGCAGATCCGGTAGCCGACAAAATAGCCGAGGTCGGGTGCCGGCAACGCCGGGTTCGGGCCGGTGCTCACCCAATTATCATTGTTTCGTGTATACATTTCTTTTTGAAAGGATCGCCACACTTCCTTTTCATGTGCAGGTCCATAGGCCATATAGGGTGTTTTGGCAGGAATAGCTGTTACCAAGCCGGCCACAAAGTCGCAGGCCCCTTCCCGGATCGCCGAGGTTAATACGTTGATCTGCTGGAAATCGGGCCGCTTTTGCTGTGTGTGGGTATATTCATGGATGCCCATGCGGACCAATTGATCACCCGTTAGCGCCGGGTCATTCAAAACCACTTCAACACCGATAAGCGACAGGTTGCCGCGAATAGTACCGCCCTGCTGTCTTAACCCGACGATCAGGAATGACTGCGCGGGCCGGAGGTCCGGGTATACCTGTCGGAAACGGCCGATCTCTTGTTCCAGGTGCCACACGGCCGTATCGATCAGTGGTTTTTTCAGGTGGAGGTTATCCCAAAATCCGGGATCAGCTTTCAGTAAGGCCAGCCATTTAAAGTCCAGGCCGTCCTTATTGCGCATAAATGCTTTTAACCCTTCGCTTGCCCTGGCGATGTACAGCCGGTTCACCAGGTCCCGTTGCCTGGCCGTATCGCCGGTAGCCGTAATGCTGTCCCGCATGGTCCAGAAGTTTTCCCAATCGGTTTGAAAGACTTGCTGCGCGCGGCTAAGCGCGGGGAATAACAAAAACAGGATGATCATTTTTTTCATGACAATTGTTTAGTGAGGTATCAGCTCATTCTGCCCTTAAACTCTTAACCGGATTCGTAATCGCAGCTCTTATGGATTGAAAACTGATGGTGATCAGTGCGATCAATACGACTAATAAACTGCCTGACAGGAATAACCACCAGCTCACCGTGATCCGGTAAGGATAATTTTGCAACCACTTATTGGTTGCTATCCACGCGAACGGCATGGATATAGCCAGTGCAATAAAGATCAGCTTGACAAAATCTGCCGAAAGGATAGTCACGATGCTGCTTACCGAAGCGCCGAGCACTTTGCGTACGCCGATCTCTTTTACGCGTTTCTCTACAGCTAACACCGACAAGCCGAATAAACCAATACACGATATAAAAATGGTGAGTACGGCACTGAACAGGATAATTTGCTTCCACCTGGCTTCGCTCGCATAGCTCTGTTCATTTTTCTCCTGTTTAAACGTGTACGCGAACGGGCTGAAAGGAAACAAGCCTTTAAAGGTATTGGCGATATATTGCAGGCTTGCGGTTTCAGTACCGGGTTTAATTTTGATGTGGAGCATACCATAGCTGTTTCCAGGGTTCATGGTAAAAAATTGTGGCGTTATTTTTTCAGTTAATGGCTTGTAATGATAATTCTTGACTACGCCTACTACAGTATAGGATTCACCATTGAAGGTGTTGATTTGCTCGCCTATGGGCTGTTTCCAGCCGGCTTCCTGTACAAATGCCTCATTTACTAAAGCCGACTGCGTTGCATCTGCCGGATATTTATCGGAAAAATTCCGCCCTGCAATTACCGGTACTTTAAGTAACGGCAAGTAAGCAGCATCAATAGTTTCTACAGCAATGTTTACCTGCTGGTCGCCGCTTACTTTTACAGTATTGTTGTTGTCGCCGCCATTTTTTGGAGCGACATCAATCATATTGGGATTTTTCATTAATTCCTGTTTAAATACAGCGGCTTCATTTCGTGTTAATTGGGATTTATTTACCACGATCAAGTTATGGTCGTCATAACCGAGATTTTGTGTAGTCAGGAAATTAAACTGTAAATAAATGGTAATGGCCCCAACGATCAGAAAAGAGGCCAGCGCAAATTGGAATACCACCAGGGCTCTTTGCAAATAATTTTTTCCGGCAAGGTTAAAGCGGCTGTACAAGGTCTGAACGGGATGGTAATTTGATAAAACCATTGCGGGGTAAATTCCTGCTGATAAACTGGTGATCAAAAAGAGCGCGATATAATAAATAATCAGCTTTACATTAAGCAGGTAAGAAAGCGATAGCACTTTATTCGATAAGCCGCTGAATACCGGCAAAATGACCACTACAATACCCAACGCAAGGGTAAAAGCGATCAGGCAAAGCATAAACGACTCACTCAAAAATTGTATCCGCAATTGCCTGGTAGTTCCCCCGATCACTTTTCGTATGCCGATCTCTTTGGCACGTTTCACGGAGCGTGCTATGGTAAGGTTCACAAAATTGATACAGGCGATCAGCAACACAAAAACGGCAATTGCTGAAAGAATATAAGAAAACTCAGGGTTGCTTTTATCGCTCAGTATTTCATTCCCATCCGGTACCAGCTTACCCAAATGAATAGCGGTAAGCGGCTCCAGCAGATAAGAAATGCCGATACTTTTTACTTTATATTTACTTTTGATCTCGCTGATGGCTTTACCCGCATCGGATTCGAATACCCCGTCCATTTTGTTTTGAAGGGCTTTAATCTCTGCACCTGGCGAAAGCACCACGAATGTGCTGAGAAAGGAATTGAACCAATTACCGTTATTGCTTTCATCCATGGCCGAAACTTTCAACGGCAGCAATACCTGAAATTTGATTGATGAATTGTCCGGGCAATTTTTGGCCACTCCGGTGATCACATGCGGGTTAAAAGTGCTGTCTTGGCGGATGAAAATTACTTTACCAACGGCGTTTGAACTGCCAAAAAGCTTCTTAGCCATTTCTTCCGTGATCACAGCCGAATTGGGTTCGGTTAATACCGACCTTGCATTGCCGCTTAGCAAAGGGAAATTAAACACGGAAAAAAAATTAGCATCGACCAGGCAGACCGACTGTGACCGGATGTCACTCTCCGTTTTAATATCAGCGCGCGCCGGCTGGAAGCGGACGAAGGTTTTTATTTCCGGGATGCTTGCAGCAAACCTTGGTCCGGGGAAATAGCCGGTATAGCTGCCGTTAGAAACACTCCCGTCTGTTTTCGTTGTTTGCTTATCGATACGGTAGATCTGGTCAACGTTTTGATGAAAGCGATCATAGCTCACTTCATCCTGCACATAAACCAAAATAAGCATCGCACAGGCTAGCCCAATGCTTAACCCTGCGATATTGATGAAGGAATACGCCCTATTTTGCAACAGGTATCTGAACGTGGTTTTAAAATAATTGCTGAACATATAATTGCGGTTTAATTTTTCTTCGGCCCACACCAAAGGGCTTTCCGAACGCAATATTAGGGGACTTATTCGTGGCGGTGCTGCCAACTTATCAATTGGCAGTTCTTTTCTTAGGCTATTTTTGTATTCCAAAGGGGTTTTGCCGGTCAGCTCTTTAAAAACGCGGTGGAAAGTTCTTTCGGAGTTGAACCCTGAGTCATAAGCGATACCTAATAAGGTAAGCCGGTCATTTTCCGGGTCGCGCATTTTCCGGGCAATTTCACGCACACGGAATTCATTGATGAAGTCGCTGAAATTCTTTTCCAGTCCCTGGTTGATCATACGGGAGAGGTCATGCGGATGGATCTTCAGCTTTTGCGCGAGGGTGGCCAGCGTCAGTTCCGCATCCGTGTAAAGGCGATTTGTAGCGACAACTTCCCTTAATCTTCTGCCTTTCTCCCTGGCATCAGACCGATCAGTTATGGGCATGGTCAACTGGAGACCATTATCCGCTTTCCGTATCACATCCACGGCCATACCGATCAGGGCTAAAGCAATGGTCAAACAAATAGTATCATCAAACATGGATAACAGGCAAAACAAGCCAAGCAGGACGAGCGCCTTGTTCAATCGTTGGAAAGCAAAACGCGGCCGGTCCATTGTTACCGGCCGCAGGCGGCGATAAAATCCCTCAATCATCCCGTGCGCCAGGTACAAATAAACGATGACCGAAATTAAAACCAACCAGGTGGGCACCCAATAACTTACAAGCAAAATGCAAAAATGAAGTATATTTCTCCGGTGGAACCGCCCGTCTGGTGATGTAAGTTGCCGTACATAAAAGTATAGTAGCGGCCCCAAAGCTGGCAAAAAAAACGGTGTCAATCCCCCGGTCTTTAATACGGCTACGGCCAAGGCTGCGCTTAAAAATAAATTCGCTGTTCGCTCAGGCCTTTTTGCGGATACTAAAAGCAGCGCAAGGGTTAGCCCCGAGAACAACGTTCCAAGTGAGGCCAGGTCATACAGGCTAATATGAAAAAAATGAAACTCCAAGTATTTAGTGTCTTCAATCATTGTTCCGAAATATTTAAGTCATTGATTGTCAGTAAATCGTGTAAAACCCTAACTTATTGGCGTAACAAAAACGAACAGCTGACCGTTCGCTTTTGATCCTTATGTATATGACGGTACTGAATAAAAAGTGTTACAGCTACCATTTTCTTGTCGACAAGGGGTATGGATCGGCTTAGTTCCCCAGCATCTTACGATCTATGCAACCTGCTTGAATAAATGTAATTGTAGGCGATGTTTAACGGAATTAAAAGTGGGTTTTGACCATCACGATCTCCAAAATAAGTTGTAATAGGTTGTTAAACAAAATCCTGCAAAAAGGAACGGATGTTTTTTTTGTAGCTTTCTTCTGAAAATTTTCTGCATTTTTAAAAAACCCCACTCTGGCGAGTGTGAAAAAGGAGGAGATAAATATCTCCTCCTTTTCATTATGATTAAATTTTAAACATTAAATTGATGATCCCCATAAAAAGTATAATAAAAAGCGTTGTTATAATCGCAGTCTTTCATCTATCCGCTTACGGGCAAAATTCAACGGATACCACAAAACACAACACGGTGGCAACTGTCAGCAATGAGGAAAAAGAAGAAGAATACCGGTTGCATAATGACTGGGCAAATCTTAAATATTACCAGGATGACAATAAAAAACTGGGCACTGATAAAAAGGACTTAGTATTACTCATAGGTGATTCCATTACCTAGCTTTGGGCAGAAACCGATTCCTCCTTTTTCAAGACCAATAAGAATTACATTGACCGGGGGATAAGTGGGCAAACCACCCCGCAGTTGCTCTTGCGTTTCAGGCAGGATGTAATTAACCTTAAACCTAAAGTGGTGGTGATATTAGGCGGCACAAATGATATCGCGGGCAACACAGGCCCGGCAACTATCAACGAAATTTTCGGCAACCCGTTATCCATGATCGAACTGGCAAAAGCAAACCACATCAAGGTGGTCATCTGTTCTGTACTGCCTGCATTTGATTATTTCTGGAATGAAGACATCAAGCCGGCCGGCAAAATTGTTATGCTCAATCATAAATTAAAAACCTATGCTGCCGCACATCATATCGTCTATCTGGATTATCACACTGCCTTGAAAGATGGCCAGGACGGTTTTAAAAAGAACCTGACCAGGGACGGCGTTCATCCCAATATAACAGGGTACAAAACAATGGAGCCGTTATTAAAGAATGCATTAAAAAGTATTGAATATTGTGATTTGCTTTCATTGAAATAACTATGAGTTAATCTGACAGCTAATGAAAAGGCTGGATTTTAAAATCCAGCCTTTTCATTAGCAAGCCGACCCTTAGATAGTCTTAGTGGCTTCTTCCACCTTTTTTATCACAAAAGGATTATTGGAATGACTTTTAACCTCACCGTTCCAGGCCAACCCCTTTCTTAATTGATGAACTATTTATTATCGTTGCCACATAGCTCCTTTCCTTGTTGTTTATTCAAAAATAATAATTACTTAGCCCGCTTCTTTGTAACTGCAGCCTTGCCCTTTAATTTTTTTAGCTTATCGTTCGCCAACTTACTTTCCTCTGCGGCCTGTTTCGCTTCAAATGCCGCTTCTGACATCGTTTGCTGTTCATCAATATTAGCCTTTGACTTTTTAATATAAAAGTCGGCGTTAGCCGTATAAGCGCTGTCAATATATTTCGCCACATCGGGGTAAAAGCCACGCAGGATAAGAAATTTATTTGTTTCATCAGCCCTGCGGCTATTTTCAATCCATAAGCTTATCGATATGGCGAGCATAACGACGACCGCAAGCCCTAAACCTAAAATTGTCCTGATAACAAACTTTGATTTGGTGTCAAACTGAACATTATACTTGACTGGTATCTCTTTAGGTATGGCATTGATCTTTTCATCAAACCCGTTCAATTGTTTATCAAAACGCTCTAACTGCTTGGTGTTTTCCAATGTCCGCATTTCGGCTGTTTCGGTTACCTTAGCTTCCAATTCGTTTACTTTGGACGGCAGGGCAGCTAAATCAAGTTCCTCAATTTTCGACTGCCTTTTTTCGAGGGTGGTAACTTTTTTAGCCATACTGTCTATAATCTCCTGCTGCACATTATTTTCTTCGTTGGTTTCCATGTCTTTAATATTTTTGTTGTTCGTTAATTTGTTAATTACTACCTGCTGATTCCATGACTTTGATCTTGTTCCTCACCCTTTCTCTTTTTGCGCCGGTAAGCGTCATCCGGTTCGGGGGTAATCCCCCCTGGCAACTGTTCAAATAATTGTAAAGCTTCCTGCAAAAAACTGGTCTGCGGCTCTTTGTGAATGATGGTTGGCTCTTTGCCCTGTAGTTCATCAATGACCTGCCTTAACTGATCGGCTAACTTGGCTGGCTTCGCCTGAGTTTGTTGTTGCTGTACCTGCTCCTGTATTGCTTTGCTTAATTTGCCATAGCTTAAACTGCGGTCGATTTCTGAACCTTTAAACTTATACTTGCCCTTACTGAAACTGATACCCTGTATCTCCAAAGTGCCGCTTTTGTATTTAAACTGCATCCCGATACCCTGTTTAGCCAGTTCGTGTTTAAGTTGAACCATATTGCTCACTTTTTTACTGGCTGCTTTTATGGTATCATGCAGTTCATATTTCAGCTTGTCTATCCCTTTTAATTGCGGACGGTTAACCTTTTGCTTACCCTGTCCGATGTGCATCCCGTGTTTTAAGGTTAGTTCTTTGCTGATCTTAATATTTTTAAGGTGCTGAAAATTGTCGGCTATCGTCTTTCCATTATTATTTACCCGGTTATAAACGATATGTATGTGCGGATGCGCCCGGTCTTTGTGTTTGACAATCAATACCTGTGTGTCCTGTATTTTCATTTTTTGCAGGTACTCTTTGGCTATGCTGACCATTTTTTCGTCGTTCAACTTTTCTTTGTCCTCCGGACTCCAGCTCAAAGCAATATGTCCAACCGCCTGACCTAAACCGGGGTTCATTTTCCGTTGCATATTAAAATCGTCTATGGTGTGCGCAATCTTATCGATGCGCACGCCATCCGAATAAAGTATGGCCGCATCTTTTTTCAGGATGTTATACTCGATACAGCCGCCGAAGCTTTTGCCGGGTTTAGGTATCTTTCCGATCATCGCTATTGAAATATTTCAATGCCTGGTCAATCTCTACCATCAGCCCATCGCATTTACGGGCAACCGTTAAAAGACCGTCCCGGTGCGCCAATTTGGTTAGTTGGTTCAAGTTATTGGCCATTCCCGCGAGCATCCGCATGATCTGTAAATCTTCCGGTTTTAACCGGGCGATAACCCGCGCGGCTTTAGCCGCCGCCCTGAACCAATCGCTGATTTTCATACCCGCTTCTTTGGCTCTTGAGGCTATCATAAAATGCTCGGTGGCGGTTAGCCTGACCTTGATATGCACTTCCCGTCTGACGTTAATTTTCGGTCTGCCACCCTTATGTTTCGGTTTGCCTGTAACTGGCATTGCCGTTGTTTTTACTCCTAATTCCATACGCTATAATCTGTCTTTATCAAGCCTATTTTCTGTCTTTCCCTTTTTGCAACCAACGGGCGCAAAAAGCAAGTTTGCCGTTCAGCCGTAGGCTGCAACGGAGTTTTTGGGTACCAAAAACACAAACTTGCTTCCTATCGGCAAATGCCTTTGGTTAACGGCCTCCGGCCGGTATAGACAACTATACAGCTATACCGCAAGCGGTATGCTGTGCCGCCTTTTTACCAAAGCTTCGCTTTGTGTTTTACTCGTTGCCTATCCGATGCTTCGCATCGGAGTTGTCTTCTCTGACCTCATCCGCTGTTGTCTTCCAATGGCTTTTTACTCGCCCTTAACACGATAAACCTAATGCCATGACTATAGGTGAATCCTGCAATTATCATCCTTGTCATGAGCCTTAAATTGACTTGGTTTTCTTTTCGCTAAGGCTAAATTTCGAGGTGGCCTCGTCCTTGATTTCCTCTGCCGTTCTTTTACGGCCAGACTTAATCCATTCAGTCAATTCGGACCGGTAGAAATAAAGGCGCTTCCCGCGCTTATTAACAGGGAGTTCTTTACGGCATACTTTGCTGTAAACGGTCGGGACAGCAAGGTCTAAAAATATTGCAGCCTTGGCAACGGGCATAATTTCGTCCTGCCCCATCGGCTGCTCCTGCCGCTGAAGTAAAAGCTGTTCGATGTTATCCAGCTTATCCTGTATTCTACTTACCGCCTCGGGTAACTGGTCAAATGTGAGTGTGTCTTTCATTGCGCATTAATTTTGTTTAATGCTGCAATTGTAAGTGCTTGTTTTGCAGTGTTACAAGGGGGTAAACCGTAACCCTGCGCTTACCCCCTCATTTTTTTGCTATTTTTTGTTACGGGGAGTAGGCAGGATGAAAAACTGAGCTTCCTTTTGCTCAATTTTCAGGATGGGAGATTTGCATGGACGGGTATTTTCTGACATTAGGCCGGACAAATAACCCTCTGGCAATTCCCTGGGTTCAGACTGTTGGGATAGGTACATGAACTTCGGGGCGATCCATTTTTCCAGGTCGGACTTCCGGCAACCGACAATCAGGTTAGCATCATAGAGTTGTTTAAAGGCATCGGCCAGTTGGGTTGCAAAGCCACGGAATACCAAAGGGGCAGTGGGTGCCTCATCATATAGTAACAGCTTTTCAAGTGCAGCGTGATCTTCAGGAACAAAATAGGCTTTTAATAAATCAAACAGTTGCACGGCTGCCCCATGTTTAAAGGTCGGATAGTAGCCCACTATTTTTGCAATGGCTGCCTGTTCTTCGCTTAGTTCTGGTTGGTAGGTAGTTTCCTGTACTACTATTGCCGGTTCGTTTACTTCTTTCGCTTCGTTAGTATTTTCGATTTCTGCCGGAGCTTCTTCAACCTTTGCCGCTTCCTGCCCCGGTAGTTGGGCATTCATCCTTTTTTTAAAATCAACCTCGGTTATCTTCGGCTTAATAAAATTTTCTGCAGCATAGATCAGCTCCATTAAAAACTTTTCCCGAAGCTTGACAGAATCGCCCAGGTCTTCCGCAAACTTCGCGGTTACTTGTATATCAGCACTGTCAGATTGCAGATTGTTGACAATAAATAAATATTCAAGTCGGACAGAAATTATAAAGGAGCGGTGATAAACCAAATTCATCTCCGAATAATGCTGGTTGTAATTTGTCCAAAATTCCTTAAAGCGGTTGCGGACTTTAGATAATTCTGCCAGTTGGAGCAAAATAAGGTCTTTGTTTAAGATTAGCAGGTCTAAAAAGGCCATATCTTTTAATACCCTTAGTTCGCTTCTGTAGGAAAAGGAATCGTAATATTGGGTTTCGTAGGTCAGATCATAAGTTTTAACATGCTTCTTTTCATTCGTTCCCCATTCCAGTTGAATATCATCCTCAATAACACGTAGGTCGAATGTTTGGATGCGGATTAGAAATTCTTTTAGATGCTGCATAATTTGGTGGTAATGAAATCAAGCCTTTTACTATAGTCAGATTCCTTTAAAAAACGCAACCATGCGATTTAAAAGTATAGACAACCCAACTAAAATCAGCTATCATAAGCCTAAAACCTGTATAAAAACAAAGTTATGCAAAATGCCGTTTGTATCTGTTTTGATTTTTTTTCTGCAAATTTTCTGCAAATAAAAAAGCCCCACTTGCCGAAGTGGGGCTAACTTGTTGATTTACAAGCTCCCCAGACTGGACATAATTCGAACCGTTTTGTCGAACAATTGATGCTTTTGAACCAACTATAAGTTGTCTAAACGAAATTCGATTCCTCTACGAACTACAAAAAATCAATTGAAAATCTTATTTTTTCAAATCGTCGCTCTCTCATAAGCTGCATTAGTTATAACAAAGGAGTTATTATCTCACTTCATCAGCTAATACCATCACCAACATATCTGTTAAATACATTCGATTTATTTTTGTGAAGTTATTTTTCGAAAGCGGATGTTTCTAACACGATCGCCTGATAATTTAAAGCCTAAATTTTGCCCTTGATTGTCTATTTGAAAGTCTAACATTCCCATATCGCTCTTAAATTCATTTTGGAATTCCTTAACGGGATTAAGTTCAAAATCGCCGCGACGGAAATGATGAATCATTAATTTTCCATTCAAATTATAGATGTTATACAGCTTTAAAGGTCCGGGTAAAATGCGCCTGATCTGCAAAACCACAGGTATAGGCTATTTCAGTTAACAGCGTAGGAGTATTTTTAAGTAGCCGCAATGCTTTATCTACCTTAATGCGATTAATGTAGTTACCCAATGTAGAAGAAAAATATAGCGGAAAATATCGCGATATGGTAACGGGGTGAACACCCAGCCTCGTCGAAAGATCAGTTAGATGAAGCGGTTTGTCCCATTCATCTTCTAACAAATCACGCAAACGTTCGGCCCATTGCGGCATGCTTTTACCGGCTTGGGTTTTTATTTTACCTGCCGGGTTAAAAAGCTTGTACAATAACAATTCCGCGGATGCAATTGCATGAGGGCTCGATGGATCGTCCAAATCATGGTAAAGCTTAATCAGTGTAATTTTAGTGGATAAAATTTGCGGTATAGTTTTTAACAAGTGCTCCTCTGTATTATTCATCCGGTTCATAAAATCCGCGCTTAGGTCAATGTTTATTTTTCGGGTATCATCACTATAATCATTGCAGCGATGCATTTCGCCTGCTGGAATAAACTTCACATCGCCAGGAACCCGCTTGCAATTTTTACCAAACAGATCTTCTTTGTGACAGCCATTTAATAACAAACTGAGGCTCGCATTCTGATGAGCATGCCAATCTTCGAAACCGGCGTTCCCGGTATAGCGTGTTAACGCTACATGGCATCCGCTCACTTCCTTGTAAGCTTATTGATGCCTAAAAAAGTATCTAACGGTTTAATCATTGATGGCCGGTTATAAAACAAACGTTTGTTAGAGTAATTTCTATTACATGTGTTACATTAAAAAGCCCCGAAAGAAAGGTGGTGGTGATTCCCCAAAGCCCATTTAATAAGTTAACCATTACCAGCAAGAAGAGTGAGCGAGATCGCTTATAGTCTCGGTTTCGAACATGTGCCATACCTGCTTCGTGACAATACAGTGCAGGATGGTTGAATAACGAGTAAACTTTATATTTTAAAATTACTACCGTAATGATTTTGCACATTTATTTTTTATGCTAAATGGTTTTAAACAGTTGATGACAGTTACTTAAAAACGATTATATACTTTTAAACTAACTTTTATAAAAGCCTAACATACCACACTTATTTACAGCAATTATAATGAGAATACCCGCCCTTTTTTTTACCTGTTTTTTTATACACATAGCTTGTTTTGGGCAATCACAATCACTTATGGGTAGCAAGAGCCAGGAAGAACTACATGTAGATAAAATATTAAAACAACTTACCTTACAGGAAAAGATAGGCTTGTGTGCGGGCGCTTTTCCTGAATTTGGGCTTAGTGGAATAAAAAGGCTGAATATACCAACCGTTAAATGCACCGACGGGCCACGAGGGCCAAACCAAAATGGCAATTCTACTGCTTTTCCCTGCGGCCTGGCCTTTGGCGCCTCCTGGAACCCCGAACTAGTTGAACAAGCAGGAAAGGTGATGGGCAATGAAACCCGGGCTAAAAAACTTAATGTTTTGTTTGGCCCGGCAGTTAACATTTTAAGAGATCCTCTAAATGGTCGTTTTTTTGAATACTATACGGAAGACCCGCTTTTGAACAGCGAAATTGCGGTAGCCAATATAAAGGGCATTCAGAGCGAAGGTGTTGCTGCCTGCCTTAAGCATTACGCCTGTAATAACCGCGAAAACAATCGCAACTTTTATATGTCGATGGTTGATGAACGAACACTAAACGAGATATACCTGCCGGCTTTTAAGGCCGGGGTACAAAAAGGTAAAGTTTGGACTATTATGACATCGGCAAATGGTGTTAACGGCGAATTTGTAAGCGACAGCAAAAAAATGCTGACCGAAATTTTAAAAAATGGATGGGGATATGACGGGTTGGTAATGACCGACTTTTTGCAAACCCGCTCGACCGAAAAGGCTGCTTTAGCTGGCTTGGATGTATCTATGCCAGGTGGTAGTTTTTGCGGTTTTGGCGGTGCCCTGGCAGACGCGGTGAAAGCAGGCCGTGTGCCCGAAAGCGTTATTGACGACAAAGTTCGCCGCATACTCAGGATCTATGACAGGTTAGGCGTATTAGACGGTAAGGATATGAGTATCGGTGCTAATCAAAATACGATTGAACACCAGGCAATTGCTCAAAAAGTGGCTGAAGAAGGTATGGTATTATTAAAAAATGATCGTAAACTATTGCCGCTAAACGCAAACCAGATCAAAAATGTTGTAGTAATAGGCCCCAATGCCGATAAAAGGTTTTGTTTAGGTGGTATGGGCGGCGGAAGCTCAACCATTTTGCCTCCTTATGAAATAACAGCCCTTCAAGGGCTTAAAAATATGTTGGGCAACAATAAGGTAAGTTATATCCCTTCTAACGAATTAGGCGGCTTTCAGTCAATTCCACAATCTGCTGTTGTTGGGCCGGATGGCACCCCGGGTTTTAAAAGTTCTTATTTTGGTACCGACCAGGAACACCCGGCAGTTAACCGAAAAGATTCTGTTTTAAGTTTTATGTGGGAAATGAAATCGCCTGACCCAAGGATTAAACCACAGGATTTCACCCATGCGCACTTTGAAGGGAAACTTATTGCTCCAATGGATGGCCGGTTCACCTTACGGCTAACTGCAGATGGCGTAGCCAAGATGTATCACGGTTTCAACAATGGCACCCAGATCGCTTTTGCCGACAGGAACCAGCTGCTTTCACCGGCATTTGCCTCTGTAGAGCTAAAAAAGGGGGAACCTTATGAACTTTCTATAGATTACATAAAACAACCGGGCGATGCAGGTGTAAGGTTGGAATGGGAACTGCCCCAGATCTCTGATGATAAATGGGCGAAAATTACAGCGGCTGTTAAAAAAGCAGATGCAGTAATATTTGTGGGCGGGTTAGATTACACCTCGGATACCGAAGGCCGTGACCGGAACGACCTGGTTTTCCCGGGCTCGCAAGAAAATTTAATTAATAAGTTATCGGCCATTAACAAAAATGTTGTGGCTGTACTAATCAACGGTTCTCCTATGGAATTAGGTGGCTGGTTGAAAAATGTTCCGGCTGTGTTAGAGGCATGATATCCTGGCATGAGCTGCGGAACCAGTATTTCAAACATTCTGTTAGGTAAAACAGCCCCATCCGGTAAACTACCATTCTCCTGGCCAAAAAAACTGGCAGACTGCCCTTCGCAAGTGTTCGGAACTGAAAACAATGACGTAGTAAATTATACAGACAGCTTAATGGTAGGTTACCGTTATTACGACAGCAAAAATGTAGAACCCCAATTTCCGTTTGGTTACGGGCTGAGTTATACTACCTTTAAATATAATAACCTGCATATCAAATCGAACAGAAGTACTATTAGGGGATCTTTTTCAATAAAAAACACGGGTAACTTTAACGGTGCCGAAATTGCCGAGGTTTATGTTAGGCCTTTGCACCCAAGCGTGTACAGGCCAATACATGAGTTGAAATATTTCAAGAAGATCACTATAAATAAAAATGGCTCCGGTAAAGTAGATTTTGAATTAGGTGCTGATGCATTTTCATGTTATAATGTTAAAACCGGCAGTTGGCAATTAGATCCGGGTGAATATGAGATACAAATAGGTTCATCATCCCGCGATATAAGGTTGAAAACTTTAGTACAAGTGCGAAATTAAATTTGGTATTACTTTTACTATACGTTCTCTTAGAGCAGGTAATTACGTGCCAATACCAATCTAAAATTAATATATCACTTGCTAAAAAATTGATGATAAAAACTCGTGAAGTATTTTATTAATGATTTGAAACATCATATTGTTTAGCGATATCCACGCGAATCTGCCGGCCTTGGAGGCTTTTTTCAAAAGTGTTGAGAATAAAAACTTGGAAATGCCGCGGCTGATGGCACTGAGGCATTCCAGGAAGAAAGTGAAATAAGCCGATCTTCTTACCTATGTACAAATTCCCTATTGGGTGATGAACAACGCAAATTATTACGTAACCTGCCTTTACATATAAAGTTGGAACTACTATTCGGGGATAAAATAGTAAAGCTATTACTTGAACATGGAAGTGCAACCAGTATAGATGAGTTATTAAATGAAGATTATTTATTTGACATGATGCAAAAGGCAGACGCCGACATTATGTGTTTTGGACATACTCATCAACCTTATCATAAAACATTAAAAAGAAAAGGAACTGATATTATTGTCGAAAAGTACGCCATTAATATTGGATCAATTGGAAAACCCAAAGATAGGGACCCAAGGGGTTGTTATTTAATTTTTAAATTAAATGAGCCTGAGTATAAGGCTGTTTTAGTTTGTAAAAGCTGGTAGAGAAAATGTAAATGTCGCTCCATGGCCCGGGGTGCTTTCTACCCAGATCCTCCCGCCGTGCCGGTCAATAATGTCCTTGGATATATAAAGTCCCAGGCCGAGCCCCGAGGTCTTTCGCTCCTGCTCTTTAACACGGTAAAACTGGCTAAAAATGTGCTGCTGGTTTTCAGGCAAAATACCGGGACCCTGGTCTTTCACAGAGATGCGAACCTCATTCCCGGTCCTGATAGCAATCATGCTTACCTCCCTGGCGTCCGGCGCATACTTCACGGCATTACCCAGTAAATTGGTGAGCACCTGTTCCAGCCGCATCTTATCGCCCGAGACCAAAAGCTCTCCATCTGCCGCCATTTTCAAATTATAGTGGGGATGGGTCTGCTCAAACGTATCGGTTATTTCGTCCAAAAGATCCGAAAGATCAAAAGGTTCAAAATTCAACTGTAGTTTACCGGCCTGGATTTTAGATATATCAAACAGGTCATTGACTAACTCGTTGAGTTTGGCCAATTGCTTCAGTGCCTTTTCTGCAAAACTTTTGGCAATACCATCCGGAACCGTTCTTTCTAATATCTGCAAAAAACCGCTCATCGAAGTCAGTGGCGTCTTAAGCTCATGGGAGGCCAAGGCGATAAATTCATCTTTTTTATTGCTCAGATCCTTTACTTCCTCAAAGAGCCTGGAATTATCTATGGCAACGGCAGCCTGTGAGGCTACGGTAACAACCAGGTCTTCATGCTCTTCTTTAAAAATGCCAGCTTGTTTGTGGCCAAAAAAAAGCCCGCCGATGACTACGCCCGAATGAGTAATAACGGGAACCGCCAGGTAGCTCACAACCGGCAAATGGCCTTTGGGCATACCAAAATAGGGTGAATTTTTTCCATAACGCGGATCTTTTGTAATGTCATCAACCCGGACAACGTCCTCACCGCTAAAGGTCGGATGGAAAACAGCCGTGTTACGGGGCATGGGAAAGTTTTCAAAAGCAGCCCGTGGCGCCCCGGAAATGGTATAAAGCCAATAGGATTCACCGCCCTGGTCTACCCGGTTATAGAAGAAGGCACCGAAATCCGCGCCGGTAAGCCTGGTAGTAGCATCGGTCACTCTTTGTAAAATGTGTTGCAGATCAAGATCCTCGTTAATGCTTTTACTGATTGAATTAAGGATTTCCATACGCTCCATGCTTTTAGCGACGGACCGCTCTGCTTCTTTTTGCGCTGTAATGTTCCGGGCTATTTTTGAAGCCCCGATGATTTCGCCGGCTTTGTTGAGGATGGGAGACACCGTCAGTGATATGTGCAACTGTTGTCCCCCTTTGGTTCTGCGGATAGTCTGGAAATGATCTACCTTTTTTCCGGCACGAATGTTTCCGATAATTATATCTTCTTCATTCAGACGCTCCGGCGGTATTAGTAATGAAATATGTTGACCAATTGCTTCCTGCTCCGTATAGCCAAACATTTTTTCTGCGCCGATATTCCAGCTGGTGATGATGCCTTGCAGGCTTTTACCGACAATGGCATCGTCCGAGCTGGCGACAATGGCGGCCAGCCTGGCCTGCTTTTCTTCGGCAGCATTTTCTTCGATGATACTGCGGGCAATCTGTGACGATCCTGTAACTTGTCCCTCCTGGTCCCGGATAGGCGAAATGGTTATAGACACGGGGATTTCAACGCCTTCCCTGGTTCTGCGAATCGTTTTAAAATGTCCGATCCGTCTCCCCTCCATAATATCACGCATGATGTCCATTTTTTCCTGCTGCCTGTCCTGCGGGATCAGCAGGTAAACCGATTCATCGATTATTTCCTCATGACTATAGCCGAATAGCTGTTCAGCTGCCGGATTCCAATGGGTGATCCGCATATCAAGGTCATGGCAAAATATCGCGTCGTCAATGCCTTCAAATATGGATTGCAGGGTTGATAGCTCTTGTGAATGCTGAAGTCTGGTCATTAGTATTCGGTGCGGCCAGAAAACGGCATTATCTGTTCAGTGGCTCTTTTTGTTTGATTTAATCTAATAATAACCTTAAAAACACAGAAAGGTTTTAAGCCCTTGAAGAAGGCCAGGCCGATGAAAATCTGGCAGCGCAGCTGTAAATTTTTCAGATGCCCGCTGAAAAAAATTCAGTTTTAATTCCATTTCTGGCTTTGGCATCTCACTTGTAGTATTGCTGCCGAACGATCGTTCTTTAAGTTTAATAGACTAAATGGTTTGATCCTTTAAAAACAATTAAAAGAAAAGATTATGACATTGGTTAAATTTAATCCCGACAAAAGAAACAGTTCACTATTACCAGGTTTTAGTGATGTTTTCGATTCTATTTTTAATGACACTTTTTTCAATGATTGTATGGTAACCCGCGTACCTGCCGTCAATATCAGCGAAACGGAAAACAACTATCATCTGGAACTGGCTGCGCCGGGTCTGAAGAAAGAAGATTTCAAACTGAACCTGGAACGCAACGTGCTGAACATTGCTGTTGAGCAAACCGCCAGTCAGGAAGACAACCAGAAAAATTACAGCAAGCGCGAATACAGCTATAACTCTTTCATGCGTTCCTTTTACGCTGCCGGAAAGCGCGGATGACAGCCATTGATGCTCATTTATCCAACTTTCGAAGTATACGAGATCAGCTCGGCCCATTGTCGTGTAGGACAACCATTCATGTTCGAGATGATTGAATAGTGTGTTAATGCTTGCAATAAAAGAGCGTGGCGAAGATCCTTCTGATTTGATTTTAGACATGGTTGAAGATTTTTATGTTCAGCACGAATAAATGGATGCCTCCCGCTAGTATTAATATCTCTAATAAACTTGGGCGTATAAAAGCGATTGAATTACGAAGTTTAATCATATTATATCAGTCGATAGTATACCGCGTTTGTCCTAATTAGCGGGGGCCCTGTTACTGGTCATTTCTACAGAGGAATTCGCGTCCATTTTAGTGATTCTTTCCAAATCTTTTTTTGTTGCGAAAAGGGCAACACTTTCATAAGAAAGCTTATCAGCACCAATAAATGACCGGATCATTAAAGCAGTCTTTACACTTATTGCTGTAAATGATAAGATATCATCTTTTGAATTGAGTTCGCCTCGGTCGAATTGATCGATCAAATCACTCATGCTTCTCAAGCAATCTCTGATTGTTCCCCATAATTCGCTTGAAATGATCGCCGCCGCCTCTTCTGAAAGTGAGCTATACTCTATAAGAATTGTCCTGGCGTCTTCACGGGCCTTTTCCATATGATCAATCTCACTGGGAATGGGCAAACTCGCATATATTTTAAAACGCCCCTGGTTTTGCATGATTTTAATCAATAGGTCAACCGATCGCGCTGGTATTATCCAGGTCCGCCTCGAAAAGGTACTGTTCGTCGATCCGGACATTGATAGGCCGAAGCGTACCAAGGGTCTGCTCGGCGTCCTTATACACTGGCGAGACATCCGCGCGGCCCAAGTGCTCGTCCATATTTTTTTCGAAATCCGTGGTTTCTCCAGACTGGACATAATTCGAACCATTTGGTGGAACAATTGATGCTTTTGAGCTCGTTGCAACCAGCATAACGTGGGATCTATTGCTACAGGACCTACTTGAGGGTAAAGTTTATAAAAGCCCCTCTCTTCTTTCCTGTAAATTACTATTTTTCATTGGATTAAGGCCAAAATGATATCTTAAGAAAAGAGTTCAATGTGCTTTACGTCAAAACACAATAATTGGCGGGACATCAAACTTATTAATGTGCGTTTATTTGCCATTGACCGATCCTTATAGTGTTGCAGCCATGAAATATTACAATTAGTATTGAGAAAACCAGTAACGATTTAGTACCTCCACCTAACTAATAGTATTATAAAAAGCTTCCCGGTAAACTTCCCCTAATGCGATGCGGATGCCGCCGATCTGGATCTTGTTACGTTCGATGCTGACGATCTCAGGGCCACTATAAAAGATTTGTGAACGCGCATGAACTGAGGTTGTGGTAAGATCTCTTCCAGCTTTTTCATCGTTTGCAGGCTAATGATTTTTTCATTGGCCGTATGGATCGTTATATAATTCTGCATGCCTTCCACATATAGAATATCGGCTGTATTCACCCTAAACAATTTGTGCTCTGTTTTGACAAATATGTAGTCGCTCTGTTTCCGGTGGATGGCTGGTTGGCTAATGAAGGGATGGGGTCGCCTAAACCTTTCAGCACCACCGTCGCTTTTTCAACTGCCTGATAAAAACGCTCGAAGGATACAGGTTTTAACAAATAGTCAGTCGCATTAAGTTCATAACACTCTAAGGCATGTTCCGCGTAGGCAGTCGTAAAAACCACCTGACATTTTCCGGCGATCAGTTTGATGAGTTGAAGACCATTCAGCTCAGGCATCTGAATATCTAAAAACACCAGGTCGATGCCACCTTCGGTAATTTTAGCCAAAGCCTTCAAGGGATCTGTAGTGCTTAATACCACATTAATCGCAGGCATCCGGGCCGCATAGTTGAGCAGTACGTCCAGGGCTAATGGTTTATCATCTGCGAACGGGCAATTGATCATATTAATTTTATTTTGAGATCTATGGAATAGCTATCAGCTTGTTTGCTAATGCGAAGTTCGTGACGGTTTGGATAGATAAGGGATAAGCGGCGGCGGACGTTAGGAAGTCCTATACCTACCCTTTTATCTTTTTTCAACGGTTTGACCTGATTGGTAACCTTAAACTCCAGCTCGTTGTTTTCTAGGCTAATTAAGATCAGGATCGGATTATCCGGATCATTGAAGGCTCCATGTTTGAATGCGTTCTCTACAAAATTGATCAGGATCAGCGGCGCGATCACATAGCCGCTGAAACTGCCTTCCGTACGAAAGTCAAAGTAACAGTTGTGTTTCTGCCAGACGCGCTGGAGTTCGATCACATTTTCAAGATAGGCGATCTCATCATCCAGCGGAACGAACTGCTCTTCGCTTTCTCGGAGCATATATCTGAGCAAGCCCGATAGCTTCAGTAAGGCAGCCGGCGCTTCTTTGGCCTGCTGCTGCGTAAGCGCGTATATGTCATTGATGGTATTGAACAAAAAATGCGGGTTCACCTGGGAGCGCAGAAATGCCAGCTCCGTTCTCAAATGCTCCTTTTCCGCGATCTCTTTTTCCACACGCAAGGAGCGCCGGTCCGTTAGATAGCTGAGCAGTAAAGCTAGAAAGATATTGATAAAATTCGCACCCAGGGTTACCATTACCGCGAAGCGAAAATCCAGATCGAGCTGATAGGTTTTCTAGCCAATAAGCGGGTATACACGTTGTTCCATCAGGTAATATACCGGTGTAAACAGGATCACACAGCTGACGATAGAGGCCAGGTATTTGACAGGTTACCTGACTTCAAAAAACGGGGGATCAGGAACAGGTAATTTACATAAAAGAAGGCGGCGGCGCAGCTCACCTGTAAGATCTTCACTGGCAGGAGTATCCGAAAGGCAAGGCCCCAGTCAACCTGGGTCCCCAATACGCCCGTACCCAACGAAACCAGCAGGGTCTGGACCAGTATGAGCAACCAGTACCCCGCATGTAAAAGGACAATCTGCCGTTTATTCATGGTTTAAATTAAAACAATTTAATTTTTCAGAAAGAATGATTTGGACAACGTACCTGATCTTCCTGACAAACCAGCTGATAATAAGGATAAGATCTTGTCCGCACTGGAAAGGTTGCTGTCAACGTAATTTGAGGTTTGGTCAATCGCATTGGTTGCGGAATGGCCTCAACTGCATTTTTGCGGCATAGATTAATTATGAAAAAGATAACCACCTATTTGAAATTAATATTAGCCTGCGCTTTGCTGCACCTGACCGTCCCGACAGCTGCCCGACCGCTATCCTCAGATCAACCTACTGTCGGGGAGGAAAACATTGTTCGCTTTATTAAGATTTGGGGCCTGGTCAAATATCGGTTCAACAGCGAGTGCCGAGGGGAGATTCAATGCCGACAGCGTGTTTTTGCACTATATCCGCTGGTCAAAGACGCTAGTGAACCACAGTTTAATAGCTCGATGCTGGCGTTTACGGAGCAGTATGCCTCCGGGATCGTAAATTCAGGCAGCCATACGGCACGTATTACTAGCGGACAGCGGTTAACACTTAATAAAGATCATGCCTGGATCAATGACCCAGCCTTAGGTTTACTGCTCCAGAAAAAGCTGAAGCAACTGGTGAACACTTATAATCTCGGCAGTAAGCATCATTATATGAACAACGTTTTTTACGAAGGCGATTTACCCAATGAACCGGCCTATGCCGATTACAGGTTCAGGGAGGAGGCGATGAATTTTTTAAGTCTGGCCAGTGAGTCCTGCAGTTGAAGAAATAGTGACGATATGTCCGGATTTCTGTTTACGCATGACGGGTAAAACCGCTTTAGTAACCTTCATCGGGCCAAACAAACTTGTTGTTAAATGGCCTTCAATCTCTTCCATGGAAAGCTTTTCGAAATAACCTGCATTAAAGTTTGCGGCATTATTAACACATAGGGAAAGTAACTATACTATGAATGATATTAATTTCAATAGTCACCATGAGATCACCGCCAGTTGCGGCGATTGTAACGCAATAACAGTCCGGGACGCTTTAGATGTTTTAAGTGGAAAATGGAAACTTCAGATCATGTTGGCTCTTTCCAAAGGTGCCTCGAGATTTAAACAGGTAGCTAAAGAAGTTCCTGGCATAACGACAAGATGTTGTCGGAAGAACTGAAAGATCTTGAATTAAACCAACTTGTCAAGCGTGAAGTTCATGCAACCTTTCCACCTACAGTCGAATACACCCTAACAAACCATGGCAAGACTTTGGACAGGGTAATTGCAGAACTCTCTGTTTGGGGAATTGCCCATCGGAACCAAATTTTCGGCAAACAATCAGGAAAACAAGAATAGTTATAAGTTTGGGAGGCCAATTTGAACTAGTTCATGCTGTGTCATCGCCGTATATAGGCGGACATGATTAATTGTCTGCCAGTGCCTAGGGCATGGTTCGAGAGTAATTAAAACCGAAATGTTTAAACATTCTATTAAAAGGCGATTAACTAAAAGCCACGTTCGTTTCACTGGAGGTCATTACTCACCTTATTCATTCGCTCAAAAATAATTTTGTATAGTGAGGCGATGAAGCTTCCACTTTGGCCCTTCATATAAAATACTTAATTCCTGGAACCCACACTTAACGCGGGTTAGAAGCGAGCTCGGACCGATCTGATAAATTCAAAGAACGGGTTTATGACCGGGCTTTTAAGGGATGCGACCGTTAATTTACTTAATAAAGATTTGCAAATCAGAACTGCTAAGACTTGAAATTGGTGCAAAATCCTTACCACCAGCATATCTCAGGAGACTATGCCTAAGTTGTCTTGCAACAGGGCGCTCAGTTAAATTATGATGTATATCCATAGAGCAAATAATAAGCTTACCAATGCCTACTTTAAATTCCAATATATCTGCCATATTCCTGTTCTTAAAAAAGTTATCTATTACTCGGACTATCGGGAGTGGCTGAACAGGAAGCATATCAGTAATCATCGTTTTTGAATTGGTTACCAAATCCCACCATTGCCAGTCACTGTAATTAGCTGTAGGGAAATCAGCAAGGGCAGGATGGGCCGGGTTTACCAGCAGTCCCATACTTCCCGGCTGATCCGGAAAATGGACAGGGCTCCAGAAAACAGGTGCAAACCGACCACTGACCCCTTTTATTGCCGCTGTATCAGGATTCAAGACAACATTTGCTCCTTTTTTCAACCAACTCAATGCGCTATCTGCCGACGTTGTGAAAATTACATTTTTGGGCGCTTCTGCTATTGTTGACGGATATACCCAAATGCTCCAATGATTACTGATAGTACTAGAATTAACAACCCTTAAGGTTACCTCCAACTGCATGGCCTTGGTAATTGATTCAAGATTGACACTGAATTTACCGATCTGTTGTCCGTTACCAACTGGAATGGCCTTTTTATCCAACTTTCCGCTAAACAGCACTTTTTTTTCTTTATCGTTTATAGACCAGATTAATTGATCCGTTATTGTTTTATCAGAAAAATTCGCCATTTCTACCGAAGCCGAAAACACCTCGTTATTGGTATAGGTGGCCTTGCCGAATCTGAGCAAGGGCACTACAGGCCCGCAAAACCGGCGGAACTCTTCAGGTGTGATTATGCCTTTACTATCCCAGAAAGCATTTAGCAAACCTACAAGCGCAGTTCCTTGTCCGGGAAAATCATGAAGGTCGAGTAGTTGAAAACCACCCACACCTGAGGTTTTGAGGGCGCGCTCAATTTCTTCTTTATAAAGGTTTGCTGCCAAGTTACCACTGGCTTTTAAATAGGGGCCGGCCAGATTAAGCATTCCTTTATTTCGAAGATCATTGCGGATGGCCTTAAAATTCATAGGCTCCAGAACTCCTTTATATTTAGAAATTTCACTCAAGTCGGGATAAACAGAATATTGACCAACTTCGTGAATTACGAGCGGCACCGGGATATTTTTTATCGCATTGCTGTAGTCAGTTTTAAAGTCGGGAACGTTCGTATTGAAAATTCCCTGCCCCCGCACCCAGCCCTCATCCGTATATTGGGTAATAAAATAGTCGTCTGTCGGCTCGGGGTACTTACCGTGTCCCTTTTGAAAGCTAAAAGTAGTGGTAGTATAAAGCCGTCTGCTATCCTGCGCTTTCAATTGCCTTACCAAATCCTGAAGCCAGTTAAAATCGCCTTCAAGTTCATTACCCATACTCCAAAAACAAAATGAAGGGTGATTCCCGTAATTTTGTATGATCCGGACTGCCTCTTCCTTCAGGTATGATAACGTTCCGGGG
The DNA here is from genome assembly GCF_000166195.2 of Mucilaginibacter paludis DSM 18603. Taxonomy (NCBI): domain Bacteria; kingdom Pseudomonadati; phylum Bacteroidota; class Sphingobacteriia; order Sphingobacteriales; family Sphingobacteriaceae; genus Mucilaginibacter; species Mucilaginibacter paludis. The sequence goes on from NZ_CM001403.1 coordinate 2,837,398, forward strand.
TCTTTGCCTACCGTGAGGCTCCATAAAGGCAGTTCAACATGCAGGTAAAATCCAAGAGAATCGGCTACTTTAAAGGCTGCTTCGGGAGGGCACCAGGAGTGAAACCGAATATGGTTTAGTCCATATTGCTTCGCGGTGTTAAAAACCTTATACCATCCGGCTGCATTCATCGGCGGATGGCCTTCCAGCGGAAATATGTTGCATTCAAGCGTTCCCCGCAGAAACATCTGCCTCCCGTTGATGCGGAATTGGCCTTTCTCTGAAGACAGATCGCGGAAGCCAAATTGCTCTGTTCTGCTGTCGATCACCTCGCCTGACTTATTGGTTACATCGATTTTAAGCTGATAAAGCCGGGGATTAAATTCATCCCATCCCCGGGCATCCTTTACCTTGATGATGAATTTCGTATGCCATAAACTATCGCCTGTAATCACGATGTTCCTTGTATCTTCAACAACTTGTAGTCCTTTTAATATTCTTGCCCTGACATAGTACTTTTTGTCTGCCCGTCCGGGGACAAAATTGATATTTGCTTCTACCGAGCTGTTTTTTAAACTGGGAAATACCTGTACCTTCTCTATCGATAAAGGAAGCCGGTCGACAATCTCCATGTTTCCGATTACGCCATTCCAGATAATTTGTGTGCCGTCTGTATAGGCATGGGCAAAATCATTTACGCTGATATCATGCTGCTTCCGGTTATCCACACGTAAGGTAATCTGGTGCACTCCTGCTTTCAGTGTTCCTAAATCGAAAAATTGCGGAGCAATCAGGCTTTCCTGTGTACCAACCGCGCGGCCGTCTATCCAGCAATCGGTATTCCAGATCACACGCTCAAGCATCATGCGGGCTGCCTGCATGTTATGCGGGATTGCAATGGTACGCTGGTACCACACCGCGCCGGTATATTCATGCTTCCTTGACAAATGCATCATCACCTGCTTGTTAAGTTTCAGCGTATCTGTCTGAACCGGCTTCCCGATGCCCGCGTCATCAAGTGTTCCCGGTAAAGTGATTCTTCCCTGCAACTTCTGGCTGTACCATTTTTCAGGTATCCCTTTATCAAGAGGATCCAGTTTAAAAGCCCATGTTCCGGACACGGGTACCCGCGTGTGCTGTGCAAAAACTGCAATACTCAAAAATAGCGTCACAAATAAAACTAATGATCTTCTCATAGAAAATTGATCCCGGGTTATTATTGATAAGTTCCTGTTAAAGTAGTCACCGAACGCCCCTCTAAAGTAAGCTTATTTGTAGTGACAGTTGATTTTTGCAAGTTCCTGGAAGCACTTGTGGTAAAAACATCAATGTTTGCATTGGCAAGTTTGATTGCGTTTGTATCCAGCGTGTATTTTTTTTCGTTGCCACTGGTGTTGATGATCACAATAACAAACTGCTTGGTCGCCGGATTTTTGTAGGCTGAAACCATTTGAGAACCGGCTGCAACAACAGCGTCCGTGATATCACTGATAGCTGCACCTACCCTGATCATTCCCGGCCTGATGAACCGTGAGTAATTACCCAGGCACCAAAGCTGCTTGGAATCGCTTACAATGCCGTCACTTTTCATAGCGTTCAGGTCATAACCGCCTGCTGGATCAGTAATATAAACCAGTCCGTCACTATAATTGTAAGTATCAACTGCCAGCCACCACTGCCAGGAACTGACGTTAGCGACCGTAAGGTCATTGTGGACAACTTTAGCAACATACAGCCCGTAGTCGATACTCAGATTCCGAGGATAGCCGTTTGCCTGACCGCAAATATCACCGAGAATTCCAAATTCCGACTGCCATAACTGAAGCGATGGCGCAATACTATTACGCTTGTTTGCAACATTCTGACGGTAATTTACCAGGTCACTGCCTGGGCAGGTAGTAAAATAACTATGGGCAGAAAGCAAATGTTCTAAAGCCGAAACGTTACCGATATAATTAGATGAAGCAGGGTTGAAGAACTGATTGATCTGGTCCCCGCGATTATCGCTATTATTTGCATCCAGTGAATTCCATTGATTGGCTTCGCCAAGAGCGATCTTAGCAGATACCCCGGCAGACTGTATTTTAGGCCCTAAAATTCTTACAAACTGCGCTATATCGTTATTGGTAGCGCCGGTACCTTCCTGGCTCGGGTTTTCACCCCAGTTCCATTGCGGCTCGTTAAAAGGGCTGATAAAATTAAAAGGCGTACCGGTACTTTGAAAGTGCTTTGCAACAGCGACAAGAAAATCTGCAAATGCTCCCTGCTTATCTGATTTCAAATTGAGCTGGCTGTTCGCCAATCCAAAGGCTTTGTTATTTACCGTGTACTGGACGGGTGGTGAAACGGAAAATCCCAGAAAATTTTGAACTCCCCTGGATTTGGCTGCTGCTAAAAACCATTGCTGCCCTGCCTGCTTTGTCCAATCGTAGGTGCCATCCGCATTTAAAAAACACTCTTCACGCCGGTATTCATCTGGAATGCCGCTGGCTGTGCCCTGTTCAAAGCTTCCTGCTCCGATGTTAAAACGCCAGAGCGATAATCCGATACCTTTAGGATTACCATTGGCATCATTGTCCATGCTGAAAAGATAATCGGCGATCAGGTTCTTTTTAGTGGAATTAGCCCATTTACCAACAAATTTTGTTGTCCAGCAATCAGAAGCTCCAAAACTACTGACGGTTTGTTTTTCGTCCCCCAGGTTAATGACAATTTTTACTTCTGCCTTATTACAGGTATCTACACCATTTACATAGCAATGATTGTCGGTTTCCGGCATTACTGTTTTTTTACTGCACCCGGATGCAGTAGTGAATAGTAGCAGGCAAAGTGAAATAAAACTAAAATGTATCTGTTTCTTCATTTTGTATCAATAAGCCGCTTGCTTGCGCAGGCGGCATTTAGTAAATTAGTAACCGGGGTTTTGTGTAATTCTTCCCTGTGAGGCAATAATTTCTTTGGATGGTATCGGCCAAAGATTGTGTTTTCCGGCAACAAAACTGGTACCTTTATTCTGAGGTTCGTTTAGATTGGTCGTTTCATAAGGGTCTTTGCTTTGTTGCGTATTGTACTTAACAAAACTCCCGTTCGGCCCCATGATACTATTGATCACCGGCTGACCACTTTGATCTTTCCATCTCCTGATATCATATAACCTATCTCCTTCAAGCGCGAGCTCAAGCCTGCGTTCCGTACGAACAGCATTGATAAGGTCCCAGCCGCTGAGGTTCATGTTGGTAGTAAGCCCGACCCTGTCTCTGACTGCTTTTAAAGATTGCAAGGCCTGCTGGCTTTGTTGTTGCATAGCTGCTGCTTCGGCGTTCATCAGGTAAACGTCGGCGAGCCTCAGGTAAATATGATCTTTTGAAAACCTGCCATTCGGCGTACGTTCTGATCTCGGTATATAAACTTTGCGGTTGTAACGGGCCGATTTGCATTGTGACGGATTGGCATCAAATGAAGTGTTTGCGGGATCGCCGATCACGGGGAAATGATGACGAATGATCGTCCAGTTCAGCCTAACGCTATCACCCTGAGCCTTAAATGCATTTTCCAGGTCGCTTGTAGGCGTAAAATAGCCCCAGCCTCCTTCTGTTCCGGGCATTGATGTGGTCGGGAAAACATTACCTAAATTGGGATACTGGGTTGAGTACTGGAATTGAATTTCAAATATGGATTCTTTACCGTTATAATTTGTGGTTTGCCAAATGTTACCATAAGAGTTCTCCAGCGTATAGTCGCCCGATGCGATAATTTGCGCGCTCACGCTTTGTGCCTCAGCCCAATTTTCGGTATATAAATCAATTTTGGCGAGTAAGGCCTGTGCCGCGCCTTTTGATACCCGGAATTTATCCGTGGTACTGTATTGAGACTTTGAAGGAAGTATTGCAATGGCACTATTCAGATCCTGTTTAAGAAAACTATAAACATCTGCCGCACTTGTGCGGGTGTAATCGTTTTGCTGGGGCGAAAGCGTTTTAGTGATCAAAGGCACCGCTCCCCAGTTTCGGACAAGCTCGAAATATTGAAAGGCCCGAAGAAATTTGAGTTCAGCGATCAGTTTTTGTTTTGCGCCATCATCAATTTTTGCATTCTGCAGGCCTTCCATGGTCGCGTTGAAAAGGTATATACTTTTGTAAATCTCTATCCAATGCGCCTCTATCCGGTCATTTTCCGGGTTAAGCGTATAATGAGCAGCCTGAACAGCTGTGCCCTGACCGCCATTAACACCGATCCATTCGTTATCGGAAGCGGCTTCGCCGCCAACCTGCTTCCACCATTGTGTTTGCCACCAGTCATCAAAATCAATGTATTTGTAACTGGCCAGTGTTGCCCCGGTGGCTTCGTCAACAGTGTTGTAAAAAGTACCTGATTGAATAGAGTTTCCGTAAGGTTCCTGTTCGAGGAAACTTTTTTTGCAGCTGGTGATAGCGGCCGCAGCCAGTATCAGTATCGTATATTTTAAACGTTTCATTGTGTTTTTTGCTGAATGTTAAAAGTTTGCGTTAAATCCAATATTGAAAAATTTAGGAATAGGATTCTGCCCGTTATCAATTCCGTAACGCAGTACCCCACCGAAAGGAACTTCCGGATTCAAGCCATCATATTTCGTAATGGTGAAAAGGTTCTGTGCGGATATATAAACCCGGACTTTCGCAACACCCCTAAGTGCTTTGGTTGGTACGGTATAGCCCAATTGCAGCAGTTTGTTCCGCACATAGCTTCCATCTTTTATAAAGAAGCTGGAGTTATTTGAAAAATTACCGTTTGGATCTGAAAGACTTAAGATCGGATAGCTGTTGGTGCTTCCCGGTCCGTTCCAAAACTTTTTCTCGTTGCCGCTGATAAAATTGTAATTATAAATAGGGTTCATCCGTACCAGGTAATCATCAGCTATCTTATTGCCGAAGGACCCATAAAACTCGGCGCGGATATCGAAACCCTGGTAGGCAGCCTGGAGCGTTAAGCCCGTAGATATTTTAGGATAAGGGTTCCCGATTGATGTCCGGTCGTTCAAGTCGATTTTATTATCGCCATTAACATTTTTGTACATGAAATCGCCCGGCCTTGCATTTGGCTGCAACACGGAACCATCAGGGCCTTTATAATTCTGAACATCCTGCGCGGTTTGAAAAACGCCGAGTACCTGGTATCCATAATAGCCACCAAGAATATCACCGGCCGCGGTTTTTGTTCTTCTCGTTGACTGGAACACATCATTAGATATCTCATCGTAAAGGATCTGTCCTTTCAAGTCAACGGCCCTGGAGATAAAGTGCTGCAGTGTCAATCCGATACCGTAGGATAATTTGCCGATATTGTCTTTATAGTTGATGGCAAGCTCATAACCGCTTGTACGAATACTACCCACGTTGGTATAAATGGTCGGAATATATCCCTGAGGATAGCCCAATGAAGGCTGCACAGGGAGGTATAACAGCATGTCTTTGGGTGTCCGCCAGTATTTATCCGCAGATACCGACAACTTACTATTGAAGAAATCTGCATCTAAACCAATAGTAACGTCCTGGGTTGTTTCCCATTTGATATCAGGGTCTGGCACATTAGCCGGTACATAACCGTAAATCCTGCTCCTGTCTCCATTGATATAATCAGAAAGCCCCAATGTACTTTCATAAGCTCCCGGTGCGCCAGGCAGATTACCACCTACACGGCCGTAAGAGGCTCTCAGCTTTAAATAATTGAGCCACTTTAAATCTTTCATAAATGACTCATTCGAGATCACGTAAGCACCCGAAACGGTAGGGAAATAACCCCAGCGGTTTTTGGGGGACAACAGCGAAGATCCGTCTGCCCGGAATGAACCTGTCAGGTAGTAAGTTTCATTGAAATCATAAGAAACTCTTGAAAAATAGGAGTTCATCTTACCGAAAGGGCCCGCCCCCGGCTGGTGTGTACCGCTACCGTCTGCAAGCGTGGCTCCCGCAGAAATATACCTGTAAGGTTCAGCATCATAAGGAATGTCCTGGCGGAAGACATAAGTATTATTATAAGTATAGTTATCAGCCGACTGGCCTACGAGGATATTGTAATGGTGCTTACCTATCGCCCCGATGTAATTGAGGGTATTATCAATTTGCCAGCGATAATTAACTATCGTATTTTGAGAAACGCCCGATTTGTCGTTCCTGTCCTGCGGATCAATAAAATACTTCGGATTATAGTTCGTCTGATTTAGCGAATTATAAAATCCTGAAAGACTGGTTTTAAAAGTCAGCCCTTTTATTGGGTTGATCTCCAGGTAAGCTGACCCTTGCGTACCGAATTGTTTGGAGTTATTGAAATCACGGGCCATTGCGGCCACAGGATTGTTGATGTTGTTGAAATTTGACCGGGTGAACTGGCTGTACTGCGGATTGTAAGCGGTAAAGCTCCAGCTCGGATTAGACGATGCATAAGCATCAACGTCAGACTGCGTTTGAGCTACAGACTTGGTGACCGCCACGTTTGGCGCGATTGACATCACATTAAACAGGCCGGTTCCGCCGCCATCACCGTAAGTCTCAAAACGCGGTGCCAGATTTACCCCGATTTTAAATGCTTTGGATATTTGATAATCAATATTGAACCTCGTTGTAATTTTTCGGTAATCGCCAGTACTGCGCTGCGCATTAAAATTCGTCGTCTGGTCAAAATAGCCTGCGCCGCCATAAAATGAAAGCCCGTTCTTAGCCCCAGAGGCACTAACATTGTAATTATGCGTATACGCATTTTTTACAGATGCTTTCCACCAGTCCGTATTAATGTTGGTCACTGCTCCGGCTGGAGGTAATGTTTGGTTATTATTAGCATAAATCTGCTTATAAAAGCTAACATATTCATCGGTTTGGGCCAGGTTTGGATTTACCCAGTGGCTCATCCCGGAAGTCCCGTTAAAATTGATCTGAACTTTGTCTTTCCCCCGTTTGGTGGTAATCAATAAAACGCCTTCGCCTCCCCTGGAGCCATAAATGGCTGTTGCCGCAGCATCTTTCAAAACATCTACCTTATCAATATCAGAAGGGTTGATATCGTTTAGGCTGCCGAAGGACGTTATAACACCATCCACGACGATCAAGGGGTCGCTGGAACCGGTGATGGTTGCAAAGCCCCTGATCAGTAGCTTGGGCTGCGCGCCGGGAACTCCTCCTCCCTGGAACACCTGGAGTCCGGGCACCTTGCCCTGTAACGCATCTGCAACGTTACTCGTCGTGGTGGGCGCAATATCTTTGGTGCTCACCGACGAAACCGCTGTGGTTACGCTCTTGCGGGTAATAGTTTGGTAGCCAATAACTACCGCTTCATTGAGCATGTTATCGGATGGGCTGAGCTTTACTTCGTATTGCTGCGAATCGCTTACCGGCACCTCTTTTCGGGCAAAACCGATATAAGTGAATACCAGGATGTCTCCGGCCTTTGCATTTAACTGAAAATTGCCCGAGGCATCGGATACCGTTCCGCCTTTTGAGCCTTTCAGCGTAATACTTACCCCGATAAGGGTCTGATCGGCGTTATCTGTTACCCGCCCTTTGATTAACCTGGTTTGGGAGAAAGCCAGGTTACACAAGAACAGGAACAACACCATAATTAGTGTAGATCTTCTTTTCATAATTTAATATTTAGGATTGAATTGGTTGAACAAAACTAACGGGAATCAACCTGCGTAACATAGACTATCTTTTGTAAAAACTGGACTATATTATGATTAAGAAAAATACTTTAGAGGCTATTCCCGGTCAGCCATATTCCAGCTAAATCTTGTCAGAGAAATCACCTGTTTTATCCTCCCGTCAGGAACACCCGTAAGCCTGCGCCAGGCTTGTTCCAATAAATCCTAAAACGAAAAAAACGGGATCACTCCCGTTCCTTTATTAAACCAATTATAGAACCAATTTTCTTTTTAAACTTTTAAAAAACTATCTGCCAACTGATGATAGGATGCAGCTAAATCAAGATGGGTTTTCGCGCCAAGGTGCATCGTTTCCATCTCGAGTACTTGCTGAAACAGGGCAACGCTTTCTTTCCGGTTATTTAAACCTAATTGACCGAGGCCCTGTAAATAAAGACAATGAATCCGGTTCAGCAAATTCAAATCTCCATCAAAAACCATCAGATCCGGAAGAGAAACGGCGAAGTAGTCGATCTTAATCTGATCGTCAATATGCTGCTGTCCGTAGCTGATCAATTTATTAAAAATACTTTCGGCACGGTGGTCGTCTCCAATTTTTCTGAGCGCCAGCCCCTGATAAAATATTTTATCAGGTGGCGAATCATTATAAAATACAGCAGCACTCGGATACTCATCTCCAATGGCAGCCGTTTTCCATGACCGACCGGCTGTTTCCTCATCACCTGAAGCCTGGTAAGCGCAACCCAGCCAAAAATAAATATCATTATCACGTGCCCCTGGTAATTTTCCTTCGCCTAAATTGTCAGGATAGCGTAGCGCTTCGTTGAGCAATTCAATAGCCGTTTCAGGGTTCTTCTTCAAAATCGACAATTTGGCCCTTTCCATCAGGCTGTAAGTATATTGAGCAGCCACTTTGCCTTCACCGCCTTCCCAGGGATGGAATTTGCGGTTCATCAGCATATCATATGCTACCCCGAAATCACCCAGAAAATTGCGTATTGCAGCTATCTCCAGGTAAACGTCATCTCTCAGCGTTGCTGTTCCAAGATTTTCCTGTAAAAAGGCCAACCGTTTTTCAGGATTATAATTAAGGCGCTTATAGAGCTGATCAAGTTCCATTAACATCCTTGCATCATTTTTATTAAGTTGAAATGCCTTGTTGAAATGAAAAAGCGCCCTGTCTTTATCCCCGGATTTATTAAACAGCGCAATTCCAAGATTCCTGTTTACAGTTGCGAATTCGCTGTCAATTTGGTAAGATAGTTCCCAAAGGCTGATGGCTTCTGCATACTGGCGCTTATCAAAATACAGGTTACCCAAGTAGTACGGTGCTTTGCTGTCGGCAGGATTGAGCTTCATAGCATTTTTCAACACCTTAATATCTTCCAGGCGATTCGGAAAACAGTAACCCGGGTCTACTACAGCGGCTACCGTCAAATAGTTCATACAACCATGCTGATCACCTGACCTGGAATAAATATAGACCAGGTAATAGTTAATAAGCGGTGTATTGAACTCCTCCTTATTTGCCAGTAATAAGATGGCTGCGGCATCCTGGTATAAGCCCTGATTGATAAAATCAATTGTGCATTCAATCAGGTTGTGCGCAGTGCCGCGGCTCCGGGACTTGAGCAGATTCAAGGTCTGCATGGCTTTGTCTTCCTGCTGAAGTTCCTGATAACATAAGTACAATTGGTAAAGGGCCCCGAAATTAAAGCCGTCGCGTTCAATAGTACTTTGAGCAACGGAAAGCGCTTCAGTAACCTTCCCCATTTTTTTAAGTGCCTGAATTTTGATCAGATAGGCTTTGCCATTCCGGGCATTCCTGTCAATTGACCAGTTGATGTGCTCAAGTGCTTTTTCATAATCCCCCTTCAATAAATCGAGTTGTGCTATAAAATAGTAAGCTGCATCCTGCCAGGCGCTGCTCCATCCGGCTTTAAAAAACGCCTCATAAGCCTCTTCTTTACGACCGAGGTATTTCAAACTAAGCCCCAGGTTAAAATAGGGTTCGCCATCATAAGGATTAGGGTTTCTGGCGATTAAGGTTTTGATTGCTGCCCGAAAAAAAGCTTCACTCTTTTCGAACATCCCGCGTCTGAGATACCACACACCAAGCGCGTTATTATTACGGACATCGCCGGGATCCAGTTCCAATGCTTTTTCATAATAAGGAACAGGATTAAAAGTGGCATGGCGGTACTGTTCCAGGTGCTGCCCTGTTAAAAACAATTGTTCTGCATTGTTGATATCCGCCGGCGATTCTGCAGGTGCCGCAGCCACCGGTATATCTTCGTTTTCCTGTTTTCCGTTATAACGCAGCAATTCTTTGCCATTTTTATCAATTATACTGACAGTAATAGCGTTTTCTTTTATATGATCAGGGCCATTCAACGTGCGGTCATAAATGTTATAGGGGTCTATATCGACAATATCCTCAAACAGCAGATCCGCTCCTATAAAAACCCTGATACCGACTGACTTGTACATTGATGTGGCAAAAACCTTTACACCAAGTTCATTTTGGTTCAAATCAAGACTAAGCAACAGATCCTTGCTTGCATTTTTGATCAGGCCCAGTTCACGGTAAGGAAGAAAGTATTGCGTAAATGACTTTTCTTCAAATGGCATCAGCCAGGTAAAGTCGGGTTGATTATCCGTGTAAACACCCGTCATTAATTCAATATATGGGCCGTCTTCATCGGTGAGATTGCGGTCCCAGGCGATGCCAAAATCTCCGTTGCCCCATGTCCATTGCTTCTTCCCCGGAGAAACGTGATGGTCCGCTATATGCAGCATACCTGCTTTGGAATCATGTTCATAGCCACCTACAAAATCATATGCGGAGTTGACAGCCATATAGGACGTTGGTACCGGGATGTTCTTATACATCGAAATATCCGTTCCAGGGCTGTAGTCGACCTTGTAATAAGTGCCAGTAGCAATGGGAAACGTGGAAACGTCCCGTTTGCCGTGATCAAAAACCGCGTTAACATCCGGGGGAAACACAGACTGATAATGGTCATTAACCTTAACCGCCGGATTGGCCCACCAAAGAAAAGTTTGCGGTAGCGGCGTCGGGTTAGATAGCCTGGCTTTTATTTCCAGGTAAGCGTGGTCCGGGTGAAGGGTAAATCCGGCCATGCCTTTGGTATGGAACATTTTTTCCAGTTCATTTACCCAAACAGTTACACTGCCATCAGTATTCTCTTCAATATTAAAATCTACGGCATCGAAGGTGCTCGGGCGATGATGCTGCGGCCAGTTGAATTCTATCCCGCCGGATATCCATGGGCCGCAAAGACCAACAAGAGCAGGTTTGATCACCTGGTTATAATAGATAAAATGCCTTTCTTTGATTTTATCGTAAGCCATCTGAACCCGTCCGCCCAATTCAGGCAGAATCATTATTTTAATGAAGGCATTTTCGAGGAAAACGGCAGTGTATCCCCGGTCTTCTTTTTCATCGGATATTTTCTCGATCACCGGGTTGGGATATACAACCCCGCTGCTGCCCTGGTAGATCCTTTTCTCAAAAAACATCGGGTTTTTATCAGGCTCTCCGGCCCCGTAGGTCGGGATAATCACTTTTTCTATCCAGGCTTTAACTATCATGTATTTCATATTTATATTTAATGTGCTGCAAAATTTGATTCCAGTTGTTCCAGGGATTGTCCTTTAGTTTCCTTGACTTTAATCCTAATGAACACAAATCCGAAAAAACAAACAACCGCATAGAGGTAAAAAGGCCCGTAAGTTCCCAGTGCTTCAGCCAGCAGGGGGAAAGTAAATACAAGCAGAAAATACGCTCCCCATAAACATAGTATGGCAAAAGAAGAAGCAGTACCCCTGATGTGATTAGGAAATATTTCAGATATTATAACCCATGTAACAGGAGCCAGAGATGTGGCATAGACTGCAATGGCGAGCAATACCAGAAAAGATATCCACCCGGCGGAAGCCTGATGGCCGAGCGCATACGCCAGCGCGAGATAAATAATGGTCAGGCCAAGCGAACCGAACATGATCAGGGGTTTTCGTCCTAAACGATCAACCTGCCACATCGCCAATAAAGTAAATAAGGTATTCACCACGCCGATAATTACCGTTTCCCAAAGCTGGCGGTCAAGATCGGCTCCTATAGATTTAAAAATAGTGGAGGTATAATTAAACACGACATTGATCCCGCAAAATTGTTGGAAAACAGCAAGTGTCACACCAACCAAAACAGCCGGCCGCACCGCTTTGGCAAATACGTTAAGATAACCGCCATTGGTTGCGGCTGGTGCACTTTTTTCCAGGTCTTCAACAATCCTGGCCGCGGCAGTTGCTGAGCCAATTTTGCAAAGTGTTTTAAGTGCATCTGCTTTGAGCCCTTTGCTGAGTTGCCAACGGGGGCTTTCCGGCAAAAAAACAACACCAAACAGAAAAAGCAGGGATGGGATCACGCCAAGGCCGAACATCCATCTCCAGGCTTCCGGCCCTTTGTCAGCCAGAGTATAATTGACAAGGTTTGTGATCAGTATCCCCAAAACAATGGTTAACTGGTTAAGTGCCACGTTTCTGCCCCTCACCGCAGCAGGCGAAATTTCAGATATATAAAGGGGACTGAGCATGGAAGACATGCCCACGCCGATGCCCGCTCCAAATCGGAACAGGATAAAAACAGGCAGATTTGCGGCGAACGCCATCGCTACCGAAGACAGCGCAAAGATCGAAGCTGCTACCATTAAGCCGGGGCGTCTTCCGTAACGGTCGGCGATCCTTCCGGCCAGCAGACTCCCGGCCATACAGCCAAGGGCAAGCGAGCCGGTTAAAAAACCTTCACCCAAGGCACTCAGCGCGAACTGTGATTTTAAAAAAGGCAAAGCTCCCGAGATTACGGCGAAATCAAAGCCGAAAAGGTACCCACCAAGGGCCGAAATGAATGATATGGAAATAATATAAGAGTGGTTAAATTTTTCGGTTGCTATTTGCATTCCAGGTAAAGAATTTAATAATTGGTTGTTTAAAATAGATCAGTTTTGTTATCGTCAAAAGCTGAACGCATTGCTCACCGAAGATAACAGGACAACTTTTGAAAAAAATGGACGATTAAAAGATATAACTGGATATTCTTATGGCCACTTACCAGGTTACCCTCACCGTAGTAAACGATTTACCGGCAAAGTCGACGTCATAATAATTCAAATTGACGTTATCCTGGCTCCACACTAATGCATTGTTTTCTATTGCACTGGTTCTGTAGATCTTTATAGTGGAGATATTACCGCCAAAGTTCAGTCTGACCTTGTTTTGCGCATCGGTATTCCAGTTAACAACGTTGATATCCGCCCGGTTTGCCGTGGTGAATGCGCTCACATTATCATTTCCAAAATTGGCGATCCCCGTTAAGGTAGTAGGGATATAATTTTCATTAAGCAGGTTTGCAGTATATTGCTGGAACGCATAGTAGTTTTTCTTCCGTTGGGCGGGGGCTCCCCATGGCGTGTACAAAAGTCCGCCAAAGTTAGTTTCAGGGTTTCCCCATTCGAAATACAGCCAGCCTTTTGCCCCTCCTTTGAAAGCATCGTGGAATTTATTAACCAGGTCAAGCGCAGAGGTAAGTTCATCAGGTGTACTTCCCATGCCAAACCCCGCGTGCCACTCCGTCATGTACAGTCCTTTGGCCCCGGCGGCTGATGAAGCTGCGGCAAAATTAGTAGCAGAACTTCCGGAATATTGATGAGTCGTGTAAAGGTTCATATTTCCGGACGCGTTAAGAGCAGCAATATAACTTCCTGTATGGGTTACGTCAATACAATCCGGCGAGGCAAAAAGTGGAACGGGGATGCTTAACGACTGTAGTTTCGTCTTCAGCCATCCGGCTGTACTGGTATAGACACTTTGTGCCTGTGCCGCGGTAAATTCGGCAGATTCATAAGGCACCGCGGAAGATGGATAGTCAGGTTCATTCATCAGGCTTAAATAATCGACGCCGATTCCGTTGTCCTTAAGATTTTTAATATGAGCGTACAAAAACTCGCCAAATTCGTTGTAGGCATTCGTTACGCTGGCGTTAAGGGTCCCGCCATTATTGACGCTGCTATTGCTCTTCAGGTACTTTGGCGGGGACAATACTATAGCCCAGATTTTGATTGCCGGATTAACCAGCCTGGCTTTTTTGACCGCAGTGATCTGGTCAACCAGGTTAGAATTTCCTGTAAAGTTGAACTTGGAAAAATCAGTATTATTTGGGTCTGCATTATCATTGACATCCTCAACTCCGTCCGCACGGAGAACGATTTTAAAAACGTTGACGTTGAGATCATGCCAAAGCCAGTTGGCGGCATCAGTAAAATTAGTAATCCCATTTACCAGGTGCCCGCTGTAGAAGTAGCAGCCAGCTCCAATGAGATCGATTTTCTGCTGGGGACTTCCTATACCAACGGTAATACTCCCTCCGCTCTGAATTGAATTTACAATGGGCTGCTTTATTGGCTGCTGCTGTTGAGCAGGTGCCATGCTGTTTTTATTACAGGACGTAGCGCCGCATCCCAGCGATATAACCAGCAATAAAAGAAGTTGGTGCTTTCTCATAAGTATTTTCTTCGGTTAATAAATCGGTTGGTAATTTTCGGAAATAAAACAGCTTGAAAATATGGACACAATTAGGATTTATATGGACTATATTATTATCAGGCTGAAATTAATTTCAAATCAAATTTTTAATTTTTACGTTTACTAATAAGTAAATCCGTTTGCGAATTGGCAGCCCGCGCCTGCGTGAAAAATAGTAGTAGAAACCAGTTATATTTTGATATGAATTATAAAAAAGACGGGTTCGACGGACAAAAAGCGATTGTTATTCCCAGATCGATTGTAAACAGATTTTGTCTTTCCAATGATATTATCAAAGGATCTTATATCACTGATATCGGCTATTATCCCAAAGCGAAATTCCACTTCCGGAAGAGGGCTCAGGGAGCAGAGCAAAATATACTTATATATTGCGTGGAAGGCACCGGACTCGTATCCATCAAATCGGTAAAGCATACAATCGTTCCGGGAGACTTTATTATCATTCCGCATAGTGTTTCTCACTCGTATGAAACGAATGAAAAAACACCCTGGACAATTTATTGGTGCCATTTTAAAGGTGAGCAGGCAGATGCACTGGTTAAATGGCTGTATTCAAAAGGGCAAAGCTATAAATACAGTGTTGAATTTGTCCAGGAGCGCATCACGCTATTTGAACAGCTTTACACTTATCTTGAGCAAGGATATAGTATGGAGAACCTGACTTATATTAATTTATTAATGCTGCAATTTTTAAGTTCCTTTATTTATAGTGATAAATACAGGACAAAGCTATCCGAAAAGAATATTGATATCCTTGAAAAATCTATCTTTATCATGCAGAATAATCTCGAAAAGTCTCTGACGCTTTCCGACCTGGCAGCATCGGTCAACTTGTCTAACAGCCATTATTCAGCCATCTTTAGAAAAAAAACAGGGTTTCCGCCAATTGAATATTTTAATCACCTGAAAATTCAAAAGGCCTGTCAGTATTTACAATTTACAAAACTGAGGATAAGTGAAATTGCTTTTAAAATCGGGATAGATGATCCATTTTATTTTTCGAGACTTTTTACCAAAACAATGGGGTATGCACCAAAAGAGTATCGCGAAACAAGGTATTCAGCCAATCAGGAAAAGTAGTGAGGTCATCTTATTTACGTGAGATTCCTTGCACAGGTAATTGTAAATAGTTAATGATGCAGATATATCAACGACAAGCCCCTATTATCAAACCTAATCGCTCAAACGCTGTTATGTGTCTATCTTCAGGTAATTGATATACCCATAAAAGGACCTTCCGCTGAAATATTAAAAGCGCCGGAAACAGCCCCGAATATGTACCTGGTGCTTTCGCCGGATCTGTACATTATTACTGCCAGTGCCGCATACTTGGAAGCTACACAAACAACCCGCGAGAACATTGTCGGTAAACATATTTTTGAGGCATTCCCGGACAATCCCGACTTGCCGGATGGCGACGACGGGATGCACAATATCAATGCCTCTTTACAAGCTGTTCTTCACACTAAAAAGCCGGACCCTGGCCAGATCCTGCCGCGAAAAAGTGTTGGGCCAGGATGCAGTTTTCTTCGGTCCGAAACAAGCTGCCTTGTGTACCGGTTGCGTGAATGAACAGATGGATCAATACTATAAGGACTTAACCGTTCAGATCGCACATGACCTTTTGCAACTATCGGCTGAACAAAAATACTTCACAGAACAGATTGACATGGGTAAAGATATGCTTATCAAACTGGGTTATGATCGACGGACTTATTTACCAACCTACAATTACGAAGTCCGTTACCGGAACACGCTTGCTGCCATTGAAAAGATTCGGAGCGCAGAAGAGATTTTTTTATCACAGAGTGGCGATCATGTATACAAAATTGGATTTGTGACCAAAGGCCAGGAAGTTTTTACCTGGCGATTGAACCATGATCTTTCTGTTCATGACATCAGCACTTTTTCGAAAAATGCTAGTGAAATCCGGGACTACCGCAAAGGTTTTTTGATGATAGCCAATCGTGAAAGCTCTTGAATTACTAACGAAGTTTCCTTACACCGGTTATAATTCTTCTGCATTTTTCAGGATGCTGCTGAATTGAGCTTGATCTTTGGGATTTCAAAATTCGTCCTTCTAATAAGTTGAAAGGGAGTAATTTGTGTAGGCCAAATTCGCCTTGTACTTCTATCACGTAATTAACCTCGCGGCCATTGATATAAAATCGGTCGCCGGTTACATCGATGGTGAAGTTACCATTAAAAACGACACGGCTCCTGTTACAGCTAAATAAAAATTTGATCACTAACTTATTATCAAGTTGCAAACATTATTTGATTAGCGAAATAACACTGTGAAATATTAAAACGGTATAAATTGAATTTTTTTCGGCATCTTAACTCACATTTTAAGGATCGGTTTTTTTTTATCATGAAACGTTCGTTCAGTGGAATGTGAGATTAACAGAAAATACTTTCCACCTACTTTCAGTAATCGCTATTAAATTGAATTAATAAAAAAAAATTTACATTCTAAATAATTATGAAAATACCTTTTCCTTTGTCTTTTTGTTTTGACCTTACCAAATACTTACATTGCAGGAAAGTTAATTATTTCCGGCCGAGATTAAACACTATACCAAACCTGAGTGTATTGGCCAAAGGTGTTTTTTGCTGACTGGCGGCAAGATATGAAAAGTTAAAATCCATAAAATCGTACTTGTAACCTACGCCAAAGGTGGCATATTGGCGGTTACCCTTGTTGGGGTTTTCGTAAAAATAACCTGTCCTGAGAAAAAAACGATGATTAAAAGCATACTCCAGGCCGGCACTATAATTTATTTCCTGCAACTCTTCGCTAAAACCACCCGGCGCATCCGAGAAAGAGCCGAAAATTCCAGCCGGCACCGAAACATCGGTGCTTTTCCCTTTGATGATACGGCCGTTACTATCCGTTTGGGGAGGGGTTGGCACCAGTAACTTATTCAGATCGACAGCCAGTGTCAATTCATTTTCGTTATCCAGTACCCAAGTGTTCGCAATCCCTAATTTTAGATTTGCAGGCAGGAAACTTTGGCTGGCAATAGTATTATCGTAGCTTATCTCAGATCCAATATTAGAAATATCGGTACCAAAAGAAAAATGAGATTCCTTACCAAATAAGTCGAACTTATTTCTGTAAAATAAGGAGAGATCAGCCCCTACCGATGAACCAGCCTGCAATTTATAATTAGCATCAGAATTGAAGATATGTGACGAGATATATCTTATAGTAAAACCGAGTGAAAAATTATCACCAAAACTGCGGGCCAGCGATGCGTCGATAGCATATTCATAGGGACTGTAGGCTCCTTGCGATGTATTATTGGCATCGGCCAAATCTATTTTACCTAAATTGAAATAGCGCATGGATACGCCAATAGCTGTACGATCATCTGTTTTAGCCTGAAAGTTTAGGTAACTGATATTGGCGTCGCTAACCAAATTACGAAGCCACGGACAATAAGAAAGTGAAACTGACGAATTACTTTTCATAAAAACCATTTTTGATGGGTTCCAGAAGGTAGCGTTGGCATCATCTTCCAGCGCAACACCTGCATCTCCCATACCCGAGGATCTGGGATCTGGCGATACCAGCAAAAAAGGGACACCGGTAGGGATAACGTTACCCGTCCGTCCATCTGAGCTAAATTGTGCGTAAGCGCCCGACCCTATGCACAAGAATAATATTACCAACAACAACTTTTTGCGTGGCACACTGTATATATTTTTCATTATATAAATTTTATAGCCTGTTGGTAATCAACGGCATTGTTACAATAACTTATTGTTTTAAAAACTTCAACTTCAGAGGTTTATCTCCGCCTGAGATTTTCATATAATATAGACCGACGGCAAGACCGTTACCGGATAACGATAGCACAGAGCTACCCAACGAAACAGATTGGCTTAACTGTGTAACCCGCTGCCCTGCAGTAGTATATATTTCAATGGCCAGGTTTGTGGCTTTAAACTGATTATCTATATGCAGCGATATCTGGCCAACTACCGGGTTAGGATAAATCACCGCCTTAAGCATATTGGAAGATGCTTTTTTGACCGTATCCAATGCTGCTATGCCGTCGCAGGTAACAATGCCTGAGAATGCCATCTGTTGTTCAGTGAATGGATTATAGGAATTATTTATATCAATATTAGAAGGGTCGATAGCATCCTTTCCGTCACAATTAGATCGGCCATTTGTACCAGGATTAGGAAATTGCAAATAAACTCCAGAAGAAACGCAGCCTCCGATTTCATCATCACCACCTACTACTACCGAACCTCCGAAAGTATCGCCAAAGAGCAAGGCATTATCTTTAAAAAGAGCTGAGCCTGAAGATATTGTTCCGTTTAATATGGTATTATCCTTTACTATGGTATTTTCGCTAAGGCGTGCACTAGTTACATTGGTATTTCCTAAAATCTGCACATTGTCAGAGATTGTGGCATCCTGCACAAATGAGGTGCCGTCAATTTTAACATTTCCGGTGATGTTACTTACTCCCAACACCAATGCCTTGGGGCCAACCCGCACACTGGAAGCCACCTTAGATGTATTGGCAACCCACCCTCCGCCGTTTGGATGAGGGTGTCCATTCTGACGATATTCATTCCGGAACGTATTTTGGTAACCTTCAGGGACCGCATTTGCTATCTTTAATTCGTAAGGAGAACGGTAATATTTAGGCCAGCCGATATCTGCCAGATAACTTGTATGCGTAGTTGGAGCACCCAAGACTACCAAGTATAGTTGCGTTTCGGAATCTTTTAACTGAAAACTGATTTCACTTTCATTTGAGTTATATGTTGGACTATATCTGGAAATGGTACCGTCACTATTGGTAGCAACAAATCCATATCGCCATCCGGCATTTAGGTTGGCTTCATTATGTCCTTTGAATTTAATTGAGACCAATCTTTTGGCGCAGGTTGGGTACAATGGAATGATATTAAATCCATAATCTTGAGGCGCGAATTCCTTTGGGACACTGTAATGACCGCTTGCTGAATCAATTGCATTGAGAATTGTGTACTGGCGCCATAAATAATGTGGTTCGTTTAGTTTAAATGACTTTATGCCTTCCCTGATAATCTTTCCCATGCCATAGAGCGTATAGTCGTAAGATGCTTCTCTTTTGGCATAATCAAATAAAAAATCATTTAATTGCGATTGGTCCCAGCCCTTTAGCCGTTTGTAGGTCTGAAGCGGGTATTCATTGGGCAGTGACTTTTTCCATAAATCTGTTACAGCGTTTAAGCTATCTACTTGCTCAATGTAAAATAACAGGTCATAGGAATCGTAATTGTGCCTCGCGGATCCCCAAGTAAACGATTGTGTTCCTAGCCATCGGGGGTAATCATAAAATATTGCTCCGGGATAGAGATGGTTTCTCATGAAGTTGGCATGTGTTTCGAAGAAAAAACCGCCATATGGATTTGTAAATGAAGCTCCGTCCGCAGGGTTATATTGAATATGCAAAAGGTACTGGAGCGTATGGGTGAACTCATGGGAGGTTACTCCACCGTCTAAAGTAGCAGCGGCATCGACGAAAATCCCCCCTACCATATTATCTAATACTACGCCGAAAGCAAAGCCACTAACTCCCTGTACCCATGTATTATTCATCACAATGATACATTTGTATGTGCCTAACGGAGTACCGGGCGCGTCGCTAAGCATATGATATTCCGTTATATACTTTTTATAAATATGTTCCAGCGTATCCGTTATAAACTTGGGGTCAAAATGAAGGCTATTACCTGGTGGATTGGCGAGCGGATTATCGCCGGCTAAGGGTCCCCAAAACAGGACAAAATTGTCAGTTTGATATGAACGCGCGTAACTCCATTGAGACAGTCCAGGATCTGTTGCCCAATAGGATGGAATATGGACCTGCTTTGCTGCAAAGCAAAAATGAGTGCTGATCAAACAAATTGCCAGAATTAAATACTTTCTCATAAACTATTTTCTATCGATATAAATTTTAAATTCATAAAACCTCCTTTTTACTATCCTTTAATCGCTCGATAACAGGATATCACCTTCTTGAACTTTGTAAAAGTCAGCTGCAAATGCTGACACAGTTTAATTTGTATTTTGCACTTTAAGGTTAATAGTAGTTGCTGTAGATTATTAAAAGAAATCTCTTAGTACATAGGGTTATGACAGAAATAATCGGGTTGCGATTTATATAACCTGTAATTATCTTTACTTTGATCCCATTCATTTCATAGAGCAACTTAATCAGCTGAAAAAAAAGGGCTCTTAATAACACATGTAAGAGCCCCAATGGAATTAATTCAAGTTTTGATGGCGGTTATCAAACACTTGGTTTCAGAACAGATTCGATTATAAAAACCAATAATGAACTGATGTTGAAAGATAGTCTGTCGATATTAAGGTACTCTGGCGACATCTGTTACAGTAGTAGTCACAACAAAAGTTCCCTTGGTTAGAAAGAAGCCTACGGTTAAAGTCGTGTTAACCGCCATACCCACGTCAGTATGCTTTCCAACGATGCTATAATAATAGGGGCCACCTATATAACCGGGATAGTTTTTCGACGCAGTAAAAAGTGGAAATATTGGAACCCCACCAGGATACCTGTATTCTAAAGACGTATCCGTTTTTGCAACGGGAAAATAAGGATCGAAATCCGCGAAGTTGGGTCTGCCCGGCCTTCCGATAACCTCGCCGTTAGCCGGATTCCAGGATTTGCCGTTCTTATCCTTCCAAACGTAAATAATCTTATCAGGTCCGCCGGGTATATAAGTCACTTTGATGTTCAATAAAGAAGCGGCAAAACCTGTAAAATTAGTGTAAGTCGCATCAGAGTGGTTATAGGCTTTATAAGTTATCGTATCCGGTATACTTCCCACGACGTTAATTTTGCAGGCATTATTCAGTATTCTTGTTCCCCTGATATTGGAGACCTGCAAATCGATATTATAAGATCCTATTGGTACAAACTTAGAAGCCTGCGTGAATTGAAGTCGGCCGCCTATTGAATTCACGCTAAACGGAGCCAACGTACTATCTTTAAGCTTCGCTCCCAACAGGGCTAGCGTAGAATCATCAGCAGTAACAGTTCCTTTATAAATCCTTATCGTATCTTTTGTCAATAAATATTTGGAGGCGTCTTGATTGTCAGCCATATTTCTTACGGACAGTAATTTCACATTGAGCGGCGTTGTTGAGCCGTCAATTACCAAACCGGCCGAAACCGCGGTATTGCCTTGCGCCACGGTAAACGGATTTACGTTATAATAAATATTATCGCTGATAAAGCCGGTTTTAATTTTATTGCAACTAAGGATTGCCATGGTTGAAACTACCGCCGCAGCAATCAAATATGTAGTATTTTTATGCATTTTTATTTAATTTAAATAACTAACTATAACTTCTTTAGCACAGCAAAATTAGCCAGCACGTGTAGAGTTGTGCCCGTACTGGTTTGAATTCCGGTGGTTTGACAAGGCAAAAGCGCATCAACCTTATCGTCTGGCGAAGGCCCTGAACTGCCGTCTAACAATCCATTAATTACAACATACTCCAAGGTATAATAACTAAATGTCAAGGCACTGTTTGACAGATAAACTGAACTTGCACCTATAACTTTTTTAATAGCACAAGGAGCGATAGCGCCGGCTTCATTGGTATAAATTATTGAAGCAGTAGTAGCCTCGTCAAGCGTAATTGTTTTATTAAATATGTATTGTTTAAGTAAATTAGCGCTAACAGAATCGGTTAATTGCTTAAATGTTGTAATTGGGCTTGATAATATTGCACCATCTACGTTACGCTTAATAGTTATACTCTTCATTAACGAATTGATAGCCATGTCTGGTGGTGCAAAAAAAGTTTTACTATTGTTTATGGTATCCTTTAACTTGTAGAAATCTATCAGGGTGAGCAAAGTATCAAACTGGTGATACTTGTTGTTTTTAAGGTAGTCATATGTAGAGAACGGCGTTGCGGCTTTTTCCAGCCCTCCATCAGTAAGATAACTGTTCTTTTTACATGCGCCAAAGCACAGGACGATAAGGGCCAACATGCCTATGTAATGATTTATCTTTTTCATTTTATGTCTGTTTGATTTGTGAATCAATTAACTTTTCCAATCCAGAATGGGGTTTGGGTGATCTTGGAATTATTCAGGAACAAGTTGGGATCTATTGGCCAATAAGTTTTGCCGGCAGCAAATTCACCTGGGGTCACGTTATCAAACTGTTGATCTTTTGTTATCCGTTCCAGCCGAATCAAATCGAATGTGCGGTGACCCTCCAGGAATAGTTCGCGGCCCCGCTCATCTGTTACAGCCTGGATAACTGCCGTGCCCGAAAGTCCTGTCAGTGCCTTGGCATTCCTGGCACGGCGTACTTGATTGATTAAGGATAGCGCGGTATTGTAGTCTCCAGATGGCCCTGAACTCAGCGCTTCTGCCTTTAATAATTCGATATCAGCCAGCCTGAATATAACAATGTTGTTAAGGGCAACCTTTAAGGTAACGTTGTTATTCACCGTCTGAATATTGGTGTACTTTACACATTCCAAAAAAGATGTAGCACCGCTTGAAACAGAAATAAATCCTTTTTTTAACCTTACATCAGCAGTATCAGTATACAATTTAGTTACATAACTATTGTTTATGTGCCAAACCGGTACAGTCCCATTTAAATAGGGTGCTGTAAGTGTTTGGGATGCAAGGGTAAGAGACACGTTTGCGTTATACCCTTCTGACAAGGTGTTTTGCGCAATTTCAAAAATACTTTCCGGCGATTGACCTTTGTAAATGTCCATGAAGGATGCCGCTGCTGTTAAGGAGTAAGTACCCGAGTTAATAACGGCATCACACGCTGTATTGCAACCGGCATAATCGCCTTTCCAAGCATCTATATGGGCCAGCAAGGCGTAAGCCGCTCCTTTATCGGCACGTACCACACGGTCCGACGATCCGTTATCTTTCCAGTCCAGGTATTGGATGGCAAGGTTAACATCCACAATGGCCTGCTTTAGTACATCACCTTGGGGAGACCGTGCATATTGCTGCGCTACGGTAGCATCGGTATTCTCCAGTACCAGCGGAACATCGCCCCAAATTCTGGCCATTGTAAAATAACAAAACGCCCTGGTAAAATAAGCTTCGCCCAGATACTTGTTTTTCCTGGCTAATTTTTCTGCATCTGATGTGCCGTTAAAAACGGCAGTAGGCATGGCAGTAATAAATGCGATTGCCCGGTTACTTTGCGCAACGGCGGTAAAAAAAGGAGTCCATAACCTCAATTTCAGCAATGGGTTATCTGTAGCGGTAGACGCTACACCCGCACCAAGGTTAAAGTCGATAACCTTTTGAAAATCGGGCTGATCGGAATTACTGAATTCACCCGAAGCCAGATCGCCGTAAGCATAATATCCGATGGAAGCATTAAATGCTGCCCTTATAAGGGAATAGCAGGCTGCTACCCCCGTATTCGCATCGCCATCAGCTTGCCATGTAGTAGCATCAGTAGGCGTACTCACAGGTGTTTGGTCAAGAAACTTGCGACAGGATGTAGCAAATAGCACCAAAACTATAGTGTATGTTAAAAGATATTTGGATTTCATTTTACGTTATTTTTTGATTCTTTACTTGAAATTAGCTACTCTAATATTTGTTAAAAACCTATATTGAGACCAAGCGTAAACTTTGCCGCTGTTGGGTATATGACATTTGCAGAACCGGTTGTAGGATCTACCAATTCCGGATCGGCAATACTTTTTGCTTTCTTCCACATCGCCAGGTTATCACCCATCACGTATAGGTTAAATCTCGTCATACCCAGCTTTTTTGTCCACCTATCCGGCAGATCATATCCTAAAGTCACGTTTTTAAGTTTTACAAAACTGCCGTCCTCCACAAAATATTCATTTCCAATATTCCATGGGTCTTTGACTTTAGCATCTGCATTGCTGTAAACCAATCTGGCGTACCTCGTTTGATCGCCGGGATTTTGCCAAAACTGGTTAAGCAAACTTACATACGTGGCTGCTCCTGCAGTTGTACCATAACTTCCGGGGTATTTGCTGCCGTTTAAAGCATCAGAAAGCGCTCCGTTTAATATTTTTCTGCCAAAAACATAAGAAGCAAAGAAGCTTAAAGAAACCCGTTTATATCGGAATGTGCTGCCGAACCCACCCGTATATTTGGGATTGGGATTACCTCCATCATATTTATCATCATTGTTGATGTTGTAATCGCCGTTTACATCCACATACCGTGGATCGCCGGCCTTCAACGGCACCCCGTTAGCCGTTTCTTTCAGACCGGTAGTGGGGTCAATAGGAACTTCCGCATCTGTAGCATAAACGCCATTAGTATGAAATACCCGGTAGCTGAATATCGGCTTACCTAATGTTAAGGTTTTATAGAACCAAGGAACATCAAACAAAAAATCGCGGTTATTATTTGGCAATTTGGTCACCAGGTTTTTATTGAAAGAAATATTGAAGTTGAAATTCCACTGAAAAGGCGATTTGGGTCCTAATACGTTGAAATTGGTGGCAAACTCCAGACCCTGATTACGCAGATCGACATAGTTACCAGATTGATATTGGTAGCCGCTGGTAGCCTGGGCAGGAACATTATAAAAGAAAACGTCTTTAGAGTCTTTACGATACCAGTCTACGGTCAGGTTTACCCTGCCGTTAAAAAGCTCTAAGTCCGCCCCAAAATCAAGTTGAGGATCTCTTTCCCATCTAACTGTAGAACTTGCTTTTGTTCCGTAATTTAAAAAGTTATTACCGTATGCAAAAGGAGATATCACACTTGTGCCATTATATGTAGTGGCGTTTCCACCCAGTCCTCCGAAGTTATTTATGGTCCCGTTGGTTCCTGCAAAATAACTGGCATCGTTAAAAAGTGACTGGTACTTAGAATACCATTGGCCAGGATCTTTACCTGTTATACCGTAGCTGGCACGAATTTTAAAGAAGCTAACTGCTTTTTTGAGAGGTTCAAAAAACGATTCATCCGAAGCTATCCAGCCAGCCGCAACTGCCGGAAACGTTGCCCAACGATATGTCGGGCTGTAAATAGAACTTGCATCCCTGCGTATGCTTGCAGTTAACAGGTATTTGCCGGCATAATCATAATTAACGCGGGCATAATAAGACTCTGTTGTTTTGCGCTGATATGAGGTAGAAGCATTCAGATTCGTCCCAGCCGGCACGGTTTGTACCGTACTAATGCCGGAAACGGTGATACCTGCTGCAGACGCATAGTTGTAATAATTTTCATAGCTGTAAAGTGACGCTCCCGCAGCCATCAGAAAGTTGTGCTTACCAATCCTTTTGTTGTATTGCAGGAAGTTTTCAAATGACCACGACGGATTGCTGGCATAAATGTCATAAGCTGTATTTAGTGTTCCGTTTAACTCAACCGGCGAAAAATAACCATACTTATTGGTATAATTTGTTGATCCGTAGGTACTGTTAAAAACCAGGTCTGAGGTGATTTGTTGTTTCAATTGCAAAGAACCGATAATTGAAAATGCCCTGTCGTCATCGTAATAATGTTTTTTCCCGGTATAAACATCGTACTGAGCCTGGGTTAATGGCGTAAACGAAGTTGGGAAATTCCACGCGCCAAAAAGATTAGCTCCAGCTCCGCCAACTCCATGTTGCTGGCGCTGGGAAGACATTAGCAGATCGGCAGTTAGTTCCATGCCTTTTAAGGGTTTAATTGTAAGGTTTAAATGAGGAGAAAACTTTTCCAGCCCGTAACCATGTAACACCCCCTGTTCATTATAATGGTTAATAGATATCCTGTAAGATGTTGATCCGGTAATTGCCGATATAGCCACATCCTGACTGTTTACCAGTGCTTGTTGCCTAACAAGCAATCCTTGCCAATCCACATCATTATTAAAGGCAGCGTTCAAGCTATCGGTAATAGCCAGTGGAATGGTGCCCAATTGCCTGTCGCCGTAAGTAAGTTGTTGCAACAAAGCCAATTTAAGTGATCTTTCTGCCGCGCCTGTGCTTACTTTTATAAAATTGGGTTTGGTCACCGATCCTACATAAGCAGATACGGTAACCTGTGGCTTTCCTTGTTTAGCTGATTTTGTTTTAACGATAATTACACCATTACCAGCGCGGGCACCATAAATAGCCGCCGCAGAAGCATCTTTCAACACATCTATTGATTCAATGTCGTTAGGATTTATCAGGGACAGCGGATTGTTATTACCATAAGCACTACCCATAGCGTTGACATCGAAAATAATCCCATCGATCACGTATAAAGGCCCTGTGTTACCGCCATTTGCATTTCCAAAATCAATATTGGCCGATCCGCGGATAACGATAGAAGGCTTTGAACCCAATTCGCCTGTGCTTGACAAAACACTCACACCTGCCAAACGCCCCTGAAGTGTTTGGTCAAAACTTGCCTGTGGGATATTGGCAATATCTTTTCCGCTTAATGAAGAAATAGCTGCGGTGACTTCTCGTCTACTTTGTTTTTGGTAACCAACCACAACAACGTCTGACAGGGAATTTTCCTGCACCTGTAGGACTACCATTAATGGTTTGCCTTCGACTTTAATCTCCTGTCGCCTGAAACCTATCAGGCCAACGGTTATAGTATTTGAAGTACCTTTTAAGGTAAGCTGAAATTTTCCATTGAGGTCTGTAGTAGTGCCATTGGCAGGTATGCCTTTTTCCGCCACGGTGGCTCCGGGTACTACCTTGCCCTCATTATCTTTAACCAGGCCGGTAACTGTACTATTTGTTTGCGCCCGGGCGGTAATCATGTAGGTGCTGAATAAATAGCATAACATAAGGAAGAGTATACGTTTTCCCATTTTGTTGAAGTTTAAGTTGAATAGTTTTGGTTGAATAGTTTTGATAAGATATGATCAGCAACCCGAACATATCTTATCAGGACAATGTTTGGTGTATTTGTTATTTCATATAATTAAGATTTAAATGGTGTATAATCAAAATTGCAAGGCCGAAACATTAACTTTATTACCTGCAGATAATCAACTTAGTATGGTTTATATCGGAGCCTTAGCTACCCAACAATAAATTGCTGTTAACCAAATGTAACCACATTTTAAGGGCTTATTTATTCATAAATTACCCTTTGATAGTAACATTTTGATATAAATCAGCCGAAGGGTATGGTAAAATTTTACAATGGTAGTTTGAAGGGGTAAACTTGTACAAAAAGACGGTTTGAGACCGTTGCAGAGTAAAATATATAAACAATCGATATTCAATTAATTGAGAATATTTATTATATTTAGAAATGCAAAAAAAATCGCAACAACTAAGTTTTTCGGCCATATCGGTATCCAAACGGAAGTTAAAGAGTGAGTTTTTCGATCAGATGAGCTTATTATTAGATTGGACGGCAGTAGATACCGAAATAGGAAGTAGTACAGCAAGGGTTTCAGTGTTGCCGGTCGACCACCCTACAGTGGTCTGCTGCTATTTAAGATGTCTCTTTTGCAAACCTGGTATGGTTTGAGTGACTACGAGGTGGAGGAAAAAGTTAATGACTCTTTGAGTTCATGAAATTCGTGGGCCTGACCCTGGAGGATGATGTTCCGGACCATTCGGTATTGAGCAGGTTCAGGACGGAGCTAACCCGAACAGATGCTTATGAAAAGTTGATGAGTAACATCAATGGTCAATTAGAAGATAAAGGCGTGTTACTAAAAAAGAAGTTATTTTAGATGCCAGCATCACCGATAGCCCGCGCAAACCAAGAGGCAAAAAAGAATATGAAGTCGTTGAAGACAGAAAAGAAGCTGCTGATCGAGCGGCAGCTGAATAGCAGCCGGATCCGAAACAGCCGGTACTTGCTGTAAAAATCCAAAGCCATGTAGATATACAGGGCGCATGGATAAAAAAGGCGGGTAAACTGCGGTATGAATATAAAAAGCATATCGCTAACTGTTGACCAGGGCCTTGTCCGGGCAGTTATTACCACTCCTGCCAATGAAAGCGACATTACTCATCATTTAGAAGATGTAGTAAAAAAGTCAGGGATTGATAAAGGTTTCAGAGTACGGGCGGATAAAGGATACAGCATCGCGGGCAATCGTGAGTTTCTCAAATCCAACGGGCTAAAAGATGGTATTATGTATAAAACGGTGAAAAATAAATCGCTTACCTGTCACCAGCAAAAGTTTAATAAAATTGTTAGTCAAACGCCGTTTAAAGTGGAGCGGACATTCGGAGGAATGATCCGGTGGGTCAAAACCGGGATAACACGGTACTTGGGAAAAGACAAAACACATACCCAACACCTGATGGAGTCAATAGCTTATAACTTATACCGCTCACCAGGTATAGTTGCGTCCAATGCTAATATAGCGATCAAATAATTGAAAAAAGCGGCCTTAATCCCACGAATGGTCGGAAGAAATTCCGGCCATTTTTTATGTTTTAAAAAACAGTCTGGGGTCTCCGCCGCATTGGACAGTGATCATGGCAATAGCAAGGTCTCTTACTTCCATGGCAAAGCGCCTTTTAGCAGTTTTGTAGCCAACGTTATTGGATTTTTTGTATATGAGTACCATCATGGCAGCGATAAGTGTCATATACAATATTACCTGCATCCCATTTTTGTTCATTGAAACGAGGTGGCTTACGTTTAGTTCCTGTTTTAAGAAGCGAAAGAATACTTCTATATCCCATCGTCTCCGGTAGGCTTGTGCAATTTCTTTTGCGGTGAGTTTGAAATCATTGGTCAAAAGCCAGTACTCTTTACCTTCTTCTGCTTTACCTTGCACGACAACAAGGCGAAAAGAACTGTTCACGAGCTCATGTTTGATATGTTGTTTGCCACGCTTGTTATTGATCGTAGTACCGGCATATAACTGAACTTTACAATCCCTGAGCAGTTTGGATTCGCCCAGATCCATATCCTGCCCTGCAGTCATCAATGATCCTAATTCAACAAACTTTCTGTTTTCCTTTGCCCGGCAGATGAATGTGACCTGCCTTTGGGTAAAGGCTTTCATCGTCCTGGTTGATTGCAGGCCCCTGTCCAATACATAGATGTTATAATGTCCGGTTTCTTTTTTCACATGTTCCATTACCGCCTCAGGTAACGCAATATCTTCACTGGCATAACTTGGCTTTGTGAATACATTTGAATGGCTGGGTAAGATCCCATCAAAAGCAATACTATATTTGACAGCCTTCTTCCCGCTTTTATTATCGATCCCCTCCATAAGTTTGCTGGTGGTCTCACTTACCATTGAACTATCTACCCGGATCAGGCCGTATTTATTCCTCTCTGTTACAGTATAATATCCCGCAAACTGCTCATAGATACATTCATATATCTGCTTGAAATAGTCCGGATCAACTTTGGATAGCCTTTCCGAAATCGAACTTCTACGGATCGTTTCATCTTCATCCAGGTTAAAAAGGATCTTAAACACCGAGTCATTGAAAGTATCCTCAAGGGTTCGCTGGCTAAGCCTGTCATTGTCCAAAATGCCGTAGAGCAATAAATAAAACAGCTTATTGCCGTGCAGAACCTTCGCGTAATGATCGATCTTGGTCGTAAGCGACAAATTTGCTATCAAGGCCTCGGGAATGAAGCCTAAAAGCTGTTTTACGTTAATGTTATGATCTTTAAAAATGGCCATATCGTATTGATTATCAGCTATTAATATAGCAAATCAAAATGATAAAAACAAGATAAATAATTGAAAATCAGAAACTTATATCAATGAGTCCAATACCTTAAAAACAAAAAAGTCGGAAGATTTAATCTTCCGACCATTCGTGCCTTAATCCCGCGCTTAAATGAAACACAAACTTAAAAGGCCATCTAAAATCGCGTAAAAAGAAAAACAAAAATCTAAATTCGTTATCAAGTATATATTATACAAAACGCATAGTTCGTTTTGCAACGGTCTCGGTTTAAGAGAAGCGAAACGGGGTATGATAATTGGCACATCTTTACGAACGCACCTTAATTAACTATGCCGAAGACAGATTCGATTAATCGGATTAGCTTCGTAATAGAGTAAACTGTAATACCTAAGTTCATTTCAAGACAAACGCGCCATTGAAATCAATTGACTAAAAAACCCAACAGTTTATTTACAGTCATGGCAACAGAATCAGATCACATTCCAAAAGATAGTATATGCCATGTTTAATAATAAATTCAAAACATTAGCATTAAGTTGCAGCAGACTTGCTGATGTTAACAAATCTGTATTCGACTTTTTGTATTTATTAAAAAAGCATTCGCAAGAATTTTCCTGATTAATCATCAAAAATAAATCAGGATAAGATTATTTAGCACTCGCTTTTTTTTCCTGTGTAATTTTAAAACTTCTAAAAGTTCCAAAACCTTCCTGAGGGCCATAGGTACTTTGAAATAGCCCAACCTGTAAGGGAAAGCCGTTGAGGTCGTCTCGCTTTATGGGGCTTCCTGGAATATCATTCCAAATTTTACCATCGGCACTAAACCTGATAGAGAATATGTTCCCAGACCTTTGGATCTGTAAATACCTGCCAAAGTTCCAGCCGCCCTGAGTATTGGTTTGCATCCGTTGCCCCGATTGAAAATTGGTAAAAAGGTTACCACAATTCCAGGCGGGGAATAAGCTGTTTTGTAACAGGGCCTCCGGCGTGTTTTCGCTTGCCAATGTAATCGCTTTGCGCGCCATTAACCCTACATCGTTGTTGCCTTTTACAGTTCGTTCCTTATATCCGCTCAGGTCTGCAACCTCGGTTTCGGCTATAAAATCACCGGCTATCGTTTTATAAATAAATGGCCCATAAGGCAGGTTACCGTCCCAGTTTGATCCTTTCGACTTCAGTGTAAGCAACTGATCAGCAACATAGATGTTGTCATTTGCCCCTGCCTGCTGCGCGCCCACCACGCCGCTCCAGTTGCTATTGCCGGAAGCGATATTTGACGTATCAGCTTGCCTTGAAAAATCAAAGTTCGTTACCTCAAACTGTGCCTGCGAAGTACTCACCGTGCGGGCAGCAGAAAACCTGGAAACATTACCAAAATTGTCCCTAACCTTGAAGCGATAAGAGTAAATATGATCGGGAACCGCTTTAAAATCTGTATAATGCGAATCGCTGCTCCATGCCCCGGCCTTTGCGCTCGTTTTTTCGTCCTGGAAATAATATTGCAAATCTTCTTTTTCAGCAGTATGAGCGGCGGCAGTCATCTCAATCAGCGTAGGCGATACCGCATGTGGAGGTATAACAAAATCGGGCGTTTTCAAAGTAACCGGGTGAAAGTTTTTAAACCAGATAGCTGTTATCTGCGCAACTTCGCCCGGCGTTAGCGATTGAGCAAGGCAAATAAGAGTACTGACAGCACCTTTAAAGCCATTGCCTCCGCTGGTTTTAGAAAACAAGGTTTTAAAAATGTTATCGAATTGAATATTCGCTATTACTTTAGCACCGTCCATAAAATCGGTAACCTTGCCACCTTTTTTTGTTCTGACCAGCAAATGCCACTTACCTGCACTATTTTCGTGATCAACCGCCCAACTTTCTAAATTATTTTTGTCACGTTGGTTGCTGTTATATTTTACAGGATCAGGCAAAAAAACACTTGCTATTAAGCTATGATTATTAGTTGTATCTTTATTTACTTTGTAAAAATCTAAATTATCGGATCCGAAAAACGCCACGGCAATCTTCC
This sequence comes from Mucilaginibacter paludis DSM 18603, assembly GCF_000166195.2. NCBI lineage: Bacteria > Pseudomonadati > Bacteroidota > Sphingobacteriia > Sphingobacteriales > Sphingobacteriaceae > Mucilaginibacter > Mucilaginibacter paludis. Next base: position 2,869,297 of record NZ_CM001403.1, read on the forward strand.
CGCAAATATCTTTAACTATAGGCTTGACATCGCCAAGGGCTGCGAATTTTCCGCCAAGGCTTCCATTATTTTCCCATTCGGTAAGTTTGCCATAGCTTAGTTTATCGGCATCAAGCGATACAGGGATATCATCATGACTTTTGATATTAAAAGACTTGCTAACGAGAGAATCGGGAAGCGAAATATCATAAACCTTTAAAGAGGATACTGCCGCATTCAGAAATAACGTTTTATTGGTTTTGGAGCCAAAAAAAATCTTATTTGCAGGCTGCATAAATAACATTTTATTCTCTTTATTATTTAAAACGCCATCAACAAATACCTTTTCAAACACGCCGTCATATGTAATTACAATTTGATGCCAGGCCGCTGATGATGGCATTGCTCCAAATGGCAAATCAGAAACGCCAAAGTGCTGGGCTACGCCAAAATCTCTGTTTTTACCATATCCAAAAATAGCGCCTCGGTGTTCAGATTCGCCTGCTGTCCAACTTAAAACCGGGTTTTCGTTTAACAGTTCAGAACTATAAATAGTATATGCAACCGTATAACTATTATTGCCGCATAAAATGCGTGGAACTTGTATAGTAGATTCGAAGTTTTGGCTGCCATTAAATACCAAGGCCTTTTTCCCTTTGATTATATCTACATAAGGAGCCTTCCCCCCGGCAACAAATGTTCCGCCCAATACTCCCTTATTACTAAATTCAGGAACGGATTGGCCCTTTTGTAAACTATCTGCATCAAAGCTCACTAAAAGTCCTTTTTGCCGGGTAGAATCCACCTGTCCGGTTACTGTTAGTTGCCCAGCTTCGTCCTGTATTGCCCTATCGCTATAAATTTTTACGTTCCAAATAGATTTGAACAGGCCGGGGTACTCAGTTCCCGTTATCATTAACCTTACATACCTGGCTTTAACATCTCCATTGTCAATCATCGGCGATCCATGCTGCTGATTATGTGTTTTATCGGCAAACAAATCCCATTTAAGGCCATCGGCAGATATTTCTATTTTATATTGATAATACCAGGTAGCATACTCAAATTGTGTAAGCACCTGTTTTATTGTTTTAACCTCCCCCAAATCAATTTTCAGCCACGCTGCCGTGCCATCGTTATGAGCAGGCCTCCAAAGAGTGCCGTTATTATCATCCGTGGCAAATGAAGGCCGGTAATCATCATTGTAAAAAGACGATGCTGTAGCAGTTTTTTTATAAGCCAGATTTATGGCCCTTACGGTACTTTTACCCAGCAAGCCAACACCTGTATGGGTAGGAATAAGCTTTTCAATATTTCCTTCGGCATCAAAAGTAATCTTATCTGCGCAAACCTGCCTGTGGTATCCCCCGTTGGAGTGCGGGTTATTATGCCGGTGATATACCATATAAAAATCGTTGCCAATCTGGATTACTGACTCATGGCCGGGGCCATGTACCGTACTGTCGCTATTGGTACTTAAAACAGGGTTGTTTTTACCGAAAACAAAGGGTCCCATCGGCCCTGTTTTGCTTATGGCATATTGAACACGGTAGGTTTCATTCTCGCAAAACCCAGACGAATAGGTTAGGTAGTAAATGCCCTTTCTTTTAAACATGAAGGGCGCTTCAAAAAAATCTTTGGCAATGGTATTTGGAATTTTAGCTTTTTTTGAAAAAGTGTGCATATCCGGGTTCAGGAGCCCAACACCACAACCGTGATCAGGATAGGTGCCCCAGGTACCCCAAAACATATAAATCTTTCCATCGTCGTCCTTAAACGTTTGCCCGTCCAGTGTAATAACACCGGGGATAAAGTAGTTGGGGATCATTGATTTTCCATCGGGAAGCAAAGGTGTCCATGGGCCGGTTGGTGATGTTGCAGATGCACCATAAATATCAACCGGCTGGCAATAGTACATATAGTATTTATGGTCGTTTCCGTTGATAACATCGGGGGCCCAATAATAATTGGATGTAGGCCAATTCATGTCCTTCATTTTCCAGTTAACAAAGTCTTTGGATATCCACACCTGTGAAGGACCATGCCCGCCGCCATTGCCATCTGTTGTTGCGTAGATGTAAAATGTATCACCGAATTTTCTTACTGTAGGATCTGCAAAGTATCCAGGTATAAGGGGATTCCCATTACCTGGTAAGGTCGCAGTGTTTTTCTGGCAAAAAGCTGTGAGCGAAGTAACACTGAAACCAAGCGTGATTATTAACTTTAAAAAAAAACGAAACATAATATTTGATATTTAAAGATCCAGTTCCTATGCAAGGAAATGCAAGCTATTTCCAGGTGCCAAAACAACGTTTCCCCAATACGTGAAAACCGTTAGGTTAAAATGATATAGGTTGAGCAGTTTTGTAAAATAAGAGGCCGCTCAAACAATTGGTGTGACCCCAAAAAGTTGGACAGTTTACAAAATTAAGTTTTTTGTACGAGAGCTCGGTATTCCACCGGGCTCTTTCCATTTAACCTGTTTTTTATTCTTTCATTGTTATAGTAATGAATGTATTCTTTTAACGAAGTTATAAATTCTTCCGCAGTTTCAAAGCTCTGTTTGTACAGTAATTCTGTCTTTAAGATCCCAAAGAAGCTTTCGGCCAAGGCATTATCCAAGCAGTTTCCCTTTCTGGACATGCTTTGAATAATTCCATGTTTTTCCAAAGCCTTTCTATATCCATAATGTTGATATTGCCACCCTTGGTCAGAGTGAAAAATAAGTCCCCTTATATCTTTCACTTTATCAAAAGCCTCATATAACATTTCATCTATCATCTGCATATTTGGAGATTTTGAAATACTATAAGAAATGACTTCCCCGTTGAACATGTCAATTATAGGAGATAAATAGATCTTCTCCCCTTTAATGTTCATCTGAGTGACATCCGTAGCCCATTTCTGATTAGGCAGATTTGCCTCAAAATCCCTTTCAAGTACATTAGGGGCAATTTTACCAACCTCACCTTTGTATGAGCGATAACTTACTTTCCTGATATTGCATTTTAGGCCTAATGTTCCCATCAATTTTTGGACAGTCTTGTGATTTATGCTATAACCCCGGTTCTTCATTTCGGCGGTGACCCGCCGATAACCATATCTGCCTTTATGCAAGTGGTATATACTTGCGATCTCTTCTTTTTCATGCTTGTATTTATCATCATTTAGGCGCTTGCGATGATAATAAAATACAGAACGAGCCATCTGTTTGCAATCCAATAGAATTGAAACATCATGTTCGGGCCTTAGTTCTTCGATGGCTTTTGCCCACTCATGCGTTCGCGGGCTTCTTTTTCCTTGACTAAGGCCGTGACTTTTTTTAATAGTGCGTTCTCCGCCCGCAAACGGCTATTTTCCGCCTGGAGCTTCTCTACTTCTGTTTCAGGTTCAAGCTTCTTTGATCTTCCCATGCATTTAGGTGGTCGTCCAGGATTCTTTTGCTGGTATAGTACTGCATATCCCTCAACCCGTACTGATCTTACCCAGCGCTCTAAAGCAGTCTTGCTTAATCTATATTCCAGAACAACCTGATTTAAAGGTACTTTTTTTTCTATGACAAGCCTTACAACTTCTTCTTTGAAATCAGGCGTGGGCTTGACGTTAGGTTGTTTGAGCAGCCCACTTTCGCCATAAAGATCATATTTCCGAACCCATTCCAATATCATGCCTTCACGGATATGGCGTTCGCGGGATATCCGTAGAATCGGCTTTCCCTTTCTTACTTGAGAAACTACATCAAGTTTCTCTTCAAATGTGTGCTTTGACATAAATAATAAACCCCAAAAGTTTTTGTCTAACTTTTGGGGTTCACTTCAATTCCGACCGACCTGTTCTTTTATCCGATACCTTTAACACAGCCCGGTCAGCTTTTGACCCGCGATGAGTTGTATAAGCATTATGAGCCACCTAAAGGGCGCAAAGTTTACATGGGTAATCAAGATGAGTTTCTAAGTTTTGAGAGCGGTATAGCTACGGTAAAACTGAAATTAAACGATGATTCAATATACTATTTGTATCTCCATGTTGAAAAAGAGGAATTGCATATTGGCTGTACGTGTGGGATGCCGGACGAAAAACTTTGTTTTCACGCTTTTATTGGCCTGTTTAATCTAACCTGGCTAAGCCAGACCTTTGATTGTCAGAAATTGTATTGGCCGAATTTCTATAACGATGAAACCAGCCGAAAATTCCTTGACATACATGTATCGAGCCAACATATTAACGTAGAAGCTAAACCAGCTTATGGTAGTTTTTATCGCAGCCTAATCGGGTTCGGCAAATCAAGCTTCCCTAAATTACAAGAGCAAATCGATAAAACACTTTCAACAAAAGCAGGAGAGAGTTTCGTGTATGCTTATGCTTTATGTTTTGCACCTGACATTTACCGTGATCGCCACTGCCCATTACTTATTCCATTTCATGGCAAGACCGACAGGAGCGGTTTAAAATTAGTTGCCTTTTCAAATTTTTGTCTTCCTGATAAAGAACCAAACCCAAGCGGAGATCACCCATCCCAACAACAATTAAATGAGATAAGCAAAACCATGTATGATATTATACGCCCTCTTACTTATAAAAATGAATATCGGGACTGGCGGGTTTGGAACGAGGCGAAAGCAACCATATTTACCCTATGGCAGAAAGCTTTACCATTGCTTGTCGATTTCCCTTACAACCACATATATCTTTTATACTGGCTTAGGTATTTAAGAGAAAAGCCAACTAAATTTTTCATGCAAGGTTGTAGATACAGTTTGGAACAGCCCTCGCTGTCATTCATGTTAACTTTTCACAAAGACCGTTTTAATCTTTCAGTAGAGGTGATTATTGGTAGCCAAGTGATTGCAGTAGAACATAAACCGCATTTTTTCATTCATGATGAGCAGACAGGCAATTGTTATATGATGAACAATATTCAGGATGATAGTTTGCTTAACTGGATGCTGGATAACAAAAATATAATTACAGTTTTAAAGGAGGATTTCGCAGAATTTAACGAGGATTTTTTAAAGGTTCTTACTAAATGCTATCCAGTGTTTTTTGCAAATAAAACAGGGAATAGGACGGCCTATGATTATAATCTTTTAAAAACACGATTAAGCTTGTGAGAAAAGAAAGTAGCTGCGGCAAGCGGCTCCATACTTCTGCCGCCAGCCTCGCTACAAGGCAAACCGCAATTGCCGTTTGCAAGATAAGCAAGTTGGTTAGCCATTCATTCACCAGTACAGCAAAGGTAGCCCACGCCGGGATAAAACGTCAAGGCTACACAAGCGGGCAATTGTGTTTTGTTTTTCAGTGGCTTGCCCGGCCTTGACATTTTACCCGGCTACGCGCTGTTGGTTGCTCAACTGGTAAGAATGGAATGCCGTGTGCCTGACTTGCAGGGCGGGAATGTCCGCTTATAGAGCCATATCCAGTGGTTATGCTTTTGGGGTAAAGTCCCCACCGATGTTTGCGGCTTGCGTCAGTTTTATATTTGGCGACGAATTAACGGACGGGTCACATTGAAAACTGGAAATTATAGCCCTGTTCTTAAGCACAACAAGGCTATAGTAAATATTTATTTAGTTATAAGGCTAAGGCTTAAAGCCATTATGCGAAATCCATCAATTTGTCTGCGATCTCTTGTTTAACATCATCTTCGAAACCAGCCCAATAATTTTGTGTAGTGGACAGGCTATGATGGCCTAAGCTTTCCTGTATCAACTCCATTTTAGCACCGTTGCGGATAGCAGTTGTTGTAAAAGTGTGGCGGGCATAATAGGTAGAGATGTCCGTATCTAATCCCAGGTCTTTTGCCAGCTTCTGTATGTGTTGGTTAACAAAACGAATAAAATTTTGGTTAACCCGCATTTTTTCTTTCTCGTCCATCGATTTATCAAGGATCGGGAACACATAATTATCCGGCAAGGCAGGTTTAGTGCCATAACGTTCAATCATGGCCTTGATTGTTTCCGTTAGGGGTACAATAATGGGTTTAGGTTTATCTTTTGTAGTATGCAGCGTTTTATGGCGTAAAAACGAAAAGGATTTTTTATTAATGTCCTTATATTTTAATTCAGTAATATCTCTAAAATTCATCCCGTTACATTGGTAGCTAAAAAACCAAAAATCTCTGGCCTTTTCCTTAAAACTGCCCGGTTCCAGCTTGGCGGTGTACAGGGTTTTTAATTCTGACTTATCCAAAGCCTTTTTGATATTTTGTCCGGTCGGTATCTTGTATTTTTTGAAAGGGTAAATATCAGCTGCGATATTTCCTTCTTCAATCGCCTTATTAAAGATTGCACGAAGCGGGCGGAGGTAAATGCCTACTGTTGTTTTTGATTTTTCTTCAGCCAACATCCATTTTTCATAGCGGTTTAAAAAATCAATCGTAATATTGGTAAAGGGCAAATTCGTTGCTGCTTTCTTATCTTTTCCTGCAAAGGCCAGTAGGGACTTTAAACTCAAATGGTAGTTAGAAGCCGTACCGCTGCGTTCGTTGCGGTTCAGTTCATTGATATAGGAATGATAATGTGGTACTACATCGGTAGCGCTGGCAGGAGCGCCGAACATCTCCCGTTCAAATTTGGCCAATACAAATACGCCATCCATTTTCGTGATGATATTATTGGCCTTAACTACAATGGCATCCAATGCGATTTTAAGCTCCTTAAAAGCTTTCTTTGGCTTGGCAGCCAAATAAGACTCATTGAATTGCTCTCCTGTTAAATATCGGTTTGTATGGTAATGCCTTATGTCCGTTCGGGATATATACAACCTTAATTTAACCGGGGCTTTTTCACCTGTTTCAATCTTCCGTTCGTCCAGGTATAAATTTACTTTAACAGCCATATTGATTATTTTAGAGTAAATGCTAATTTTGTCTCACACACTTTTTTAATTATATGCTAATTTAAGTAATAAACGCATAAAATGCAAATTATTGTCTCACACATTTCTCACACAAATGAACAAAAAACAACAAAAAATCGATTAAAATTGATAAATCAATATTTCATATATATCTTATAATCAAGTATATATAAAAATTACAAAACAACGATAAGGATGACCCTACGACTGTTAATCAGAGGGTCGCTGGTTCGAGCCCAGCCTCAGGAGCCTGAAAATCAATGATTTAACCCCACTCTGGCGAGTGGGGTTTTTTATTTGCAGAAAATTTGCAGAATAACTTCGCAAAATATCCATCACTCTTGTTTTGCGGTAATTTGTCATTAAGTCTGATTACACACATTTGGAGTGCTACAGACGCCAAATATGCACCTTTCCATGCCAGAATTTAGAGTTTTGCTTTCAATCTTTGAACAACTGATATTTGGAACAACGGCGACAAACCGGCCCCGGCAAGTGTTGCTGTTGTGATTTGCTTTCAATCTTTAAACAACTGATATTTGGAACAATAAAATGTGATCATGAAACTGCGGGTATCCAGTTGTGATTTGCTTTCAATCTTTAAACAACTGATATTTGGAACAATATTGATTTATGATTGACCTTAACAAAATTGGTTGTGATTTGCTTTCAATCTTTAAACAACTGATATTTGGAACAATTCCCATTCACGTTGGTATTCTTCAACATCAGTTGTGATTTGCTTTCAATCTTTAAACAACTGATATTTGGAACAATTGTAAAAGTCTTAATCTCAGATACCCATGGTTGTGATTTGCTTTCAATCTTTAAACAACTGATATTTGGAACAATAAGGAACAATTTATACATCAGCATACCGATGTTGTGATTTGCTTTCAATCTTTAAACAACTGATATTTGGAACAATGCGACTGCTACGACTTCGTGATTAAGTATTGTTGTGATTTGCTTTCAATCTTTAAACAACTGATATTTGGAACAATTGTAATTTTCGCTGAACATCAAGACGAATAGTTGTGATTTGCTTTCAATCTTTAAACAACTGATATTTGGAACAATAACTACACTGCTTTTTTTCACCCCCTGATAGTTGTGATTTGCTTTCAATCTTTAAACAACTGATATTTGGAACAATCGAATTTATTTTTAACCAACAGATTAACTGTTGTGATTTGCTTTCAATCTTTAAACAACTGATATTTGGAACAATTAAATGGATTGCTATCCTTGCCATCATCCCGTTGTGATTTGCTTTCAATCTTTAAACAACTGATATTTGGAACAATGGATGAAATCCTGGGATCACTGTCGGCCCTGTTGTGATTTGCTTTCAATCTTTAAACAACTGATATTTGGAACAATAGCAAAGAGTTGCCGCCGAATTAGAAGCTGTTGTGATTTGCTTTCAATCTTTAAACAACTGATATTTGGAACAATGTACTGACGCCGGGCGCAAAAAAGATGAGCGTTGTGATTTGCTTTCAATCTTTAAACAACTGATATTTGGAACAATATATTGCGTTTCGTGAAAATATACCGCCTGGTTGTGATTTGCTTTCAATCTTTAAACAACTGATATTTGGAACAATTTGTTTGAGCATTACAATATAAGGCCATTGTTGTGATTTGCTTTCAATCTTTAAACAACTGATATTTGGAACAATAGACGGTTATGGACGTACTTGCCAGGATCAGTTGTGATTTGCTTTCAATCTTTAAACAACTGATATTTGGAACAATGGGATTTCAATCTGGAAACTTGCGTTAGGGGTTGTGATTTGCTTTCAATCTTTAAACAACTGATATTTGGAACAATCGATACAGAACCCGCCTTTGTTAAGGTAGGTTGTGATTTGCTTTCAATCTTTAAACAACTGATATTTGGAACAATAAGCAAAATGACAGAGCGGCAACCTCTTTAGTTGTGATTTGCTTTCAATCTTTAAACAACTGATATTTGGAACAATACCGTATAGAGCGCGAAAGGCTTGCAGCAGTTGTGATTTGCTTTCAATCTTTAAACAACTGATATTTGGAACAATGCCGAATGATTATTGCCCATGCCATGTGTTGTTGTGATTTGCTTTCAATCTTTAAACAACTGATATTTGGAACAATCATGTAGGGTTACTGCATACGGCCACGACGTTGTGATTTGCTTTCAATCTTTAAACAACTGATATTTGGAACAATGATTTTAGTTATACCAACTACTGGCACTCCGTTGTGATTTGCTTTCAATCTTTAAACAACTGATATTTGGAACAATGTCAGCCGCGGTGGATATGGGCGCTGCCTTGTTGTGATTTGCTTTCAATCTTTAAACAACTGATATTTGGAACAATTCAATCTTTCGCTTCGTGGTATACCGGGGGTTGTGATTTGCTTTCAATCTTTAAACAACTGATATTTGGAACAATAAAGTGGCGAAGTTCAGCTTAGGGATATTAGTTGTGATTTGCTTTCAATCTTTAAACAACTGATATTTGGAACAATCCATGTTAGGCGCTTCGTTAGGTGCATGGGGTTGTGATTTGCTTTCAATCTTTAAACAACTGATATTTGGAACAATTCTTACTATCAACCGGGGCAGTCAACCCTTGTTGTGATTTGCTTTCAATCTTTAAACAACTGATATTTGGAACAATATACGGTGATATGGGATAGAAGCTCGCAATGTTGTGATTTGCTTTCAATCTTTAAACAACTGATATTTGGAACAATCAGTATGATTACAGTGCTGCCAGTTGAGCCGTTGTGATTTGCTTTCAATCTTTAAACAACTGATATTTGGAACAATATAACTCCCGGTGCCTTAACGACGAGAACCGTTGTGATTTGCTTTCAATCTTTAAACAACTGATATTTGGAACAATCAGTCCAGAGTTTCCTTGCTGCGCACAGCAGTTGTGATTTGCTTTCAATCTTTAAACAACTGATATTTGGAACAATTTGAACAAAAACTACAAGATGCTACCGACCGTTGTGATTTGCTTTCAATCTTTAAACAACTGATATTTGGAACAATCGCTGAGACGCTGTTTCGCCATGTACTGCTGTTGTGATTTGCTTTCAATCTTTAAACAACTGATATTTGGAACAATATACCATGGTTCAAAACGTTAAATATCAGTTGTTTATGTTTAAATTTAGAATTAAAAAATCCGGTTGCTCAGGCTTCCGGATTTAAAATTCTAAAACAATTCCAATTGCTGTGGGGTGTCTGGAAGCTCCTTCTCTTCCTTACCATAGAACAATTCCATCATTCCGAACTGCTTATCGGTAATGGTCATGATACCGACGTGACCTTTAGGTGGGAGTATTTTCTTCACACGTTTGATGTGTACATCAGCGTTTTCACGACTGCTGCAATGCCGCAGGTAGATGGAGAATTGGAACATACCAAATCCATCCTTCATAATATCCTTACGAAACCTACTGTAGATTTGCCGGTCTTTTTTTGTTTCTGTCGGCAGGTCAAAAAATACTAATATCCACAAAATCCGGTATTCATTTAAACGCATTCATCAACGGTTAGCTATTCTTCATCGCCAATATTGTATTCAATAGTATTTTCTGTATCCTCATCATTGAAATTTTCGTCCGGCTTAGGGATTATGGCCCTTTTAGGATTAAAATTCTTCATGATAGGGTAGTTTATTTTCCTGTTTTTTCCTTCGTAACACCTGGCTAAAGAAGCAGTAGTGCTTTGCACACCAACCATTAACGGACTCCTATTCCTTTCAAATTGTACGTCAACGGTGGCAATGCCTAATAACTGAGATTTTATAGAATTGCCTAACTCTAAAAAATTCTCGCCATTATCGATGATCTTTAGAACGATCAAATCAACATAGGGGCGGTAAGGCTCCATAATGTCATCAGCCAAGCAATAGGCGTTATATTTATTCCTGTGATGTATACCTAATGTAGGTATCAGGCCGGAACATACCAGCCCGCGCGCTACAATAGCCCGTAATATGGCATAACCATAATTCAGTAAATTGTTTGGCGGGTCACCCTCACGGCCACGAAAGAATTCCACTTTTTTAGGGAATACATTCTTCCAGTAATAAGCGGCGGCACGTCCTTCGTAGTTATCCGGATCGCCTGAACGTACAGACTTAGCCCAGTGAAGCATATTATCGTGGGGAATACCACGATCTGCCAAAACCGCCGCTTGGTTTAATATTTTGGCTTGGATAGTTTGTTGCCAAAGCTGCTTCTTAAGTGGCTGTGAAGCATCGATTTGGTACCTGAAGCGCTCGCTTTGCGTATCATGTCCGTCAATTGGTAGCATCATGCCGGTGGGGTGATGTGTATGATCGCAGGTGATGATCGCGGAATTGTTGTATAATAATGCTGCAATGCAGCCATGGGTGATGGTGATCTGCTGGTGATCCAGTACAACAATTCCTATATCTTCAATAGGTACCGACTTTTTACTTTCCTTTTCCCCTAAAATTTTAAGGTGAGGAAGATCAATTACCAACTGGCTTTCCTTTAAGCTCAGGTAAGCCGGATTACTGAAGTGAAGCGTTCGTTTTATCATGTTGCCCCATTTAATTGTGATAAGATCAGGTTTTAATTATAACTATCGAATAGGTCAATCCATTGGCCTAACCGGGATAAATTTGTTGCTTATTAAGTTTTTTTACTAGCTCCATACTGATTTCCCAGGAATGTTTCAGCGATACTACCGAGCCTGTCTATATTTAATTTGACGCACACATCTGTAATTTTTAATCTATCATCTGTCATCGTTGTTTGCAATTTATTCTGACTTTCCAACTCACCAATTTTAGTTTTAGCATCGTAATTTTTAATTAAGTAAGCGATGTCCTGCCGAATAAAATAACACTCAACGCCGCTGGCCTTTTCAACCTTATAGATTCTCTTTCTCTGCGCTGTATTTAAACGTTTGATGTTAACCGATGCCAAATTATCTTCCAGCTCTTCTGAAGTTGGAACATATACCATATCATTTGGAGAAAGATGGAATAATAGTTTTCCGCCTTTGGCATCCTCTGTTGGGACGGAATGCAAACCCAGTTTCTGTCTTTCAATCACAATGTTTAGTGGAATGGTTTCATAATTTCGTTTGCCTTTATTATCATCCTGGTATACAGCAAAGAAAAGATTGGTTCCTTTTGCAGCTTCCACAAATTTGGTTTTCTTGTTACCTGACTCTCCTAAAGAGAATCGGCTACCGATCTCAAAAACACGAACTTTATGGATAGGTTGGTGTTTCTTGCCGTCGTTGTACCTTTCAATATGTTGATTCATATCTTCAATACCCTCCGGTGAAAAGGCTAATTCAACCTTGTTTTCTTTACTATGCAAGTAATTTTTCAATATCTTTTGAATACCGGTATCGGTAATTGTCTCTATTCTTTTTAGATCAAAGGTGACATCTAAACTTTTTCTTATGGCTGTAATGAATTTATCTTTAGGTAGTTTAACATTTTGCAAATGAACCTTTCCGTAGACAAAATCTTTATGCATGGGTTTTCTGATTGCCCAGCTATCGCCCTTGCTTTGTTTTATCTTCTCTTTTAGGGGGTTACCATCTTTCCCTAATCGCAACGCGCCATTTTCATCATTATAGCTTTCAGAATAATTGGTTGCTCTGTTAATTACCCGGAGATTTTGTTTAAAGCTGACTATAATGCTTTCCAGGCTGTTTTTGGCATCTACGGTAAAGGTTTCCCAGGGTTTCAGAAAAATAGTAGGCACTTCTTTTTCTATTCTTTTCCCGGTTTTCGGATCGTTATAGGCAACCTTTTCAAATTTTCTGAGTTTTCGGTTCAAGTCAAAGCGTTTATCTGATTTAGCATGTTCATTATTCAGTAAGTTAATATGTTCTCTTGTTGAAGCGGCGATAACCAGGGCATCCAAAGCGTGATGCCTATGGTCTATTCTTTTCTTTTGAAATCCTTTTGAAAACTCCAACGGAACAATTGGTAAAAACTTCTGATTATTTTCGTTCCAGGCAGTAAATACAGCAGAATCCGTTATCTTGTTCATCCGTTCGAAACGTGGTAGTATTAATTCATTCCAAATATCATTCATTCCCCAATCTTGTTTCAGCCTTGAAGTGATTTTGCCATTGCCCGGTAATACGTTTTTAGAGTTGAAACCATCATCATTGCTTTCGCTACGGACAATATTAGATAATGCGGAGATAATAAACTTACTGATATATCGGGTATCATTCAGTTGCCTTTCTATCATTTTATCCGGGATTTCTTCCAGCATCAGCTTGTTTCTTTTACTGATGTTTTTAGTGTAATTCCCCTTTACAAATTCGTTGTAGCTTTCTACGTCGAGGATTTTTGCGGTTTTTCCCATGCCCAGTTTCACAATAGTTCCGCTATGGTTTTTAATGAACTCCAAACCGAGCTGCTTGTCTTTGAGCTGGTTCACTGCGGATTCGCAAATTATTTTATTACTAAAACTATCGTCAAAAAACCTGCTCTGTGGTATGATATGCTCTATTTCATAATCAGCAGTGAACAATCGGTTTAAAGGGATGATCTGCCCGGTGTAGGGAGAGCGGTATTTTTGTTCCAGCCATAATTTATAGCGTTTTAGCTCGGTATTTGTAGGTTGAGCCATTTTGCTGATTTTTAAAATATCATCCTCAATTTCGATGTCAGAATTCAATACGCCATCTTCAAAAATCTTCAGTGCTTCTTGTTGCATCGGAGAGTACGGCCTTACATTTTCGACATTTCCATCATTCAGCAATTCAGACAATAGTACTTTAATTCGTAAGTTGGTATTTTCATTGTCTGTAACTAAAGAGGTTAGCCGTTTCCTTTCATCCCCGGTGTTTTTCATTTCCCTGGCTAATTCGATGTGGATTTCACTAAAAAAGTCTTTTGCGCCCTGCCCATATTGCAGCCAAATATCTTTTACTACCCGAAGAGTTTCGGTTATCACCTGTTCTACAATCGGGTTTCTTAATGAATGTTGCCTGAACTCTGCAAGATAATCTTCTAAGTCTGCTACGGTATGCCACTTATCTAAATTATCAGCTTCAGAATGGCGGCCGTAAACCACATAACTGGCCAGCCAAAGTTGCAAGCCTTGAAAGTGATCTTCTTCTGTAAGGTGAATAGCCTTGTCACGAACCCTGCTCTTGATGGCTTCATCAAATTCTCCAGTCAGGATTTTTTCTATTCTTTCCTGTGTTTTCTTATCAATGTTCTCCCAACTCCAATATTTCCCCAAACGGATTAACGGCAATAATTTTTTTATCGCTTTTTCAGAGAATGATCCATATTCACTTTTGAATGGCGGGAATTTTTTGAAGTTTTCGACGAACGAATGTGTGTCTAAATTGTGCTTTTCGGCGAAGGTCTTCAGCGCTTTTTCATAATCAGCTTTATCATTAACAGAATATATAATGTGCCATAATTTGATTTCCGTTTCAGCAGTCAAGAAATCTTCAGGCGTGTTTTCTACTTTCGCTAATCTTGTACGAATCTGAGTGCCTGTTTCATTACAAGGATAAATTTTATCTTCCACGAAATTCCAGCGATATTTGGCAACTACTGAGGATAGGGGCTTTCCTTTTAAACCCGTTTGTTCAACCAAAAACTTGATTAGGATATCTTGCCTGATCTCTTTTTTGTTGTTTAAAAAGTCAAACAGATCCTGATATCCGTCAATATTCTTTATCAACTCATCCGTAACATTTGTATCATCTTCTTTTTGGTATATGCCCAGGTTGTAGATCCATTGCCAAAGGCGAAACTCCTGGAACAAAGGATGTGATTTTGGAATAGCTTTCAAATAATCCGTTTGGTCAGTACCATTTTCATTTTTGTACTTTCTAAATTCCAACGTACAATTGCTGATGGAAGATTTCTGGCTTCGCAACGGTCGCTGATAAAAAATAATGTCGTCTATAAATAAATGTACAAAGTCCTTTTTGCTTAAGATCGTTTGATGTGCCTGATTATTGCGATACAATTCTCTTACACAATTAATATATAAATGCTCATCATTCAATTCGGGATGGAACTTTTGCTGGTTTTTAAGAATCATCTTTAATTCATCTTTATAAAACTCACGCTCAATGGTGCGGACTAATTTTCCTTTAATTTTTTGCTTCGGATCTTGCAGTAAGTTTTCGTAGATATAAGTACCGACCGTTTTATGGGAGCGGTTAATTTCCTGTTCTGTTTTCTTTTTTACTAAAGTCCAGTCATCTTCTACCGGTGCTCTGAAACTTCTTTTTTCCAGCCCTTCCTTGTCGGTTTTAATACTTCCGTCATCATTTAGATCTGTAGTAACGATAAAATCACGCTGTTTACCCTTCCAATCGTATAAAGGCGTTTTGCTGGATCTTCGATAGATCCATCCATTTTCCAATATTAACGAATACCAGGTTTCTGCCTTGCCCTTTTGACTTTCGTCGGCAATCACCTCAACAATTTTAAGCGAATGAAAAGCGACCATTTTATTGGGATTTTCCTCTTCCTCTTCACCACGTAATTGATAATATCCCCGTTTTTGATTGAAATTTAAGATCAACCAGGCGAGTTCTTCCTTTTCAATTTTTTCGGTTAAGGCTTTTTTTCGCAAGTAATAAATTGTCCAATCAAAAGGAACTTTCTTGCCATCTGCTAACAGCAGTGGCTGGTGTTGATTAAAATCGGATAACATCGCTTCAAACGATTTTTTGAAGATGAAGTTTTTGTTGTCATAAACCAGTTTAGGTTCAGTTTCATTAACAAGTTTCCCTAGACGTTTCTTGAAGTCAATTTGATCGGCGTAATGCTTTGGTAAAAAGCCCAGCACATTTAAAACCCGATGCAGGCGTTCCCTACGTAACAAATGCCGCTCACGAAGTCTTCGTACACTTCTGAATTTTGTTCGGTCTGCTGTTTGAGAAATAGAATTGCCCTTGCCAAATTCATCTTTGATGTCCTGGCTCATCGGAATGATGCGGCTACCCGTACCAAGTATGTTGCCGTTTTTTTGATCTGTATCCTTTTCAATTAAGGCCCAACCAATTGAATTTGTACCAAGATCCAGACCTAAAATATTCTTCATAGTTGTAATTCTTCTCGTTCCATAAATCTAAAAAGAAAAAACATCAAACAAATACGGTTTCCCGTATTTTAAATAGGCCGAAAACTATTACATTTGAAATTGAAAGCAAATCACAATAAGGATTATTCCGTTGTGAAAACATTTAAGCCGCCTCGCCTTACAATGCGGGGCTTTTTTTTGATATTTTAATTACTAAACAAACTCAAGGAAGATATTGATTGAAAACCCGATTACTATCACTCAATTTGTCTACCGTCACTTAGTTTATTGTATAGTTTCAGGTATTTCTCATAGCGAACGGATACCTGAATGGAATTTTCACTCTATAGAACAACATGGGTCTCTTTGCCTTTAGGCTATAATTCCTTAAATTTACTTATTAAAATCTGCCTGGCTATGCAGCATCTTAAAGAGTTTCTAACCCGCATCCAGACATTCGACCTGCGTGTGATTGAGGACGATATTCACATGGAATGGGGTACGAATGAAAAAAAGCATGTTAAGGTCTACGACCTGAGCCACCAGACCCAATACTATGATAGTTTTTCTTACCGTAGTGAACTAAGGGTATTGAAAGATATGGCCTTTATAGACCTGATGACTTTAGATAAAGAGCGTATCCAGCTCCAACTGGCCGAATTGGCCAAAGTTCGCGAACGCTTTAAGGATTTTTGGCGAAGTTACCATGATCACTATTCCGAGATGACAAAAGCTTATAGCCGCTCCTTTGTTTTTTCCGTCAGGCTGGAATATTTATTTGTTGTCAATGGCTTGCAACCTGCCAGCGCAGAGATAGAAATTAGCGGCAAGTTCGCAGAAGACCTGGGCGAATCTGTCAAGTTGCGGGAAAAATTCCTGATGGAGCTGATCTATGCCACGGAAACCGCATTGAAGCCGAAGAGGTCTGAAGCTGAATTTAAAGAATGGCTGAATGCAAAAAGGGAAAAACACGAAGTGGCAAAGAATGAAGAACCTGTTCAGCCGGATACCATTACCAAATCGGAAATAGAAAATGAGGAATCAGAAATTGGAAACGGTGCAGAAGTCTTCGATCAAGCGGAAATAAACGAAGAACAGGCAATAGCGGCAAAAGTAGTTGGCTACTATCCAACCTTTAAACCTGGTGCAGCGGAACAACTGTTTGACCTATTTAAAGTGTATTTTATTCCCGAAGAACATCCCGCGCTGGAAAAACTATTATTAAATGACGAGGCTCCCGCCAGTCCTTTGCTGTTTCGTGGTTCAGCAACCCAACTATCCGATGCCTTTAAGCAACTCTATGATGCCAACCTGATCGTAGGCTGCCGGAAAATTGACCTAGAAAAATGGATAGCTCCAAAGTTTACCTACCTATCCCCACAATCTGAACCCAGGGAATTACCGGAGGGTTATTTACATAGCCTGATCTCAGAAAAAACCCGTCCTTGCAAATCCCCCATTCTAAAAATTGAACACAAGGAAGATAAATTTTTCATCCTTCCCACTCCCCGCAGCAAAAAATAGCAA
Organism: Mucilaginibacter paludis DSM 18603; assembly: GCF_000166195.2. Taxonomy (NCBI): domain Bacteria; kingdom Pseudomonadati; phylum Bacteroidota; class Sphingobacteriia; order Sphingobacteriales; family Sphingobacteriaceae; genus Mucilaginibacter; species Mucilaginibacter paludis. Next base: position 2,886,727 of record NZ_CM001403.1, read on the forward strand.
AAAAATGAGGGGGTAAGCGCGGGGTTACTGCTTAGCCCCTTGTAACCCAGCAAAACAAGCCCCTACCATTGCAGCATTAAACAAAATTAATGCGCAATGAAAGACACGCTCACCTTTGACCAGTTACCCGAGGCGGTAACACAAATACAGATCAAACTCGACAACATCGAGCAGCTTTTAATTAGTCAGCAGGAACAATCACCTGAGCAAGAAGAATTGATGCCCATCACTAAGGCCGCCGAATTTTTAGACCTGGCCGTCCCGACCGTTTACAGTAAAGTATGTCGTAAAGAAATTCCGGTGAATAAGCGCGGGAAGCGTCTGTATTTCTACCGTTCGGAACTCACCGAATGGATCAAGTCAGGCCGGAAGAAAACAGCAGATGAGATCAGGGAAGATGCAGTACAGCATCTGGCAACCAACAATAAAAAAGCTAAAGCATTTTAAGGCCGATGGAGCGCATTAAATCCCGGAAGCCCATCAATTGCCATGCTATTGAATGGATGTCCTTAAAGCCTGTTATAAGCCCGTCAAAAAGCCAGTGGCTTTTTGACGGTAGCCCTGTACGTGCACCCTGATAGTGTGGTGTATAAAATGCAATACCGATGGAGGCACCACCGATGGGACACCCGCAGGTGGATGTGAAAATATAGCGTGATATAAAATAGCTGGATATGTAAATATAAAATAACCGGTTAGCATGTACCGGGTGATTGTGTAACCAGCTATTTAATAACTCCAATGCACACCGATGCCGCACCAGGGGGTGCCGCATCAAAAGCCCGGCACCCGCAAGCGGGTGCAAAACAGTACCGGCGGCAAGCCGCCGGAGCAAACGGGCGGCACCTTTGGTGCCACCGTTTTGAACAGTACGGTGATCGCTTGCGATCACCGTAGAACCGCGAAAGCGGCAAGCCGCTTTTGGCGGGGCAGCACCCAAAGGTGCTGCATCAACAGCCCCGGAGTATCGCCACAGCGATACAGCCGGGTAGCGGAACAGGCCCTTGGCCTGTCAGCGGAGCCAGCTATGTTTCGGCCATGCCGAAACTTGCTGGCCCCCGCTCATGCTATCGCATTCGGGGGGATTTTTTTGAAGATTTTTTAACGAATTAAAGCTTATGGAAGGTGCTGTTAAAAAGACAATAACTACAAAACACCCAGCCCAGGTGGGCCGGGTGAATAAAGGTGGCAGGCCGAGTGTGCCGCATAAGCGGCGGGCTGCCGTGAGCGTGATGTGCACACTCATCGAGAAAAAGATCATTGAAGCCAACGCGAAGCGCGTCGGCATGAACCCGTCGGTTTTCCTGCGGAACCTGGGATTGAATACGCGAATCGAGGTTAAGGTCAAGACCCTGCCGAAGCCGGTTTTGGAAATGCGGGGTACGCTCAATCACATCGCTGCAAACCTCAATCAGATCGCAAGGAAGCGCAACCGGGGCGACGACCTGAATGCAATTGAAAGAGCTTTGCTCGACCAGGATGTACGAAGCCTGCGGAGCTTAGTTAAGAACATTAACGCCTATGTATCATGATCGGGAAAGTTGGCACAGGTAAAAGTTTTCGGGGCGTACTGCATTATCTTTTTGAGGGCAGGCGGCAGGAAAGTAAAGAGCTGCAAATGCAGGAACTGGAAAAGAAGCAGGTGGAAGTGATCGCTTATAATCAATGCTTCGGCACCCGCCTGGAGCTGGTGCGGGAGATGATCGAAGTTGCCAAGTTAAACCCAGATCAATCCAAGCCGGTATTTCACTTTTCCTTAAGCTTCGCCCACCGCGATGCCGGGAAGTTGGGCTTGCAGGATAAGATCGACATGGTGGAAAAACTGGCCGAAAAGTTCGATTTTAAAGATCACCAGTATGTGGTTGTAGCGCACAAGGACACAAACCACGAGCACATGCATGTGGTCGCCAACCGGATTGGCTTTGACGGCAAGACCGCCAGTGACAGCAACAGCTACAAGCATATGGCCGAGTTCGCCCGGAAGGTAGAAATGGAATACAAATTAGAACGGGTGTTAAGCCCGAATAAGTTCTTAAAACCAGAGCAAAGGGTCGCGCAAAGCCAGCGGGTTGATAACCGTAAAGAAACCTTGAAAAAGCACCTGCAAACAGCCATCAAGCAAAGTACCAATGTGCAGCAGGTCAAAAAGTACATAGAGCAGCGGGGCTACGAAGTAGAGTTGGGCCGGGGTATCGCTTTTACCGATGCGCAACACGTCCGCTTTAAAGGCAGCCAGTTGGGCTATGCCCTGATGGATATTGAAAAGAAGCTGAAACAGGAACAGCTTTTACAGCGGCAGCAGGAACAAAACACGCTGGCGCAATTATTAAGACAGCAGCAGGAGGATTTAAAGAAACAGCAAGAGCGGGAAAAGGAACAAGAGCAGGTACATCGGTATAGCCAAGGCATAGGCCGTTAAGCTATGCTTAATTGAACTGAACAGAATTATGAACTAATTAAAAATGACATCATGAAACCAAACGAAGAAACCCCAATGGATGAAACAACATTAAAAGACGTACTGAGTGATCATGTACAGGAATTGAAGGACATTAACGATTTTATTAAAAAGCACCAAAGCCAAGTAGAGCAGAAAGACAAATTATTGTTAGAGAAAGAAAAACTGACCCAGGCTTTATTGAGCAATTTTGAAGCGAAATTTAAAAGCATTATTATACAAGCCCCCAAGCCTGATTTGTCGGAAGTCAATGCTACGTTGGATAGAAGGCTGACCAATATTAACCAAACTATTGAAAAGAGGCCAATCCCGATTACCCGGCAGCTTCGGCTAACGTTATTTCCTGAACAGATCAGGAGTGTAGAATATGTCAAGGCGGTATTGACCAGGGTAATTTGGTGTATACTGACATTGGTATTTATGATCTTTGTTTATCTGTTGACGGACAAGCACATGAAGTGAAATGGTAATAGGTCCGATAGCTCAATATGCCAAACGGCGGATTATCCCGCTGTTTGGCATATTAATAAATGATTTCTTTTCTAATTTTGGCAGTCGTAAATTGATGGACAGCTTTCTCAGCAGAACCTACTTACAGGTTGTTTATGGGTTCAGGGATAACTATCTTGGCCCCAATTGGGCACATTTGATCATTTGTTGAATGCGGAAAGTGTAGAAAAAATCCTTATTGTAGATCATCAGAATCCGACCAAATTTTAACTCCCTTTTTGAGGAACGACTAATTAAATCATTGACTCACAGTATTTTTTACATAACCACCATTCATTTTTGATACATTTTTCGAATACGGGGAATTTTTCTTAAAATAAATACGGCCGTCATTCCAAATGTAATTGGCCTTACCCCATTTCATTACACTGTTTATATCCGGAAAGAATCCCTTACCGTTAAAATTTGCGCTTGTATTACATAACAATGGAATTCCACTTAATTTTTTGTAATGGGTGAGCAATTCATAGATTGTGGGATTCTGATTGCTATTTACGGTTTGAAGCCTCGCTGTTCCATCCAAGTGACAAATTGCTGGAACTTTGTCTTTCCAATCTATTCTTACCATATGCTCATATAACATGTAAGGATCTGGCACACCAGGATTAAATACTTCCATTGCATATTCCTCCAGACATATCGGGGCTACTGGACGATAATCTTCACGCCCTTTCATCTCATTCAGCAATTTCTTCATATCAGGGCTAACAGCGGGAGAAAGAAGACTCCTATTTCCGAGAGATCGCGGCCCCATTTCTGCTGATCCATTAATAAAGGCTACCGGTTCATTGTATTCAAATAATATCTTAGCTAATTCTTCCAGTGTACAGTCGTTGAATAGATATTCTGATTCTGTGTGGTTAATATCCATAACAGGAGGGCCACTATAAACACTCCATTCCAAGGACCTTATATTATCACTAACAATCATTTCACAGCATGCCGTTCCAATAGCACTCCCTGCGTCATTTGGAAAAGGGGGAACCCACATCGAGTTAAAAATCCCCCTGTTCCTTATGCCACTGTTCCATTTAATATTCAGCGAACTACCGCCTGAAAAACATAGATTTTTCACCAGGGTAGGTTTCTCTTTTACCTTTCGTGTCAGGTTTTCAATCAATAATTCTTGCAAAAAGACCTGAAATGTAGCCAGCATATTTGCATGTAAGAGCTTTTCGGAATCGCAAAATTCTTTAGATCGCCTGGTAAACTCATTGGTGATTTTCATTACCTGATCGATACTCATAGTAAACGAGTCCACACCCTCAATCAATTCCTTATAAATTTCTCTAAATTTACCCATAATCATTGCGTCAAGTTTTCCTAATGCAACATAGGCCATGACTTTGCCAGCCACTGATAGATGATCATTTAGTTTATTAAATGGCTCAAATTCGTGCGAAAAAGTTATATACATATATCCCATAAAGGGAAAAAGCCAACCCAAATTCTCTACCTTATTTTCCTCATATCTGTAATAAAATAATTGCGGAGGCATCCCGCCGTCCCATACTAAGATATATGAATCTTCTCCACTTTTTGCAAATGGGCTAGTACAATAAGCGGCAAAAACGTGACTAGAAACATGTTTATAGCTTTTATAAGCTAAACCGAGCTCGGAAACTTCAAAAGTTTCCTGCTTTAAGATATTTTCTGTTTCTTTTACAAGATGTCCGTAAGCAGCTAGCTTATTAATCGTAAGCGACTTCTCTTTATTTATTTTTATTTCAAAAGACAGCTGTTCGTGCTGATCGAAAGGTAAATGGGCATTTATGGTATAAAAATCCCAACCGTCAATAACCAACCTGTCAATATCTTTGAAACTATAACCGTGAGATAACAAAATGTCTTCTAACTTTTATAAGGTAATCTCAAAGTCAGAGTGTCTTGGCTTATTCTCAATTTTTTCCATTTCATAAGAAAAAATCAATTTTCCATTATCAATAAGAGCCACCGCTCCGTCATGTGTTAATTTAATTCCGCAAATGATCATCCTTTTTAAATAATGTTTTGTCCTTAAAATTTTACAACCTAACTTATAATCGTGTTATAAGCTTGAACTAATCGCAGTCTAAATAGCCTTACTTCTCATATAATGGCTATTGTTATATTTTGTCGTGTAGAAAAAATGGCAAACTTCTCTCGGGTTTAACAAAGCGAAACATCTAAATCATACTCAAATGACTCTCAAAAGATAATTTCAGATGATTCTTAATATTTAATAATGACATTGATGCAACGATATCAGACGTAACGTCCTTGATGTTTTCATCATTAAACACATATTCTGACTTTAACGTGTTTTCTGTGTAGGTTAAAATTTTAGATACGATATCCTCTCCGACTGTATCGTAGTGTGCAATACATTCATACTTTTCAGAAAATAATCGAATTTGTGTTTTTAAATATTTTAACTCGGAGTGAATTTTATTAGAATCTAATAATATATCATCACATAAATTATTCACATTAAGTTTAACACATTTGTATATAAGATATTCTATACCTGTTTTAGTAATATCGTCTGCTATATGGCTAAAATGAAAATGGTAATTAAACAACTTCTGCGCACGATCATCACCAAAGGCGATCCATAAGTCTTGTAAATCACCAATTACATTCTCCAAATCATCAATAAAATCTACCAGAACGGATACATTACAATCTAGACGGAAGTCTTTAAATCTGATAAATGGCTTAATTGGTAGTGTATCGAATATGTTTCCTTTATTTGTTATTTGTCCAACACTAGCATATTTATGAAATAAAAGCCTTTCTGATTGAATAGAATTTGAAAACTTTCTTTCATTGATCAAGTATTTTTCTATGGCCCTCTCACCAGCATGTCCATATGGCGAATGTCCAATGTCATGCATAATTATTCCCATCGCAACATCTTTCCAAAAATATTCATCATAAATTTTCTTATTGTACTCCGACTTTGACAATACATCCAGAATATTAACCATATTTTTAACATGTTGATATCTATTCCTGGTATTCTCAAAAGAATTTATTGGAAGTAATTGTGGAATTTCACATAGACGCTGAACAAGCGCACCTAAATATATTTCCCGGATTGGAAAATCACCAAATATTGCTGATTGTTCAAACATATTTTTGATGGATGGGGAGTTAGTTAATTGATATATATTGTTGTTCGATTCCATGAAATGTTGAATTCTTGCTCCAAACAGGATTATTTAAATCATAAAGCGGTCTAATTTCCTTGACCCCATTAAAAAATTGCGAGAATATTTCTTTTATCTCCTCCGTTACTAGTCCTGCCGCAAGACATGCATGAATTCCTCCGCCAAATGATATATGTCGTCTGTTTCTTTTTTCAAGATTGAATATCTCTGGATTTTTGAAAACCGTTTCATCTCTATTCGCTGAGCCCAACATTAAGTAGACAGAATCTCCTTTTTTAATCTTTTTTCCATGAATAAAGATGTCTTCCTTTGCGTGGCGCGTAATGAATTGAATAGGTGCTTCGAATCTCATTACTTCTTCAATGAGGAGTGGAATATATTCTTCCTTGTTATTTATAAGTAAATTATAGGCATCTGGATTGGTTAAGATACAATGAAGGCTATTGCCTAGTAGATACTGAGGCACCTTATGGCCTCCAAAAATTAAATGGATTAATTGATACACCACTTCGTCTTCTGTGATGCCACTTGTTGGATTATTAAGCCCTTCAACTAATCCACTTAGTAAATCCAATTTTGGTGATAATTTTCGACGCTCAATCGCCTCAAGAAAGGCTAATTTCATTTCGAGCAGACTATTTGCGGCGCCTTGAGCAATTTGTATGTTAGGCGTTGGTGAAACGACAAAATCTTGCATAAATGTGGCTATTGAATCTGACCATGCAAAAAATTTATCGAGTTCAATTTCCTCTAATCCTAATAATATTCTTAAAATCTCTGCAGAAATTGGGTTTGCAACAGAATTAACAAAATCAAATCCATTCATTAAATCGCACTCTGCCATTCTTTTCCTGACAAGGTCCTTAATGAGTGGCCTAACTTTTTGTATATTTTCGTGTACAAAAACATGGTTCATGAATTTTCTGAACTTTGTGTGCGCAGGGGCTTCATTGTATATCATCCAACTTTTTAAGACATTAGTTATATCTATGATAAGCGGATCTGGATCTTGTATATTGATTAACTTATCATTGACGAGGTGATTAGTTGTAACTAAATCAGACTTTAATAGCTTCATAATATCATCGTATCTGGTTATTAGCCAGGAATTCATGTTACTATACCAATATACTGGTTCTTCTGCTCTTAGCTCTTTATATATCTCATACCTTATAGTATTGAAATCAGGTGATGATAAATCGAAGTTCTTCATTGCGCGGTAAGGTTTGGTTTATTTATTTTTCCTAAAATCAATGATTGATCTTGGTTTTATAATTTGGTTAAAGGATACGACACTTTTATTTTTTATAATTGAGTTTTTACCAACAATACAGAACTTACCTATTATTACATTGTCTTCAATTATGACATTGTCATCAATAGTTGTTTCCGAAGAGATAATAACATTTTTCCCAATTTTACAATTGCTTCCAATTTTAACTCCAAAACCAATCATCGTGCTTTCTTGTATTTCTACTCCGCAAGAGATAAAGCAAGAGGCTCCAATTCTTACGTTATCACCAATTTTAACGTAATCAACAAGAAGTTTTCGCCCTTGAATTATGTGTCCACTTATAATAGTGCCGTAGCCAATAAAAATTTTCTTACCTAAGACCAACAAATAAGGGTCTAAAAACTTTACATCAGGAGCAATAATAACAAGTAAGGGGTTTTTGATACCGCATAATTTGTAATAAAATATCCTTAAAAAATCAATTCTATTTGTCAAATTATTCAGGAATGAAGAACTGCAAACAAATTCATGAATGAAGTTTTTGTTTAACCAATAAAAGAACTTCTTTGTACCCGGTTCGATTGCTTCGTTTTTGATCGTTGGATGTATTTTTAATAAAATTCCAGTAAGAATGATTATCGAAAATGGAGTCGAAATAAGCAGTAATGGAAAAAGTATTATTTTGTGGGTTGAATTCGAAAATATAACATAGCTCAGTGGCAAAAGAGATAAAAAAATAATCAGGCTGCGAAGAATTAACTTATAAAACATGCTGTTTAAAAAGTTAAATATGTAAGATTTGTCCACTTTCTTTTTAATTGGTTATAGCTGTATTGGTTTGTTCGATTTCCATAATCCATTTACTAAAAACAGATTGTGGTTTATTTATGGTATTAAATTTATTACTGCTGTAGAGCAGATCTGAGATATAGATAAATAAGTCAGTAGTCGATTTTAATGATCTCCATGAACTCATAACATTATATTCACCGTAAATTGATTTCAGTTTTTCAACAATTACAGGGTCTGCCCATTTTTCAATGAATTTACCTTTATGCCAGGTTTCATAATTATCACCATTCACGTGTTTGGCATATATTGAAATGATATTAAGTAAGTCTAGTTTCATTTCAGGCTCAATCTCCAATTTTGCCGAAAACAATTCATTTCTGCTTATTTTATATGCCATTCTGTAAGCATTTTGCCAAAAGCGATTTAAGACTATCTCGAAATCTTTTAATTCATATGAGTATTCTGTTTTGTACCCACACTGATTTATAATCTTATTAACTTTTTGCTCTGAACTGTTCTTGTCAACAATAAAATGATAACCTCTATGTAGGTAGTATGTGAAATTTAGAATTTGGTTCTCTATCTCTTTTATCTTTTTTTTTCTCAATATTGTTAAAACGTAATTTGCTTTTTCTTTTAATATTGCATATACGTATATCGCTGACATTAATTTTGAACTTAAAAATGTAATATCAACAGCAACTTCATTTTCAAAGAAAATCCTCTTTACAAAAGTTCCCTTTGAGATTTCAAATCCGTTGTGATATGAAGCTGGTTTGTAGATTTCGTTTATCCATGTCCACGATTTCTCGTATTTAAAAGGATCGGTTGTAAAAATTATAAGATCTAAATCTGAATATTTGTCACTTTTGTGCAGTTCTCTAACTGATGAACCTATTATTAATATAGACTTAACATCTACTTCACCATCAGCCCATACTTTTATATTTTTAATAATATCTTCTTTCACTTTTTTTTTTATTTTTATACATGTTAATAGAAGAGAGAAGCAGCTAAGGCAATTCTTGCGAAATCAAGGATGTAAAAGATGTTAATCTCTTGATTATTAAGTGTTAGGGATTACTATTCAATGATAATAAGCTCACTTTAAGCTTCATTTGGTAGGTATTAAGTCTTGCATTACCAGTACGAATTTACTTACCATAAGTGATTTTAGATTGAGGTAGTAAGCTCGAGCTTGCCATTTAAAGTATCCTAATACTTTTTTTGTGAGTTGGAATTTGTGTGACATTTAGGTTAGATTTTTTGCAATTTACAACAATTCGGAATATTATTATAAATTATTAATAAAAAAATAAGTAATTTTCATCAAGCCTAATTATTCTTCACAAATTCACTTAAAGTCGTCAGTCTGCTTTTCTTTGAACAATGGTTCTTGACAATCGATTTTCAAACTTTTAAGCTAGTTTTTTTCAAAAGTTACCTGGTATACAAAAAAATCTCTAATTTTATTTTACAGTCCAAAATGATTGAAGTTTTAATCCTGATTGTCTATCATTTTGCGAATAAGATCGTATGCCTTTATTCTTATATATACTTTTTCTCCTGCCAAACTCACGTTAATCCCCAATTTTATGAGGTTAAAAACTTTTGATGCGTCATCAATAACTCCAACCGAAATGCAAGTTTTTTTGCACCATGCCATTGCACCCCGTCCGATATGTTTTGCGTCCACTGTTAATAAAAACGGAGATGTTAACTTAAGTCCGTTTAGTTTTTTTAATGTATTTAGTGTCGATCCACCAATATGCGTTTTTTCGCCATCAAACAAGGGGCGTGATAACAACACTAAGCACACACTTGAAAACGTCTTGGATGTACCTGAATGTGTGATTAATATCGTGAATTATGATATGGTCCAGCAGACATATCTAACCAGTAAAGACTATCCGAGGGGAGTGAATGAGTTTTCAAAAGCAGGCTTTACTGAATTGGCATCAGAAACGGTAAAGCCGCCCAGAGTTGCTGAATCGACTGTTCAATTGGAGTGTGTAGTTAATGATGTAATAGCGTTAGGGAAAAACGGAGGAGCAGGAAATTTAGTCATTGCAGAATTGAAAAGAGTTCATGTAAATGAAGATATTTTAGACGCAAATGGAAAAATCGACCCTTATAAAATAGATTTAGTGGCTCGTTTGGGGGGTGATTGGTACTGTAGAGTGACCCGCGATAATTTATTTAAAATTGCCAAACCGATAGATAACACTGGTTTAGGAATCGGCGTAGATGCTTTTCCTGAAGCGATTAAAAATTCTAAGGTATTAACCGGGAATAATTTGGGGTTATTGGGACTTATTAAAACGCTACCAACTGTTGAGGAGATAGAAGTTTTTAGAAAAAGCGATGAAATTAAGGAAATGCTTAATGGAAGCCTTGACAGCCAAGATCGCACCACATCCCTGCATTTGAAAGCCAAGCTTTTATTAGAAGACGGCCGCGTAATCGATGCCTGGAAAGTGTTGTTGATGTAGGTTGTACGGCTGTGTTCAGAATCAATTGCGCAAATACATATTACTTTAAGAGAAAATACAATCAATGCGAGCGCTTCTAAATAAACATACCCGCAATAGAAAATTTCATGAATAACGACTTTATTCTTCAAACTTTTTCGCCCCGAAGTTTATAGCTATTGCTGGTTGCATCGCTCTCATTAAGTCACTCTTTAGCACACTGGAGAATGTCGCAACCATGTTGGTTACACTAGACAAGCAAATCTCTGATGAAACCACATTTAACAATATAAAAGTATAGAACCATCCCCTAAAATAAAAAAACTACCGACATCACAAACCCGAATAGGCTGTTTTAACAATATCTTCCATGACGCGCAAATCGCATTTCAAATTTCTGATAGCGCATATTTGTTAATGCCCGGAAAGCTGATATAAGGGATTGTAAGTATTAAAGCCGGAATTTCCTTAAAGTTAAAGATTTGCGTTTGGGTAGCATGTTTCTATATTATCATCATAAGATAACTTCAATTTGGCCAAACATCAATTGATCTCATTTAGGCACAATAATGTTATTATACAATCCAAGGAAGGATAGCTTTATTTTTGGCCAGAGAATAAGGAATAACGGTTAATGAGTGAACATTATAAATGGCTAAGATTGGTTTCAACATGATTCTTAGTTCATCCTGAATAAATTGTAAAAGCGTTTCCTGACCTGGCATGACGTTAATCAGGTGTACCAATTTAAAAATCGTTTGATCGGTGATGCCCTGAACTACGCACGCATTCGTGTTAGACCTGTCAGTTTCAAGCATACATAACGTGTGAAGCGTCTTTTTATACAGTTCGTCTATCCAATATTGAACAATATTACCGTCTGTTAAATCCCGTTGAAAAAATTTAGGATTATTAGGGTCATCAAATGCTTTTAGTTCGACGCACCAAAGTGTATTTAACGAGGTGTCCAGCCAGCATATATCCATCTCCTTAACGGAATGGCCGCTAATTGCTTTATATGCGGCACAATTTCCAAAAAAGAAATAATTATTATCTGGAAAATGCACTTGAACACCATTTTCTGAATGCGGCATCATATACCTAAAGAATTTATAATTTCTTCGTTAAACATTGCTAAGGCCTCATCAATGATCTGATTTTCAGGTAAACCATCTTTCATGTTGCCTAATGTGTAACCGATAGGCTGACCCTGAACTTTATTTAAAGAAAAACAATTGATGTCGGTATTGTCCCTTTTGGCAATAATAGCTAATTGTTTAATGAGGAAATAATTATGTGTGGTAATAAAAACCTGTACGCCCGCCTTACTCATTAATACGATCATTTCGGCTAAATTACGTACAGCTTTAGGGTGCAAAGCTGTTTCAGGCTCATCCATAAAGAGCACTGTGTTTTTTCTCAGTTTTCTGTTTTTAATCAGGGTAGTAAGGATGCCGATTTTTTTGATACCTTCAGCTGTCAAGGGCATACTAAATTCAGTTTTTCCCTTTTTAAATATAAAAGGATTGTCTTTTGGCCCTTGCGTGATAACCCCTTCAAATAAGGCTTCAAGGTCACTGTTTACACTTCTTAGTTCGGAATTAACATTACCCTGCTGTGTTGGAACACGAAGATCAAGAATAAGGTCGTAATAGGTATCATCAAACCCGATCATATTATATTGTTCCCTCGTCAGCGCTATTGCATCGAAAGCGGTTAGTACTTCCTTTGCCGGGATAAAAAGTGCGTTGTATTGATCGGCAAAACTTTCGATATGATTATTTTCGGTACAATCTACAATACTATTAGTCGTGGTGTCGCCAAATGAAAACTGTATTTGTTGTTTACTTCTACCTTCATAAGTGATATTAACACTCAATTTTTCGCCTGAACCTTTTGTCACTAATTCACCCAATCCATTTTTACGTGGTTGAAAAGTATTAATTAGCTTATCTGAAAGTAACCGTTTATAAGGCGAGGGATTATGCGCGTTTTTTTGCGTGAAGTCTTCCAGTGACTTAGAGATACCATAAAATAACTTTAATATGGCAGTCTTACCGCTATCATTAGCACCGATGATAACATTCACATTGGTCAACCTTTTCGCCTCAAAGTTTTTAAACCCGAAAAAGTTCTTTATGGTGATGGTTTTGATCATTTTGTTTCTTAATCTTTTTAATAGTTGAACTACTCTTTATTCTTATTTTTCAAGTTTTTTAAGCGTTCAGACTTTTGCTTCGCATCATATTCCGTTTGGGCAAGTTCTGCTGCTGACGGCCCTGAAGGCCAATCAGTGGTGGAAATGTGCAGTTCTTGTAGATTAGTTTTGGTTAGCTGAGCTATCTTGTACAAATTCTCAGGTTTGGGCTGAATTTCATTATTGCACCATCTCGAAACGGTTTCTGGTTTTACACCCATTAATTCGGCTAAGACCTTGTTATCTATTCCTTTATCTGCAAGAACAGCCCCAATTCTGTAAATCTTATTTTTGTTTCCGCTCATCCACTATTTATTCCATCAAATATAATTAAAATTAAATCCTTGAAAATCAGATAGTTATATTTCTTATTAGATCAATTAAATGATTTATAAAATCAAATAATTGATTTATAAGATCAATTATTTATATTTGCTATAGGCGTGAAGTATTTATTAATGTGATCCAATCAGTCAAATAAATGACGCGTTGATATAAATAAGTTGGCATTCACCAAGTGTAAAATGCAAATGCAAATGCAAACCACATTCTTTAATAGAACCCGTGCCTTTCTTAGAGAGGTAAAGAGAGGTTTTGCGCACACGGTTTTGTTGCCTTTCAAAAAGTGCTTAGCTAATCTTGCTAAATCAAAATGTAAAATCCACTTAATTGTACAGGAGTCTGATGGGATTGATTTTAACCAAACCGTATATACTGTCAATGTCCAAATCCATAACCTCAAATCAATCGGCCTCGCTGCCAAAGAACAAGCCATAGAAGACATATTCGAGCACGTTCATAATACTGCCATTAACGATGAGCTGCATAAGTGGTTTGTATTTGGCTTGATCGGCAACGGGAGGCATATCAGCGACCTTACACCTGAACAACTCAACAAATTAGCCTGTGAACTGCCTGGTTTAATCTTGGCAATATACAATTACCGGCTGGCTCAACGAAAGGAGGCTGGCAATGGTGTATGATCTTACAATCCTATGGCATCCGTTAATGTTTGTTTGCATTGGTAAAACCATACCGTCCGGTATCAGCCCGCAGCAAATGCTCTTTCCCCTGAAGCCCAAAGCCCCGATATAATCCGGTCCCCTTTTTTAAGAGCATCATTTGCTCATTTCTGATTATCTCACCACCCGTGTACCGGTTGTAAAAAGCAATTTGAGCATACCGGTGCCGGGTTTTTAACCCCTCAAACCACTATGCAAAAAACGCTACTCATCATAGTACTGGCTGCGCTTTGCCTAAATTTTAACGCTAATTCACAGCGTCGAGACAATATTATAAAGCCTCTTTCCATTGGCGATACTATTTCAGAAAATATCTGGAAAGCACCCCTAAATATCATCAATGAACTCACAGGTAAGAAAACCATCACTCTAAATGATTACCACAATAAAAAATTAATCATCCTTGATTTTTGGGCAACTCACTGTGTCCCATGTATTAAATCATTGTATAGGTTAGATACCCTGCAAGATTTATTCAATCAAGATGTATTGATACTACCCGTTACCTACGAGAGTAGCACGAAAGTTAAACCATTTATTCTCAAACGAGGCTGGAAACTTCCATCAGTGGTAAATGACAGTATTTTAAAAGCATATTTCCCCCATATAGTCGTGCCTCACCAGGTATGGATTAGAGACGGTAAAGTTATATCCATTACTTCCGGCGAAGAAGCTACTGCCAATCATATCCAAGGAGCTATAGACAATACTGATATTGCTTTACACTACAAGAGGGATATTGCATTCAATCCCACTGAACCTATAACCAAATACTTGCAAGAAACTAAGTCCTCGTTAAATACCAATAGTATCCTGACGGGCTATGTAGACGGTTTAGGCGGAACAGGGGTAACAACAAATGATAGTATGAGGATTTGCTACTTCCTTAATCGGACATTACTCTCAATTTATAAAGAAGCCAATCAGATTAATTACAATCGAATACAATTAGACATGGTTAAAGCAGATGATGTTGTGAATAGAAATTACGACAAGCGTTTGTTGTATTGTTACCAGCTGTTTATGTCGTCAAATAAAACAGAAGAGGATTTTAGAGAAAAGATCACAAATGACCTTGACGATTATTTTAAGTTGCTTTCTCGTTTTGACAAGCACATTGTTGACTGTTATGTAATCCGTCAAGCAAATACCTCTACTAATCCCAATTTGCTTAAAGCAAGCGACCTCTCATCTGATAATAATGGCTTGCCATTTTCGCAAATAATAGATGTATTAAACTACACTTCGAAGTGGTCACCGTTACAACCAATATTCATAGCTGAAGTTGCGCAAAATATCGTCTTTAATAACACCAATCTCAACGAAATCAAAGCAATGCAAAACGATATTGAATCGCTAAGTACGTGGTTAAAACGGCACAACCTGACCATTAAAAAAGAGGCAAGGGAACTAACAATGTTGGTTATTTCAAAGAACACGTTCAGGCAACAATAAAATCCATCGGTATACATTATGGCACATTTTTACAAATTTCTTTTTTTCTGCTGCTTTTCGTTAGCGGTTTTCGTTGCAAATGCGGCGTACGGACAAGTTCAATTAATTCAGGGCGAGGTGGTCGAAAATCAAAACAACTGGCCGGTTATCGGTGCTACTATCAAAGTCTTAAATAGCACTATAGCAACAATTTCAGATGAAAAAGGACATTTCTCTATAAAAGCAAATTATGGTGATACACTTCTAATAACTGCTATAGGATATACGCCGACTAAAAGTCTTGTTCAACCAAACTTAGGATTCATTACTGTTAAACTCTTGCCTAATATTAAACAATTGGAAGAAGTTCAGATTGTTAATACGGGCTATCAAAAATTACCCAAAGAACGAGCTACCGGCTCCTTTGACTTTATAGATAACAGATTGTTTAACAGAAGCACATCAACTGATGTACTGACCCGTCTTGAAAATATTACGCCCGGCTTGCTGTTCAATCATGGCGATGCCGCACAAACAGATGCTTTCCTGATCAGGGGGCGCAGCACGATTACAGGTGATGCGAAACCACTCATTGTAATCGATAATTTCCCTTATGACGGTGACATTAACAACATAAATCCTAATGATATTGAAAACGTATCTATTTTAAAGGATGCGGCCGCAGCATCTATTTGGGGTGCAAGGGCTGGTAACGGTGTAATAGTCATAACCACGAAAAAGGGCAAGACGGATCGGCCAAAAGTTGAAGTAAATAGTAACATTACTATTCAGGGTAAACCGGACTTATATAACGTAAGCAGTATATCATCGGCAGATCTGGTCGATCTTAGCAAGACACTTTATAATAAAGGGTTGTTTAACAGTGCTACAACCGGAACATTAGCAGGCAATACAACAGCAATCCCTTATGCAGCTGAATTGTTGATAGCCAATCCAACTGATCTAAATGCGCAATTAAATCAGCTAAAAACGCAGGATGTGCGCAAAGACCTGTTGAAATATTTCTACCGAAATTCAGTTAACCAGCAGCATAATTTGAATATCAGCGGCTCACAAGCCAAAGTCAATTATTATATGTCAGCGGGGTATGACCGTAACCTGTCTAATCTTGTTGGAGAAGATTACAATCGTATTTCATTAAGATCCTCGAATACTTACCGTGTAAATGATAAACTAAGTTTTGATGCCGGCATAACTTATTTTCAAACCAATAATTCAAATGGGAATAACGGCGGAGTGAATCCGAAAGCAGCGGGCTCCTACTATAATACTTATACACCCTATACGTCACTCGCTGATGCAAAAGGTAATGCCTTGGCTTATTATACAAGTCTGCGGAAAGGTTATATAGATACCGCAGGTGCCGGGAAGTTACTGGACTGGACTTATAAGCCAATTGATGATATTAGCCAGGAGCAGCACACGTTAAAAACAAGGGACTTGCTGGCAAATTTTGGCGGCCAATATCAGATTATAAAGGGTTTGAATGCGCAGATCAAATACCAGTTTGAAAACCAATTAAGTTCTATTACCGATCTGTATAAACAAGACTCTTACTATGCCAGAAATGAGGTCAACCGTTTCTCGCAAATAGATCCGGTGAGCGGAGCGGTCGTTCGCCCTGTGCCCATAGGCGGAATACTACAGAACCAACAATCCGAGATCAATTCACAACAGGGAAGAATCCAATTAAATTATGAAAAATCCTTTAAAGATTTAAGTAGTTTTTCCGCACTTGCAGGGTACGAAATAAGATACCGTAAAACAACATCAGCACGTTTCGCCCCGAATTATGGCTATATCGATAACTACAGTACGGTAAATGCAAATATTGATTATTCCACTTACTTTCCTATTTACTATAATACAAGTACAGCAAGAATAAACAACGGCGGCCAGTCTATTAGTGAGCTTAAAGATAATTTCCTGTCTTATTTCGCCAATGCTTCTTATAATTATCTCGGCAGATATACTTTAACGGGCAGTATCCGGAAGGATGAAGCTAATTTGTTTGGCGTAAAAACCAACCAAAAAGGAACGCCGTTATGGTCAGTCGGGGGAGCATGGAATATCAGCCAAGAGAAGTTTTATAAGTCTGAACTTCTACCCGAACTCAAAGTCCGGCTTACCTATGGCGAAAACGGCAATATATCGAGGGCAGCATCCGCTTATAGTACAGCTACATACTATTCGAGCGGTTACACCACTTCCTTTCCTATAGCAACGATAAATAACCCACCTAACGAAAATCTAAGGTGGGAGAGGGTAAAAATGCTCAATTCCGCTGTTGATTTTGGCACCAAAAACAACCGGATCACCGGTAGCATCGAATATTACAGCAAACAGGCGGTTGATCTGCTGGCACAAACACCGTTAGACCCGACACTTGGATTTTCATCAGTGTACGCCAACGTTGCCAACATGAAAGGACATGGCGTGGATGTTCAATTAAACAGCATAAACATTAAAGGCAGAAGGTTTAACTGGACAAGTTCTTTGATCTACAGCTATACCAGAAACTGGGTTTCTGCTTACCTGATGCCGATAAGTACCGTTGGAAATATTTATTTGTCACCTAATGCTGTTACGCCAATCATCGGTAAACCTTTATACACGATATATAGTTACAAGTGGAATGGATTAAACCATGATAATGGAAGCCCGCAAGGATACTACAATGGTAAAATAAGTACCGACTACAGTTCGATTTATAATAATACTGCTTTGGATAGCATGGTTTACAACGGCCCCGTTCAACCCACGCACTACGGCGCGTTCATGAATACTTTTACTTATGGAAGCTTCTCATTATCCCTCAATATCAGTTATAAGTTCGGTGGCTATTTCAAAGTGAACTCGCTTAATAATACAAGTCTTTTAAATGGTTGGGGAGGCAGTGGTGATTATGCGAAACGCTGGCAGCAGCCAGGAGACGAAGTAAACACGCATGTCCCGGCTATTATTTATGTTGCTGATCCCAATAGAGATAGTTTTTATAATAATTCAGAGGTGCTGGTTCAAAAATCCGATAATATCAGGTTAGAAGATATAAGTCTGTCCTATAGCATGAACAAAAATATGCTGAACAGAACCCCATTCAATGCAGTAAGATTGTATATCTACGCCTCAAACATGGGCGTGTTATGGAAAGCCAATACTGCGGGCATTGACCCTTACTACAATAATGTTCCCACACCAGCCAAAAGATTCACATTTGGCGCTAACCTGACTTTTTAATTAATCGTTATGAAAAAGATAATTTACCCGATCATATTTATTGCAACAGTACTATTATCATGCAACAAAAAGGATTTCCTGGATGCAAAACCCGATAAATCATTAGTCATTCCCCAATCGCTTGCCGATTTTCAAGCCATTATGGATAATGATCTGGAAATGAACGGAACAACAACCGAATATGGCCCTGTACCAGGAATGGGAGAAATGAGTGCTGATAATTACTTTGTGCTTGATGCTGATTATAATACCATATTTCAACCACAACAGAAGAACGTTTATGTGTGGGCCAAAAATATCTATGACGGAAGTGCGGTCAATGATTGGGACATGCCCTATAAGTCGGTTTTTAACTGCAATTTCGTTTTAGAGGGGATTAATAGTATTCCGGTAACAGAACAAAACAAAGCCAGTTATAACAGGGTGTTAGGAAGTGCCTTGTTTTTCAGGGCACACGCATTTTATCAACTGGCTCAAGTCTTCGCCCCGCCTTACCAGAAAACTAATGCGGCATCACAGTTAGGCATCCCGTTACGATTAAGTACCGACATCAGTGAAAAGATATCCCGTGCCACATTAAAAGATACTTATGATCGGGTTATTACAGACCTTTTGAAGTCAAAAGATTTGCTGCCAACAGACAATACAGCTAAAACCCGTCCATCCAGACAAGCCGCTTACGGATTGCTTGCCAGGGTGTACCAAACGATGCAGGAATACGACAAAGCATTGCTTTACGCCGATTCATGCCTGCAATTACATAGTTACTTATTAGATTACCAATCTATCAATGCCAGTGCAACATACCCGTTCAATATTGCAAACGATGAAATGATTTTTTCCTGCAAGATGACTGAAGTTTATAATGGCCCCCTGTATGCGACAAGAGCAAAAGTTGATAATGCCTTATATCAGTCTTACGATGCTAACGATATTAGAAAAACGATCTTTTTTCGTACCGCCACTGGTGGATATCGTTTCAAAGGAAGTTATCTGCTTAATTACCTTTTTGCGGGTCTTGCTACTGATGAAATATTTTTAATAAGGGCTGAAAGCTACGCCCGCGCCGGAAAAACGCTGGAGGCAATGAACGACCTTAATACGCTTTTGATCAAGCGATGGGCGAAAAATAAGTTTATGCCTTATACCGCTGCTGATGCGGGAACAGCTTTAAATCTGATTTTACAAGAGCGAAGAAAAGAGTTAATATTTCGGGGATTGCGATGGCCTGACCTGCGGAGGTTGAATTTGGAGGGAAGAAATATTTCTCTTACCCGAATTGTTAACGGAACGATATATAGTTTACCATCCGGTGATCCAAGATGGACACTACCTATTCCGCTTCAAGTCATTGGATTTAATCCCGGCATGCCTCAAAACGACCGGTAATATAATTTGTTTTGATAACAAAAAGGCATGGGATTGACCCACGCCTTTTTATTTGCTAATCGAAATCAGGATTATTCGGAATAATATCGGTTAGCCTGGGCGGTAGTTGCATCTGTTATCGTGCCGCTTTGGGATGATGTAAATCCTTTTGCGCAATATTCGTCGCCCACTGAGGGGCAACCAGATGTTGGTTCGGAACCTGTATGATCAAATACGTAATTTCCAGAAGCGTTCTTTTGGTACCAGTAATAATCTACTTGCTTGTGTTTTTTTACCGGTGTAACCTTTGCGGTTTTGATATGAGCTATTTTGCTTACTTCGGCTTTAACTACGTAGCCAAAACCTACAATTGCAAAAAATAATGCTATAAATGAAACGGCACGTAGCCATTTTTTCTGTAGAGTTGCCATAGGCGGTATTATGCATTTTAGGATAAATACGAACCATATTTTTAATATATTTACATTGCGTTTTGTCTTTTGGCAGACCTCACCGTAACTATTCGCATCCCCGATGCAGTAGTTACCTGATCCCGAATAGCCCGGCACGGCTATTCGGGTTTTTCGTGAATAAAGCAAACTTACGCTGGTGAGTTATTCTGTTAACAATTCTCTTTCGAGCGTAAGCACAGGTAAAAAGTGGCATTACCATGATGGTGTTTAAATACATCAATGCAGCCATGTACCCCCTGATGAAAAGGATGCATAGCATTGCCATAGCGCCCAGCATGGTCTTTGAGGCTATTTCCTCTGCCATGTCCTTGAATTTTGCTGCATCAAACTTTTTCATCTGTTCTACATTTTTTCTTTCACTGGCTTAACCTGACCAAAAGCCTTGATATGGCCAGCCCGGGTTTGTTTATTTGCACTTATCGCTGTGCCTGCGTTCCTTGTGCCGTTCCGGTAAATCACTTGCCAATACCGCCGGTTTCTGCACTGGTGACCGTATCAAATTAAGGGGACGATCACTTTAGCTCTATGCACTTGAACGCCCGGAAAGGGCGCGTTATGATACGGTATTCCCCATGCGTTTCTTTAATGTCTTTATTCCCTATATTGAAATAGGGAGTTGTTATTAGGGGTATCAAGATATATCCTTACAAGGCGGCATTGGCGGCGAGAACAGCAGAGCATACACAGCCAATGTGATAGTCAATAAAGCACAGCTGATTATAATCGTTTCAATAGAATGGTAAAAGCAATCTTGGCTGATTTTACCATTCTTTCTTTGACGCCTTTAAGAGTTTGGTTTACAGTTTGCGCGGCATTCTCGATCAACTGACCAGCCGTAGGTTTTAATAAGGTTTCCATAGCGTTGTTTTTATATTTAGTTAATAGAATGATCTGTATAACCAAATTTAATTACCGCGTCATTAAAACACGTTGTCCAATTCCGACAAAATCGAGGCAAAATCGAGCTTTTTGGAACTTTTTTTGTCCTTTTTGGACAAATCGGGCAAAATTGCCTTCTTTTTTTAACGCTTTACGCGTTCTTCGAATTGTTTTAATAAGCCGTGATTAATCGGCCTAATTATCTTTTTTTCTATCTCTTATCTGGCTTGGCTTATAGTCGAAATGTTTTTTAAACGCTTTGCTGAAGCTTGAAGTACTACTGTAACCTACAAACAAGGCCACATCGCGGATCGACATGCCGCTTTCCAGTAATAGGCTGTGTGACTTTTCATCCGTAAACGTTTGACATCATTTGCCGGTTTGATGTTAAATTCGTTAAAGTAATCTCGTTCGAGTGTTTTTAACGATACTGGATAACGATCAATTAGCTTTTGGATATTTGTTAAACGGTGATTGGTATAGTTCTTTTTGATAAAGTACTTTATCCGGTATACTGGCGAAGTAAGTTTTTGTGCTACCATATCATGGTATTGTTTCAGCAATCCTTTAGTAATACTCATCCTGGCGATCTCCATATCTTCAACTTTAGCTTCATCCAATGCGGCTAAAGCTTCCAAAATTTTGCTTAGTGGCGTATTTTCAATCCCTACCTGCGGCATGTGGCCAAATTGATCTGTGCCGCTTTCCATCCATTCAAGGAAATCTTGCAATCCGGCGTATTGCCCTGTTTGCCGCCAGAGCCAGGCTACCCGTGGGTTGATGTAAACAGCAAGTGTAATTCCTTTGGGTAGCTTGCCGATGTATTTTCCCGGCCTGTTAAACGTGGCATAGCCTTTAGAGCCTTCAACTATGGTCACCGGGCTACCATCCGGCAAATAGAACTGGATACCATTGCCCATCACGAAAAACAGAAACGCAACAGTTTCACTTACTTCAAAACTAAACTCTAATTCAGAATCAAGCTTAAATTCGTAAAATTCAATATAGGTAAGATAATCCCTGGTAGATTGGCGGATAACCCTTCCCGCTTTCAGTCGCGTTAATTCCGCTTCCACCGCAAAACTGATCTTGTAAATAGCGTCTTCCGGCAGTTTGCCCAGCATTTTACTATCCGTGAACAGCACTGTGGAATGATACTTTACATTTATTTTCTTTTCCATAGAGGGTAGTTCATTAATTCTATCAACAGCTTTATCGCCCGTTACAGCTGACAGGGAAGCGGTAACCGTTAATACAAGTGCAATTTGAAGTAGAGGTTGGTGCATAAGGCATAGGTGTTCAGTTAAAAAAATTGATATTTTTATTACTATTATTTATCAATAGTTAAATTAAACAGGCGTTAAAGTTAAAAACTACTTAGAGTCATTCCAAATACCTATATGGTTCAAATGCTTCAAAATATCAGATTTTTATGTTTTTGCGCATATTTGTGCGCGAAAAGGCACATTTTCTACGTATAAAGGTGTTTTTTCAAAAAAAATGTTATAGGCTAATATTTAGGGTTCAAAGAGGCCAATAGGAAAACGATGTTAATCGAATTTCATTTACATAAATGAATATGCAGGGCTGGCAGGCCACCCGGTTGCGGCAAGCGGCTGCCTGCCACCCGCGATAGAGCGGGCTGCCTGCCACCGCCCGCCTCACCTCGCACAGCAAGACGCAAATTCGCTACGCTCATAAGCAACTTGCTCTTTCCCATCGCTGGTGAAAAAAGAAAAGAAACCCAATTACACCACAATCGCAAAGATAGCCCACGCCGGGATCAACCGTCAAGGCTATACGAGCGGGCGGGAGTTGTTCGCTTTCAGCGGCCCCGCCCGGCCTTGACAGTTGACCCGGCTACGCGCTTTTGGTGGCTAAGTGGTGAAAATGGGCTGGTGTGCGTAATTAATGCACGGGCGGCATGTCCGCTTTTACAGTCTGCCCTGCGCGTCTGGTTTGGTGTTTAGATCGATCCGGCTTATCTTTGCGCCTTATGGCGGTAATTTACAGCCGATCAAAAGTGGTATAGAAAGATGACGAAAGCAGATGTAATTGCAGGTATAACCGCAAAAACAGGAAAAGGAAAAGAAGCAACCGAAACCATTATAGATGCCTTTTTTGAGGTGGTTCAATCCAGCCTTACCAATGGCGAGGACGTATTTGTTCGGGGCTTTGGTACTTTCCTGGTGAAGAAAAGAGCGGCTAAGATAGGCAGGAACATCACGAAGAACACCGCTGTACAAATACCCGAGAGTTATATTCCTGCCTTTAGGCCTGGTGATGAATTTAAGAACAAAGTTAAAGCCGCCGTAAGAAGCGGAGTGTTAATAGAATCGTAATGGATTGTTTACGATCAAGAGGCTTCCTGAACGGCCTCTTGATCTACTGTTGTTTTAATTGTTGTAAATTCCATAAGCTTTTCCGCCATGCTTTTCTTAGCATCCTTTTCAAAACCTTTCCAGTAATTTTGTGTGGTGTTCATGGTGGTATGCCCTAAAGCTTCCTGTGCAAATTCCAGCCCCATAGTACGGGTGGCCTGTGTAGTGAACGAATGACGGGCTACCATTGTACCTAACTTAAATGATAAGCCTAACTGATCGACCAGCTTTTGCATGTGCTGATTAACAAAGCGGATAAAATTTTGGTTGACCTTGTGCCGTTCTTTGGCTGACATGCCTGTTTGGAATATGGGAAATACATAGTCGTTGGGCTTCCCTTTTTCGTTAGCGTACTTTTTAATAAATGCTTTGATATGGCTGGTCAGAGGGACGACAATGGGCGTTGGGTCTTCCTTTGTGGTGTTTTTGGTCTTATGTCTTAAAAATGAAAAGTATGTATCGTGAATATCTTTAAACTTTAATTCAGCAATATCCCTGAAATTCATACCGTTGCATTGGTAACTGAAAAACCAATAGTCCCTGGCCTTTTCCATAAAGGCATCCGTAGAAACATCGGCAGTATATAGGGCATTAAGATCGGGAGTTTCTAAAGCTTTTTTTACATTTTTGCCTGTCGGGATTTTATAGGTTTTAAAGGGATAAAGTTCGGCGGAAATATCCCCCGCCGCAATCGCCTTATTAAAGATCGCCCTTAAATTCCGCATATAAATACCAACGGTAGTTTTGGAATTGTTTTTGGAAACCATCCATTGCTCATATTTATTTAAAACATCTGCTGAAAGGGCGGTAAAAGGAATATGCATAACGGGATTTTTTTTACCCTCACTTAAATAAGCTGTAATGGATTTAATGCTGCAATCATAACTCGACGCTGTTCCGATCTGCTCGTTTTTGTCCAGCACCTTTACATAGTTTGCAAAATGCTCAATTACATTATTGGCACTTGCTTTAGTACGGAACATCTTACGCTCAAACTTTTCAAAAGTGAAGCTGTCGCCTAAATCTTTAGCCAGGTCAGCGGCTTTTTGTATGACTGCATCCAATTCAATTTTGAGGTCTTTGTTTTCTCCTCTTGGTTTGGCAGCAAGGTAAGACTGTTCAAAAGCTTCTTTGCTCAGTTTGTAGTCGGTGCCATACCACCGCTCCATTTTGGCGGTAAAGTAAACATGTAATTTTAATGGAAATGTGCCATTTTTCAGTGCCCGCCTCGTGTCGAGGTAAAGAGAAACTTCAGCTTTCATAATAAATACGATTAAAATGAATAAATTTGCAGAATTAAACATTTGATTAAAAATTCAATTACTACATAAGTAACTGATGATTAACTAATTGCTTAATACAAATATAAGTATAATCATCAAATTATTTGCAGAAAATTTGCAGAAAAACAGGCAACAAATCACAAAAAAACACAAAATAACATTTGCTGTTATTTTTATAAATATCTGATAATCAATGTATAACAAAGAAAATTAAAGTATCGATAATCGCTTACAATTGACTGTTAATCAGAGGGTCGCTGGTTCGAGCCCAGCCTCAGGAGCCAGAATGGGCAAGCACGAGAAATCGGTCGCTTGCCCTTCTTTTTTGCCTTTTATTTCACTGTTAATCAAGTAGATACAAGAGTACAATTCACTCGTCAAAGCGGTTCGATGTTGCAATTCCTCGAAAGTGAATTTTTGGGGGTACATCGAACCAATTAATTCTCGTTTATTGGAACTATCTGATTTTGAATAGATTGTATTTAATCTCGTTAATTTGCTAATAGCCGGTCTAAGTAGCGGTTCAATGTTCGCAGTCTTGGAATTAGCCGCTGCTGCTTCCGATAACTTCGCTTCTAATACATTTACCTTGTATTCATTTTCTGATTTAATGGTCTTATAATCGGCACCGTCAATGTCTCCGTTTAAAAGAAGTTCCCTTGCTTTACTGGTGCGGTTATTCAGCTCATTGATTTCCTTTAGCAATTCAGAACGGGATACCAAAGTTGTCGTATTTTGGTTTTTGTACGTATCCCTGATAACTTCAGTAAACAGATCTGCATATTCCTCCTGGATAGTGAATTCCTCTATTACCTGATCGAATACTTTATTTACCTCTTCGGCCTTATACCTGCACCCACAAGCTGAAGAACAATGATAGTAGTAGTAATATCCATTGCGACCTTTGGATGCGCTCCCGCACAAAATGCGGTTGCACCTTGAGCATTTAATAAAGCCCCTTAAAGGCAACATATCCGGCGAATGAACCTTTGTTTTCTCCTCCCTCTTTTTCCCGCTTAAAACGTCCTGAACGTCGTAAAATAAAGATTCAGAAATAATGCCATCATGCAATCCCTTAACGGTGTGTGCCGCTTCGTCCTTATATTTAACGATTAGTATCTTTCCGCAATAAACAGGATTGCGCACCGCCACGTAAAAGTTGTTCCGCTTACACTTTAAACCCATCTCCGCAGCTTTTTCATATACTTGCTGCGTGGAATAAATACCCTTTGCAATCTCGTTAAATGCCCATTCCATGATTTTAGCCTGTGGCGGATCGATAGCAATATATTTCTTCCCTGTAGCATCGTGCCTGTTGATATAACCCACAGGGGCGTGAGATACCCAACGGCCTTCCTTCCTGGCACGCCTTAGACCATAAAATGTATTTAATGCCCTTCTGTCGTTTTCTATCTCCGGTGCAGTAAGATAAATAGCCAGCATCATTTTGTTTTCAGGAACTTCCATATCCAAAGGCTGTTCTATAGCCTGCGGCTCCACACCTAATATTTTAAGTGTGTTGATCATTTGATAAGCATCTGGTGCGTTTCGGCTAAACCTGTCCCACTTCGTAAATAAGATAAGATCGATTTTTCCGCGCTGCTTCCTCAGGTTGAGCAACAAGCCCTGCCACTGGGGCCTGACAAACGTTTTGGCAGAATGATCTTCAAATATGGTTTTCCTTATACTGATGTTGTTAATCTCACAATAGCGGCGCAGTACCTCTTCCTGGCTTCTTTGAGAATAACCTTTATCGGCCTGTTCATCTGTACTCACCCTTATATAAATATCTGCTACTTTCATTTGTTAAAGTTCTGATTTACAATCAATTTAGCTAAAAAATACATTAAATCCAAAATTTCCTGGGCTTTTTTTTCAGTAACTTTTACACCATTTTTTTCCAACATTTTAATGGCCTGACTGGTAGTTACTGTTCTTTTGTTTGAAGAATCGCTCTTCATCGTAATGTGATTTATTAATCCCTGTCATCGGTAGTCACTTAACGCCTGTAACAATTCCAGGCATGTGCGCCGACAGATGATACAGTCGGGAACAATAAACGGCGCATTACAGAAACCTTACGGACCCGGCCGTATCATTATTCATGTAAGCACCTTGAAATTAGAAAATCCAGATTTCAATGGTGGCCGGAATAACCGGCTAATAGTGCGGATATTTCAACCCGCTAAAAAAAGGAAGCCGCCCATGTTCAATCAAGCGGCTTCCTTAGTTCGCTTAAAACACTCCGGTAACAGTCTTAGTAACCACTTTGGAGGCCACAGATGCCTGCCTGCCAAAAGTAGATGCCGCTGAACTTATACCGGAAGTAGATACAACCCATGTTGATATACTGGGCACGGTAAACATGGCAATCGCGCCAATTAAAAAAGTGACGATCACTGTTCCGAAAGATAGTATACCATTAGATGCAAAAATGGCAAACTCCGCCATTTTATTGGCGGTACCGCTTCCATGCAAAATACCCTGATACCGGCTGATCTCCACGGTCATTGCATATTGCTGTATGTACGCTGACAACCACATGATCAGGTAGGCTATCGCGCCATAGAGATTTACAGAAATAAAACGGGCAACCCAAGTCGTAAAACTATCTCTGAATGCCGGAAGGATACTGACCGCTATCGCAAAGGGGCCGAGTAGCACAAGTAAGCTGGAATAGAAAACCTGTATAAAGAATACGAAATAGGTGGCGATCCTTAATATCCATACCGCTATTAACTCTAAAAGCTGTGTAAGGAGTAATTGAAGGCTGATTTGAAGCCTTTGCTTCAATTCCAATATTGGTCCTACAACGGTAGATATCCCTTGTTTAACCGTACTTGTGACCTGATCCCAGGCCTGACCATACCAGGTATCTGATTCCTTTTCCGCGACACTGGTCTGCGCTTGAAAATTATAAAGACTATCAGCCATTTCTTTCATCAACTCGGCCCGTTTGACCCGGAGGTTGTCGGCCTCTACCTGCGCGGTCTGCCATTTGTCCTTCGCCTGATTTTCGACCAGCTCGCATGGAAACGCAACCATTCTTACAAAAACGTTCCACCATAAAATGATCATCGACAGACCGAAAGGGCGGAGTAAAGGCATAATTTCCATTTGCTTATCGCCGACCATCATTTCATAAGATCTGATCGCGAAAAAAATAATCATGAAAATGGCAGAAAGGGCTTTGGCATCATTTACAAAATCGACACCCTGGCCCCAGATCTGATCCCTAAGCCCGGTGAGCATTTGCATCATTCCGTCTTCGTACACTTCAGCACCCTGAAACATGTCAAAGGCTTTGTTACTGCCGGTGCTATCCTGTGCAAAAGCCGTTAATCCGCAAATAATTATAATTAATAACGTTAGCGTGAATTTTTTCATTAAATATTATTTGTAATTCAAAGCTTACCCGCCGAAAGGCTGGCAAGCGTCAGGGCGGTAACAGCCCTTTTATTCGGAAGATGTTCCGATCAGGAGATCACAATGCTCCTTTTGATAAACGGGTTCGCCAGTAATAACGCCATACCGGCTCATGTTCGCCTCTTTTTCGCTCGCGCTTGATTCGCCTGTACCAAAAGAGCAAATAAACCGTCCACAGTATACCCGCTAACAGGAGATATTGAAAACGATAAGTGGGGAGGCGGATGGCGGCTTCGATTGCTCCCGCAGAGATGATGTTGGTTACCCAAAACCAGGTGAAAATGGCGACTTTTAGGAATCGCTTTTGCATTGTAATAGAATTTAAAATACGTCGATCCTGTAATTACCTATTACAGGATATCATGATCGGAAGACATTCTTAGTATTTAACATGCCGCCTTCTTGTGGCATAGATAACAAACAATGCCCATAAGCCAAGTGCGATAAAAGCATGCGTAACAATGTCTTTGCCTGTGAATATTGCCGACCACATGAACATGGTCGAAGCAAATACTGTAAATAAAAAGAAAAGGAGCGTTTTCATAAACTTTAAATGAATTCCTTAAAATCAGTTAATTGCTGCAAGGGCTAATGTGATTATATCAGGAGTCGTTAAATAAATTGCCAGAATGAATTTTCATACCTTCAATACTTTAATGTGCCATTGCCAGTGACCTGTCCTTGACGGCCTCACTCAGCTGCACCCTGCATGCTTCGTGATGGCGACACAATACAACAATACGGGCTTTTCGTAAAAGCACCTACTCGTTATAGTTATAAATTATTACTATAGGTTATAGGAAATGTCACTTGAGCATGTCTGCGACATTTTTCTAATTCCTATATTTTATAAAATCAACTTGCCAATTAAATACGACAAGCGAGCCGTTGTATGCGCGGGTAAGGTCATCGTAAACTTTCACCGTTACTTAGTGAGGTAAAAAAGCCTCACCCTACGGCTGTACAAGCAGCCTCCAATATTTAATCCTATCTAATAATATGAGTTATAAAATATCACTTCAGTGGTTAAGACATTCGATGAAACCCTATTCATTAGCCCTGCCATTATTGTGGTGAAAACACGATAAGAGGACGCGTTGTAAGCGAGGTTACTAAACTTTAACCCTGCTTAGTGAGGCATTTAAAGATTCACCTTACGGCTGTACAAGCAGCCTCAAATATTTAAAACTATTCAACAATCAGATTTATACCGACTTTTGCCGCTTTAAAAGCAATCTTATCTTTGAATTGACCGTAACTCCAGTTTCTAAGTAGGAACGGCTCGGCTTTAGCAGCTTCCTCTTTCTCTTGCTGATCAGTTAGTATAAGCGTAGCTGCACGGTGTTTTAAACAAAAGTCTATCAGCCGCCTGCTGTATACGTGCAGCTTATGATCTATATAATCTCTTTCCAAATGCAGATAATGTTCCAATGGCTTGCGTTTGCGCTTCCTGCCGTGACCGGAGCGATTACCATTAACTGATGTTTGCACGCGGCTGCGGGCAGTTTGTATGGCAAGTCTCCGGTAAAGAAATTCCTCCTTGGTGCCGATGGAAAAACTCACCCGTCCAACTTTGACCAATAATGGAATTTCAAGAGATAGTGACGCTTCAGCAATCACTTCTTCATTCAATAAATAAGTTTGCTGTTCCTGTACGAAAGTGGCGAGGAGATAAATTTTCTTTTGTTCAATTTTAAGAAAGCTTGTCGCCATCTTAAGATTGGAGGTTATTACTTGTTTAAACAGATCGCGTTTCTCATCAAAGCCATTTCCGAGATAGGTTTTAAACGGTATTCCGAACAAGGTAAAAGTGAAATTACCGGTTTCATTATGTTCGCTGAGTTGCCGGATGCATTCTGCGCTGAAAGGCAGTGTGATGGTTCGTTTAAAATTTTTAATCGAACGCTCGCCCTCATAGTAGAGCGATCTTTCTTTAATAAAGGTGGCAACCAGCTGACTGTTCAGGTTATTGAAAATATTGCTTGGTATCTGTCCTTTAAATTTATTAGTTAGTATTTTGTAGGTTGAATTAGTTCGGGATGAAACCAGCATTCCATCTGAATCCTTATTGTGATCCGTCAATTTAAGCCTTGTACCTTCAGCGAGATAGACCATTTCGGCGATCTGTTCCTGCAAAAAATGATGCGTGTAGATTAAGTTGGCGCATTTAAAGCAGATGTTTTGCCATTTCATCAATTTGCCGATAGATTCATAAACAAAATCCTTGTCGGCGCTATTGATCAATAGCTGAACCTTTCTTGTTATATGCATTGATTTTGCCATAGATCAGGCGCTTATGGGTGTGTATTGTTTGGCGGACTGATTTCGCCATTTGGCGGCGGTTAATTTTTCTTTTTTTTGACAGCTCACCGCTTGCCAGGCTCTTACGTATTCCCTTTGAACGTAGGAAACAGGCAGTTTTAATTCCGTGGCTATTCGCTCAAAACTGTATTTAGAGATTGTTCGCAAATAATAAATTTGCTTTTGATCATGGTTCAAGCCATCAAACTCGTCCGGCCTGTTGATAGAAGTTAGCAAAGGCAGTTGATTTGGCTTATTGTTAGTACCCATCTTTTCCGGCGCTGAAACCAGCATAGTTTTTAATTTCGCCTTACTTTTATCAAGTATCATTGTTACTGTTGTAACCGACAGGTTGTAGCGAAGAGCAATTTGTTTATGGGTTAGGTCGTTTTTAAAATATAACTCAACAACCTCTTTTTCTTTACCATAAAAGATATGCGAAATAGCAGTCCAGGTGGATCGTAAACGATCATTCTGAAGATTATCGTCAACTTCTTCGTCGTTATGGAAAACCGCATTGGGTAATAAAATAGCGTCGTAAGACTCCAATGAATCCAGTTCAATCATCTGGCGATGAAAGCGGGTCGTTTTACTACGGAAATAGGAATGGCAACCCCATTTGATGTTTTGTTTAAGAAAGGCTACAGCATGACCTCTATCAGTGATAGTGTCTTTAAAATTCCATAATTTTAAATATGCATCTTGAACGATGTTTTCAATTGCAAATTCATTTTTTAAAATTTTCAACCCATATGACATCAACTCTTTATTAATAGAATTAATAAATACCGTAACGCTCGTTGAAGTGAGTTGAAAATTCAACTCAGTCATCTCTTCGATCTTGTCAAATGAATAAATGCTCATAAACACTTAATTAAGAAAAGTAAAATTAATTAAAAGTGTATTTAAAAGCAACTATAAAATATAAAAAAGCAATTAAGATGTATAAATAAGCTATTTTATGTAAAAGCCGAGTTCGTAATTGCTGCTTATCTTGCAGTAAATAGTGATAAAAGCAATTAAAATGGCCGAGAAACGCAATTTCAATAGAATAAAAGCGGTATTAGCAGAAAGGGGGAAAACTAACATTTGGTTAGCTGAACAATTGGATCGGAACAAAACGACTGTATCTAAATGGTGTACTAACGACATTCAACCAACCGTTGAATCGCTGTTTGATATTGCGAAAGTATTAGAAGTTGATGTACGAACCCTACTCGTTTCAAGCCTGGACTAGAGTTGTTATAACCCTTAGTAACATATCTCGACCAAACCTGACAAAGTTTTTTTATTTTTTTTAATACAGGTGGTGGCATTTTATAATCGCCAACTGATTATTGATGTTCCAGTAGAATTTTAGATTATATAACAGTATAACCGAGGATCTTCGTAACGGTGAAGCTTTGTAACTGTTGATCGACATCGCGGTGCAACAGCATAACTACCTATCTAATTACTTTAGTTCCAAATATCTTTAGATCTGATTAACAACCTATCGTTATAACTTTATCACTCTGTAGTTTTATAAATCAATATCACTATATTTATATAACCCGTTTTTAAATTCAAATCCTAAGGCATTATCGTTATCGTGGCATAGATATATTGTTTCTACGTTATATTGTTCCATAGTTACATTTCACTTATTCATTTCAAAAACGAACTGGATCGTTTCCCATTGTTGCATTTAATGACTTCCATTGGATTTACTTGATCAACCATAAAAAAAACGAGTTGCGAGTTTTTTCAATTCCCCCGGAGGGCAAGAGACTTTTTGTCTTACAAAAAGACATCTTGCCGTTGAAGAATCAACGGAATTTTTGCTTATGTTTTGGGTAACTCAGCATTTCAATAAAGTGACTCTACCAAATGATTGGAATTATGTCCAATCTGGAGCAAACCTTATAGGATTTGCTTATCTTTCTTGAGTTTGTGGTTATCAAATCAATTTACTGAACATATGCGGATTTTGTGGAAAATGAATGATTTCATTTCCATGGTTCGTTGTTTTGAATCAATAATAGGCGGATTGTTGGGGTAGATTGCAAATGTCGTTGGAGTTGGGGAAGGAAATTAGGGGTCAAACAAGAAGCGGTAAAGCCAACCCTTACCGCTTTAAAACTATGCTAAACTTGGAAGATTTGACGGTAACGTTATTCCTTCTGCTGCCGCAATATCTTTAAATTCCTGTTTCTTCACCATATTTTTGGTAAACAAGTCTTCCAAAGTTTGCGCAAGGAAATATGGATTATACGATTTGGCTAACTCCGTGCATACGAATTCAACTACCTCTTTAGTCAAGGGCATAAATTCTATGTATTGGCGATAGGTGCCAGAAAAGCTGTTAATCTCTTCCCAAACTTTATAGTATTCTCTATTGGGCTCTACAAATAGCTTTTTATATAACTCCTTGTCATATCCATTATCGATCAATGCTTGGCGATCGACCGGGTCATTCACGAATTCCTTTTTGCTTACAAAAAGCGTGATTGCCTCAGCCACCTCCGTATCAGGTATAAGTTTATTACGCAGCATTGACGCAAATATTTTTAAATAATTATTCATAGTGTTAAGTTAAATATAATATGACGTATAAAAGCGTATATTTGTAAAACAAATTACAGATGGTACGTTATACGATAAAACTTACAAAAGAGGAGGTTGGAGAGTTATACTCGATAATCAACAAGGGCTCCCATAGTTCTCAAACATTCCGGACAGCCTATATACTATTGAATTGTGATGAAGGGGAATATGCGGAGAAAATAACAAATGAACAGATCAGCAAAGTCCTGAAAGTAGGGATGCGAACGATAGACCGGGTGAAGAAAAAGTTTATTGAAGAGGGTTTTGAAGGTGTTTTAGATCGTCGCCCCACCAGCCGTGTTTATGAAACAAAATCAGATGGCGATGTAGAAGCGAAGCTGGTTGCCTTGTGTTGCAGCGAGCCGCCTGAGGGGTTTGCTAAATGGTCATTAAGGCTACTCGCCGATAAAATGGTAGAGTTGGAATATGTAGAAAGTATTTCGCATGTAACAGTAAGAAGTGTGCTTAAAAAAACGAACTTAAGCCTTGGAAAGTAAAGGGCTGGGTAATACCACCGGAAAAAAGCAGCGAATTTGTAGCCAATATGGAACGCGTATTGGATGTATACAAAAAACCTTATGATGAGGAATTTCCGGTTGTATGTATGGATGAGTCGCCAAAACAATTGATAGAAGAAGGGCAGCCCTCTCAAGCCATGAAGCCTGGCCAGGAGGCAAGAGTAGATTACGAGTACATAAGGCATGGGGTAGTCAATATATTTATGGCCAACGAGCCTTTGAGGGGCAAGCGCTTTGTAGAAATTACGGCGTTTAAAACCAAAAAGGACTGGGCTTTATTCGTAAAAAGAATAGCAGATGAATGGTACCCGACAGCGAAAAAAATAACTTTAGTAATGGACAATTTTAAAACCCATTCGGCCTCTGCATTTTACGAGACATTTGAACCAGCCGAAGCCAAAAGGCTATGGGATAGGTTTGAGTTTGTTTATACGCCCAAGCATGGAAGCTGGCTCAATATGGCCGAGATAGAATTGCATGTATTGAATGGGCAATGCCTAAACAGGCATATTTCAACAATGCTGAAGATCAATGAAGAGGTAGCGGCATGGCAACACAACAGAAATAATAAGAACAGCAAAATTAACTGGCAGTTCGAAAATAAAGATGCGCGAATAAAACTGAAAAGACTTTATCCGTCATTACACGATTAACATAACACTAGGAGCGATCGTTTTACGTTTTCATCGTTTAGCTTCAGCGCTTGGAAAATGAATTGATTTTGACGTTCGAAAAACCAGTCGCCTGTTTAATCGATTACCGTAAAAGCCTGATTCCAAAATTCATCTAATTTCGAAGTCTCAACTGATGAAGAGATCAGTTCCAATATCGGCATCAACGGTGTCCCAGATGGGGTTTGCGTCGGGTCGTAATAGGAAGTCAACTTTTGTAACAAAGTTGCCATGCCACCTTGTAGCGTGATCTTCGGTAAATTGCTAATCATAAAAGCCCAAAAAGCCTCGATATGTGCGCCAATGATAATATTCTCTTTATTGTGAGCACAATCGTTCCGACGATCCTTCCAATAGGTTAGCTGTTGTCGTAAGCCTTCACTGATGTAAAAGAATGGGTCTTCTGTTTTAGTCTTGCTTGGGCCAGATCCCGTAAATTCCTCTTTTTTCTGCAACGCGGAATTTATTTCGGCCTCCCATTTGTCTTCGTTTTGAAGCAGAGTACGCTTCTCGTTCCATTTATGAAGTGGCAACATTGCCGGCCGGTCCCCGTTCATAACGCGGTCTTTTATAATCATTAGAAAGCCCAAATAAGACATAAGCATTGATGCTCTGTAAGCACCCGATTTATAACAGGTGATCGCGTCCGCAAGTAATGGTTCGGCGGTCAGCGGCAGCGTTTGCGTGTCCAGCCATTTTTCGATGATAAGTTTCATGGTTTTAAAGTTTCTGCAAGATACGAGATATTAAAAATCATTTTTCGACATTACTAACTTTCTCGTCGTTTACTGCATTGCCGGCACCCAGTACTCGAAATGTAGATCTATATCATAACCTGATTCCGAAGGAGAATCGAGCCACTTTAAACCACATTCAATTCATTCAAAATTTTTAATTGTTCTACCATTTGGTCCGAATTATGTCCATTCTGGGGAGCACTGAAAATCAATGATTTAACCCAACTCTGGCGAGTTGGGTTTTTTTATTCGCAGAAAATTTGCAGAATAACTTCGCAAAATATCCATCACTCTTATTTTGCGGTACTTTGTCATTAAGCCTGATTACGCACATCTGGAGTGCTGCCAAACGCCGAATGTGCACCTTTGCATGCCAGAATTTAGAGTGTTGCAATGTTTTATAAATTCGATTTGAGTATTACTTTAACACTCTATTAACTCACCCTGGGGCCATAAAACGGTGATCGGTCAATGATATTTAGTACGTCCTAATGCCTACGAAAAAACTTTTCATGATTACGACAATCGGGAACAACATTTCCTTAGCAATTAATCTGCAAAATATTTTAATAGTATATTAAATCGCACAAATTGGCCAATTTTAAAATGACCACCTTTAGTGCTTAAATTCAGATCTTAGGTGGAAGAAAGTAAATTGGCAAAGAGGGGTCAACGCAATCAGTTTTTCTAAAACGTTCTTAAAACGTTCTTGGACTTTAGCAAGTTCGGCCAATTGTAGCGGGATATGCTCTCAATCTAACGCCATCAGATCTATAAAAACCATGTCCTTTAAAACCCTTAAATAACATCGCTAGGAAAAGCTATCATCAAAGTACGAGCCGTTTAATATTCGCCTACCAATCCGAAGTCCTTGCCCGGGCTGGTGGTTTCTAATACGGCTCGTTACACAATAGGCACGGGACTTCTATGATAACTGGGGCGGCTCTACTTTCAGTAACAGGTTTGATATTTCTATTCGCATAGGAAGATTCCCTGCATCTTTTCGCCCTTTAATAATGATAACGTTGTTTTCAATCTCTATTTTTTTATATTATAAAAGGTAAGCGGTATCGCTTTTAGCTTATGACAAGACACAAGGAACTTTGTACCGTAGTAATGTACGGCAGTTTAGCTAGCTTGGTACTAAAAAACTCACTATACTCTTCCATATGACGTGTGGCAATGCGCAATAGGAAGTCGCTGCAACCCGTCATTTGGAAACACTCCATTACCCCCGGAATTGTGATACCACCGTAATAAATATTTGAAGTGTATTATCAGCATGATCGTTCAATATGACCTGGCTAAGACGAACAGGCTTTTGTTGATTTTTTTTGCGATCCAGAATAGCTACCATCCGTTTGATATATCCCGGTATTTTAATTGCTATCATTGTATCTGAAGTTGTTGAAAATCTTCGTATTAACGGAAAATTGATAACCGATAAAATGCGCGGTATGCCGACATGGTATAAAATATCAGATTTGGCAGGTATGGAGAATGTATCTGCCATTAAAAAGAAGGGCGCACTAAAAGAATAACCTATTATATATTGATGATCCTTGTTTAATTTTCTTAAATATTTCCGAACGCTACGGATACTCATAAAATGTACCTGCAGCGTTCGGGAATTTTTCTAATTTGGAATTATTTTATAACAGAATCATCAAGTGTGGTCCCTGTTAATTTAACCTGATAAGGCCATTCTTCATCATTTGAAGCATTCCCATCATTTAAATGCTCCCAATGTTGTGTTGGGGCACCGGTTACGACAAGCCACAGGTAGGTGGTATTGGCCGGTACTACAAAGCTGGCAGTACCGGTTGAACTTGAATTTACGCTTCCGTAAACGCGGGTGCCGTCTTTTTTATAGGCTACAAATCCATATCGCCACCCCGCTTTATCAATATTGATAGCCCTGTAACCTGTAGCGCCTGCAATTCCCTGAAACTGGAGTGTTACAGTGGTCCCTGAAGCTGGAACTTTTAATTTAATTCCATTATAACCGTAATTTTGTGGACAGTTGCTTTCTGCTATTTGGTACCAGCCATTTCCGGCGCTGTTTAAGGTTGCAAGATGTTGGTTTGCATAAGGTTTTGCGGCTTGCGCAATACGGGCCAAATCCCAGGTTATAAATTTTCGGTCAGCATCAAACATCTCGTCATTAAACTGCGATTGGCTTAATCCGGTTAATCTCTTATAGGTCATGACCGCATCCTCTCCCTGGGTCGCATTTCGCCATATTTTTCCTACAAAGTCCCTGCCACGTTTATTAGACCAGTACTCTAAAACATATGGAGAATGATATTGATTGTCCTCGTGCAAAAAGGAGAGGTGGGTTTGATGCATAAAACTTACCAGGTGATAGTTTTCGAAGGTCATCCATCCCAAATATACTTGGAACAACATGTACTGGGATGTCATTTCAAAAATAGTTTGACTATTGCTTCCTGCCGGCGTGGAGTTAAATCCCCAGGCACCATCCGCATGAACCATATATTGAAATGAATGGCCGAGTTCATGTGCCAAAGCTCCGTAAGGAGTAGTATTAATTCGTAAAGCAGGCGACCATAATACGCCAACTTTATTGTCAACGCCACCACCGTAAGCGCTACCATCGGTAGTGCTGTAAAATATATATGTCAACATTTTGTATTGGTCAGTCAGTGATTGTCCTTTTTGTACAAATTTCAGTGTATCTCGGTAACAGGTGTAAAATCTTTCTAATTCTGTTATCGATGTGTTTGGATTGAATCTTTGGGTAGCGTCCTGATTGACGGTAGGATCGTTTCCGTATTCTTTGGCCCAGAACATAGCTACATCACTTGATTCAGATTTTCGGAAATTGCTGAATTCACTGTTATTATTACTGTAATCGTTGTTTGCCGGCACAAGCCAAACATTAGCAGGATAATAAATAGTTTTTGCAGCATTTAATTCTTTTTTCGCCGTGTCTGATACTTTAAGCGATTCGACATCAGTAGCGGAGCGTTTGCATGCCACTATAACGGTGATCGATGCCATAGCAACGAGGGGTACAAAATACTTGGTGTATATCATATTGGTATTTAATTGGTTACTTTTGGGTAGGCCATGTCTAATTGCCTAATAAACAAATTTAAGAACCATATGCTGAGATGTTTTGGAGATATTAACAAATTATAACAATATATTAGCCACATCGATGTCAATACTGATACGATTTGGCTTATTGTATTATTCTCAACTCCTACCGTGCTTTTCGACATCTGAGTAAATCAATGTAGATTCAAATATTAGATAGCCTATTATTTCCAGCGACAAGATACCGCCCTGTCTTTCCAAAATAATCAAGAATGTTGGTAAATCAACCACGAATCAGCAGAGAATTGATCATCATTATTTTCTGAAACAATGGATACCTTTCTGTCAACATCGAGATACAGCACATCGTTTTCGGACCGTTGGGTTTCTAATAAACTCAGGTGCGCATGAATTATGAGATAAGATATAGTTACAATTGGAAAATATCTATTTAAAAATCCATTTTTTTATTAAGAATTTTATTTTTCTAAAACTGTTAAAATTAATGATGCATATGTTTTGTATAAAAAGATTAATTCCTTTAAAACTTAAACAGCTTTCAGTTGGGCTGATCGTCCTTCTTTTGTCCCAGGTTTATTGTATTGCGCAGGATAAAACTACCGGCCAGCCTTTAATAATTAGTTTCGATAGGGCTATAGTTAATTCACCACCTGTAAGCTACGGCTTTAACCCCTTCTATAAAAAATATGCTGACGCTTTCGGAATCCCAATTATTTCATCAGAGAAGGTATCTGATGATGCGCTGTTGATTGCTCGGGATATCATCAACTATATGCTGTTAAAACGGCCCGACATCCGTGCTGGAATGATTAAACTTGGTGCGAGATTATCTATTATTGGAAAGTCGGAAATGCAAACCGATCTTCCAGAATGCCATGATTGGAAGAAACCCACTTATGATGATGGCCGGTTGACTCCAGGAGAAAGAGAAAATTATTACAAACCAGGCGGGATTGCAAGTATGACGGATCACGGATATTGGGATCAACGGGCGAGAGGAATGGGCGGGATACAAACATCTTGTGCAGAAGAGAATTTGCTTGGGTATCCAGGCACCCGCTATTTTGGCGAAAATATTATGGTTCATGAATTCAGCCACAATATCATGGCCGTGTTAGAAACGATAGATGCAGACATGATCAAACAAATTAACGCCGCTTATGAAAATGCTAAGGACAAGGGCCTTTATAAAGGGCAATATGCCATTAACACAGTTGCAGAATACTGGGCAGAAGGTACGCAGTGGTGGTTTTGGTCTAATATTGAATTCTACGATGGAGGTATGCGTATCCAGTCTCCAGACGACCTGAAAGCTTATGATCCTGTATTGTATAATATTCTTGATAAAGTTTATGCAGGCCATCATATTCCTGGTGATGTATATTATGGAAAGAATTTGAATAACAATACATCCAAAAGGTAATATTTCAGTCCATTATTAAAAAAAACAATGATTTACAAACTAAACATATAAAGTTTATGGCTTATTACTATGTAACAATAATATTGACTCTTATAGGTTATTTTATTGCCTTCCTCGTAGGTATTTTAATGATAAGAGCGCTATTTATTGTTCCCCAATTTTTACGCATTAAAAAAGCTAAATTGAAAATACTATCTGAAATGGCTATTCAAAATGGGGTTGAGCCGG
This sequence comes from Mucilaginibacter paludis DSM 18603, assembly GCF_000166195.2. Classification (NCBI taxonomy): domain Bacteria; kingdom Pseudomonadati; phylum Bacteroidota; class Sphingobacteriia; order Sphingobacteriales; family Sphingobacteriaceae; genus Mucilaginibacter; species Mucilaginibacter paludis. Next base: position 2,926,613 of record NZ_CM001403.1, read on the forward strand.
ATAAAATAATGGATATAATAAATGAGGCTGATTTATAGCGGTGTGAATTTAAGTACCATTGCCTTTTTAATTTATATTTATTGATTTACTGTAGATTTTAGTTCTATAGGTTGCAATGCCTGTTACCAAACTCTTAAGCATTACGCAATATACCTTCATACTTTGCCCATGCGTAGAATTTATCTTCTTTTTTTAACACTTTCAATAGCTTTACACACATGGGTAATGGCCCAAAAATCAGATACGCTCAATATCTCGAATCAGGCATTTGACGTTAGCTTTCTGGCTCTGGTATCTCGGTTATGTTTAAACATCACGATAGCTTTAAAACAAACTATGTGGGTCATGATCGAAAATTTACTGACTTATTGATACGTTATAAGGATAAAACAGGGCATATTGATTCACTGACGGGAGCCGGCGGCGAATCAGAATTTATACAGGATAATATACTTAAAGGCAGTTGGCATCCCCAGACCAAATCGCGGTTGTTACAATTGTCGCAAGCCTATCAATTGACTTCAGAAGCACTTTACTGGAAGTCTTCTATCAAGAATATACAGGATGTAACTATCAATTTACAGGATGTTGCTATCCCTATAGCCTATAACAACCAGGGAGGCGAAAATTCAAGGTAGATATTTGAAGAACATGTAATAAAACATCATTTTATTTCTGGAAATAACTCTTTCCTTTTTTGGGAAAGGCCGACGGGAAAAGGTACTTACCTTGTTATGATACCTTTGCCTGGAACCAACTGGAATATTTTGACACTAACAGTGATGGTGATTTTAAAACTTATATCCACGCCAGGTATACATCATCCACAAAACCAGGAGGTACCTGGCGGCAACCAATTAGTTCGGCAGCTATTTTGCCGGGTGCTACGGTTAACTATGGATTTAAATTCAGGTGGGCGGCCAATTATCAGGGGATAAGGGATATCCTAATTCAGGAAGGAATGGTAGACATACAGGTTTTGCCTGGCATGACTATACCAACCGATTTAACGGTTGAATTATTGCTAAGCACTAAAAGGGAAATAAAAAAGGTTGAAGCAGAATTTCCAGGTACGACTATTATAAAGCGGGTTAGCCATCACGCTCGTTAAAATTTTTATGATATCCGTTTTTCACACCTGGGTGAAAACAGGATATCCATAACTCATGGTGCAAATTATCATACCTACCTGGAGTTCTTTGTTACCGAACCGTTGGAAACTTTATATAAAAAGCGGCCGGCTTTTTGGTAAGCCACCAGCAGCATCTTGATTCATCAAAATGGTATAATGGCTTATTTTCTGTTTGGGATATGAAAAATCAGGTTCTCCGCGGACCGGATAACGGGGACAGCTTTACGGGGTCGTTAGCTTACGTATTGGCATCAGATGATCCGACGCTGGGTAAAGCACCTTTTCTGACCGCTAAAAATGTGTTTTATCCAAATCAAAAAGAAATAGATGCTGTAGAATATTACATTAAAAATTTTGTTTGGGGTAAGCTACAAAAAACGGATACCGAAAGTCCGCATCCTTACGGCGTTTATGCAACTCCAGACTGGCATGTAGACAGGGACTCTATATTACGCAAGAAGATCTCAAAAACTAACCTGGACAAAGATCATGTTTGGAGGTCATATGATTACCCGCATATTATCATGCTTTATTATAACATGTATCAACTGGCAAAAAGGTATCCTGGCATGGTTCATTATTTGGATGCCACGGCGTATTTAAAACGGGCCAAAGAAACAGCCAAAGCATATTTTACTTATCCTTACGAAATTTTACCCTGGTATGAAACCTATAAGTGGGGCTGCTATAACGAAGTTGTGTTGATAGATTTAATGGCGACTTTGCGAAAAGAAGGTTTTAATGACGATGCTGATTGGTTAAAAGGCGAGTGGGAGAAAAAAGTAAAGTACTTTTTGTATGATGATCCCTATCCGTTTCGATCCGAGTATGCTGTTGATGCCACGGCTTATGAATCAACACATGCCATAGCCCGTTATGCCGTACCCAATAAGCTTAAAGCCGATAGTAATTTGTGGTATGATAAGAACCTCAAAAGTGGTATTCTCATGCTCATATCAGCGCTGGAGATGGCCGGAAGTTTATGGACAGGGAAATTGCAGCCAACATGGCTTCAAGAGGATGGCTTGAAACTGCGTATTATTACCTGGGCAGCGATTTTAGGGGTAAAAGTGATTCCTTCACGCTAACTTATATGGCGCCAATGGGAGGCTGGGGGATATTGGATTATGGTTTAAACTTCGCCAGGCATCCCAGCGATTTTATACGCTTGGGTTATGCATCCTACCTGTCTTCGTTTGCGCTGATGAATACCGGAAATAAAAATAGTAATTATGGTTTTTGGTACCCAAGCAAGGAAAATGACGGCGCCTCGGGTTGGGCATTTGAGCCGCAGCAATATACAAGAAACTGGATAAACAAAAACCAGGGCAGGGGGCCATGGTTTTATGATGGAGAAGCAGATATAGGATATGGCGGAGCTACAAGGATGGCTGCTACGGTGATCACTAATGACGATATTTTTGGCCTTGTGGCTTACGGTGGAAATTTAAAGCGGGATGGAAACAAGCTTAAAGTGATACCATGAGATGGCTTGGGCAGCAGGTTTTATTACCGTGCTTTCGGACAGAAAATAGACATAGAACTATCTTCAGACGGTTTTTTAGAAAGCGTTCCTGTTGTAATTGACAGATATGGAAAAAATATAGCCTTTTCCATAACCTCTCGGATTCCGGAACCACATAATGTTGATGTTTTGTTTGAAGGAATAAAAGGTGGTTATAAACTTATCCTAAATGGTAAGTTATTGTTTAAGAGTAAAGGTGCGGCTGATGGATCAGTAAATGTTAAGCTGCCGATTGGCTGTGAAAAAAACTCCGTTATTTTAAAGCGGATAAAGGCCGGTTAAATAACGATGCACGCAGCTAATATTTTTTTGCTAACCTGAAATCATTTGATCACAGCATCATCAAGTGAGGTTCCAGTTAATTTAACTTGATATGGCCATTCTTCATCATTTGAAGCGTTGCCGTCATTTAAATGCTTCCAATGTTGCGTTGGAGCACCGGTTACAATAAGCCACAGGTAGGTTGTATTGGCAGGAACCACAAAGCTGGTGGTCCCGGTTGAACTGGAATTTACGCTTCCGTAAACGCGGGTACCGTCCTTTAACCTGTAGCGCCTGCAATTCCCTGAAACTGGAGTGTTACAGTGGTTCCCGAAGCTGGAACTTTTAATTTAATTCCATTATAACCGTAGTTTTGCGGACAGTTGCTTTCTGCTATTTTGTACCAGCCATTTCCAGCGTTGTTTAAAGTTGCAAGATGTTGATTTGCATAAGGTTTTGCGGCTCGCGCAATACGGGCCAAATCCCAGGTTATAAATTTTCGGTCAGCATCAAACATCTCGTCATTAAACTGCGATTGGCTTAATCCGGTTAATCTCTTATAGGTCATCACCGCATCCTCTCCCTGGGTCGCATTTCGCCATATTTTTCCTACAAAGTCCCTGCCACGTTTATTAGACCAGTACTCTAAAACATATGGAGAATGATATTGATTGTCCTCGTGCAAAAAGGAGAGGTGGGTTTGATGCATAAAACTTACCATGTGATAGTTTTCGAAGGTCATCCATCCCAAATATACTTGGAACAACATGTACTGGGATGTCATTTCAAAAATAGTTTGACTATTGCTTCCTGCCGGCGTGGAGGTAAATCCCCAGGCACCATCCGCATGAACCATATATTAAAATGAATGGCCGAGTTCATGTGCCAAAGCTCCGTAACGAGTAGCGTTAATCCGTACTGCGGGGGGCCACAAGACGCCAATTTTATTATCGACTCCACCACCATAGGCAGTGCCGTCGGTAGTGCTGTAAAATACGTACGTTAACATTTTATATTGATCAGTCAACGATTGTCCTTTTTGTACAAATTTTAGGGTGTCACGATAACAGGTATAAAATCTTTCTAATCCTGTTATCGAAGTGTTGGGATTGAACCTCTGGGAAGCGTCCTGATTAATTGTGGCATCATTTCCATACTCTTTGCCCCAAAACATGGCCACATCATTTGATTCCGATTTATGAAAATTGCTGAATTCACTATTTTTGTTACTGTAATCATTATTGTCGGCAACCATCCAGACATTGGCAGGATAATAGATGGTTTTGGCGGGCGTACTTATTTCTTTTTCATTCGTGATTGGATATTTGTAGTGACTCGCGTTCAATTGAAGAACGTTTGAATGCCAATAATGCTCCAATTGACGTTATGGCAATGAGAATTACCAAATACTTAATTTTCATAAGATTAGTTTTAATAGGTTGCTAATTAGGAGTTATAAAGGCTAAAATCATTGGCCCAATGCCCGGTAACCATTGAATTTTTAAGTTTAAAAAAATATCCCGTTAAAATCTAAAAGATTTTAACGGGATATCAATACAAGAGGCCAGGTTAGTTGAGGGTATTATTTAACAGCCCATTCGTGTATGCCAGTAGAGTTATCAACAGGCAGTTGAATCTCCATTTTCAAAGCTGTAGTATTTACCGGCTCAAAGGTTACCGTGTTAAAAGTATCCTTGCTTACTGTGTAAGGCGAGGTGTTTTTTACTGGTATCCATTGGCCGTCTTTTAAATAAAGTATTTTGTATGATACAGGTACGCGGCAGCCGCCCCAGGGTCCATCATCGTACCAATACACTTTCGATTCGCTTACCGTATGTTCGGCATTAAAGTTATACTGAACAAACTCGTTGGTATTATGTGCCGGCCACCAATGCAGGTATGGGTAGTTGGTATCGCCAGAACTACCGGGTTCGTATTGGTCTTTAATGGCACCATACATGCGCGAATTTCTTAATGATGATGTTACCGTACTTGTACTGGCAATGGTAGGCGCTGGTTTAGGGCTTGCTGCCGATGCTTCGTAAGGTACCCAAACGGTCATCTCGCTTGGGCCGCGGTTTGCCCAGGCGTAGTAAGGGATAGCTTTTACCTTTTGATCAGTTTCTATCAGCTTATCGCTGTTTAACTGCCTTTTGGTGCTTTTACCATCTGTACTTATCACATCTACGCCGTTTAACAGGTCTGCCTTATAATTGGCCTCAGTGAGCGCATTTTTATCAATTAAAATATTCTGAACAAGGCTGTCACGGTTATCTGGTCCTTCAAGGCAATACACTATAGGCCCGCGTTCAAATGCAAAACGACCCCTGTCGTCCTTTACTTTGTCATTAGCCAAAACCTTTTCAGTTTCTAAAGGTAAAGCCAGCGAAACCTTATCGCCTTTTTTCCAGTTGCGTTTTAAAACAGCATAACCTTTTTCGGTTACAAATGAGGTTGCCTTACCGTTTATGTATATCACTACCGGCAGCGGCGTTTTATCCATAAAGCTGTACAGATTACCCGGTACGGGTTGTTGTTTGGCCCAGCCCGGTATGCGTACCCTTAAAGTAAAGTCGGTTGTTTTTACAGGGTTAATGGTCATGTCAACCTGCCCCTTCCACGGATAATCTGTTTGCTGAACAATATTTACATTTCCCGATGCCAGTTTGATATTACTGGAGTTACTCATAAAAAGGTTTACATACAGGTCGTTTTTGTTTTTGGCATAAACATAGCCTGGCAAGGATGGTAAAAAGCGCGTCATGTTACTGATACAGCAGGCGCAGCTGATCCAGGCGCTGCGCTGGTGCTGAAACATAGATGCCAGTGGGTTAGGGTAAAAGAAACGATCTCCGCTTAAAGATACGCCCGATAACAGTCCATTATAAAGCGTCCGCTCCAATACATCGATATATTTGGCATCGCCGTGCAGTAAAAACATACGGTTGTTCCAGTATACGTTGCCAATAGCCGCACAGGTTTCTGCATACGCCGACATGTTAGGCAGCTGGTAGGCATCGCCAAAAGCTTCGCCGGCCCCGGTTGCACCTATGCCCCCGGTGATGTATAGTTTTTTATTAACTACATCGCCCCAGATATCGTCAATGGCGTTTAAATATTTGGTATCGCCGGTTAGCGCGGCAATATCGGCCATACCTGTGTACATATAGGCTGCACGTACAGCGTGGCCTTCGGCTTCGTGCTGGTCAACCACTTTTTTATTGGCTTGGTTATAAGCATCGCCTTTAGGTCCACGTACATCTAAAAAGAATTTGGCCAGGTCAAGGTATTCCTTTTTACCGGTAACGCGGTACATTTTTGAAAGGCCTATTTCCACAATTTGATGCCCAGGATATTCCTCAATTTTGCCCGGGCCAAAGGTTTTTACCAGCAGGTCGGCGTTCTTTATGGCGATGTTTAGAAACGTACGCTTGCCGGTAGCCTGGTAATGGGCAACGGCAGCTTCATACAGGTGACCACAATCATACAATTCATGGCTCAATATCTCCTCGTTCACCCAGCGCTTGTCGCCAATCCACTCGTGGGGTTTTTTAGCGTGCACAGTACGAAAAGTATACAGGTAGCCATCCGGCTCCTGGGCGGCGCCAATAATGCCTATAAGGGTGTCAATATATCTATCCAGCTTAGGGTTCTTTTTGTTTTGCATAGAGTAGGAGGCACCTTCAATAGCTTTATAAACATCCGTATCGTCAAACGGAAACTCGCTTAGCTTATCGCCATCCAGCTGTTTGCCTGCCCGTAAAAAGTTATCCATGCGACCATTTTTTTTGCACTGTGCAAGTACATAGGGTATGGTTACATTGGCATTAACCTCCATCTTGGGTTCCCAAAATTTATCATTTACATGTACACTGGTGAATGCCACGGGCTGTATAGGGTAATCTTTTTGTTGCCCAAACACCATGCTGCTTATTCCTATCATAGATAATAGCAAACCAGCTGCTTTTCTTTTTTTTATCATCATATAGTTTCTTGAATGTTTAATTTTTAACCACCCGGCAACCATAAACCGGGCCGGCGCTGTTGTCTTTTTTTGGTAATAGTTTCACGGTTACTTTTTGTTTGCCTTTGGTTAGCTCGATAGGGACAACGTAGCTGATATCATAAAAACGGCTTTCCTTGTATTGGTTCAAATCTTCGGTTGATAGCTTGATCCCATCTATCATGATATCAAATGTGCGGCCCCGGTTATCCATGCCCCAGTAGGTATTAATGAGGGTGTTTTGGCTGTTGGCATCAACCTTCATCTCGTACTGTAAATATCCGCCATTTTCGGTTGACCGCCATTTTTTCTGGTGATCCTCGCCGGTGATAGCGTTTTCGCCGGTAAAATTATGGTCGCGTTCGGGCTGCATTTCGCCTATGCGTAAAATATCTGTGGTACGGGCCTCCAGTTCCTGTAGCTTTTTGCGTTGCTCATCATAAGTTTTTTGTTGTACAGCCCATGATTGTGGCGTGAATACGTCCCAATAAACCGAGTAGTATTCATTTTTGGTTTGGTTAAAAGGAATTAGCTTAACATCGGTTGGTTTAGCAATACCTGTAGCATCAAAACTCAATTGCTTTTTATCCACCATTTTCAGCCACTTATTAGGGTCGGTTTCGCTGGTGACAATTACGGGCACACCTTTAAGCGGATCGGGTTCGGCATTACCTAAAATGCCGGCCAGTAAAACAGGGCCATAGAATACTGCGCGCCTGTTGGCATTATCGGGCATGGCTTCGGTGTGAATATTCTCGGGCATGATAAATTCAATTTTATCGTTGTTCTTCCATTTTCGGTTTATAACCAGGTATCCTTGTGCATCTGCAGTCACCTGTTGTTTTTTCCCGTTTACTCCTACAGTTGTATTGTCGGCCCATTTAGGTTTACGCACCCGGATGGCCATGGCAACAGGTTTTAAGGTTGTCACCGTTAGCGTTGTTTTATCGCTTTGGGGTAAGTTGCTTTCTTGTGTTATAGACAACCCTTTTTCTTTCCAGTTTAATACTGATGGAATAAATAAATTCACATACAAGCTGCCATCGGCACCCCTAAAGTAAATGCTTTCGTTGTATTTAACATGGTTTTCCATCCCCGAGCCAACGCAGCAGGTAAAAGTATCAAAGGGACTGCTATATTCCTTTTTGCCGCCCATTCTTAATGGCACAAAGTAGCACATCATACCTGTTTCATGGTTTTGCGATGCCAGGATGTGGTTATATAAGGCTTTTTCGTAATAGTCCATTAACTTAGCAGATGGCTCAAGCGCAAACAAATGCCGCGTGAGTTTAAGCATGTTATAAGTATTACAGGTTTCAGTAGTGTTTTCCGTAAGCTTATCGTTTAGCTTGTTGGGTTCGCTTAAATACTCATAATTGCTATTGCCGCCGGTGGCATAAGAATGGTTGTTTACAATGGTTTCCCAAAAAAACTCGGCTATGGCCTTGTCTTTTTTATCGCCGTTAAGTTCATAACGCCTGGCGCTGGCAATTATTTTAGGTATTTGGGTGTTAGAGTGTTTGCCTGGTAATATATCTTGTTGGTTGGCCAATGGATCTAATATGCGCTTGTCATAAAACTTGTATGATAGGTCGAGATATTTTTTATTTCCATTTATCGCGTATAAGTTAACAAGGGTTTCTGCCATGCCGCCGTATTCGCACAAAAGCATTTTTTGCAGTTTCTCGTCGTCAAGGTTTTTAAGGGTTTCGCCGGTCCAGTCGGCCATACCCTTGCATACATGAAGCGCCTGTGTGCTGTTACAATATAAAAATGCATCCAGTAATCCTGCCATTACTTTGTGCACAGTGTACCACGGCGACCAGCCCCCATTTAAATCGAACCCACGCGAACGGATATCGCCCTTCGCTACTTCGGCCCAAACCGTATCTTCTTTCGGTATAGCGCCTACATAACCGGTTTTACGCGCCACCTGGCATTCTCCTAATTCTTTAACGATATAGTTAACCCGCTTTAAAAATTCGGGGTCGCGGGTTGCTGCGTAGTGCATCGATATTGCCGATAAGTAGTGGCCAAGGGTATGACCGGCCAAACCGGATGATTCCCATCCTTCATACATTTTGCCTTTAGGCTTTAAACCAGAGTGGGCACGAAAGCCCGATAAAAGCCTGTCAGGTTCAATTGATAGCAGGTAGGCGGCATCAACCTCCATAGCCTGTTTAAAGGGGCTGTTAAGTAATTTTACATCTTTTAAATTAAAAGTGTAGGCTTTGATCTCGGTTCGAGACATCGTTACAATTCTCTTGTCTTTCCATTCCGGCACATACGATTGAGCAAGTACGGAACTGGCTGTAATACAGCCAGAAAGAATAAAAATATTTAATTTTAGCCACTTTTTCATTATAGTAACAGTTTACTTTATACGCATCTTCATAATAAGCAACCAAGTTACTCCAACATTATGATCCTATATTTTAAATACTTTGCTATAGATAGCAGGATATTATCCTGTTTAAATTTAACTACAGCAGTCGCTATAGTAATTAATTTTTAGATTGATATTTCATGAGTCTTTTTTGAAATGCATTTTAAGTTATGTAAACATTTTGGTAATATGTAACCATAGTTCGGTAATTTCATCAAACAATGGGCGCAGTATCAGTATAACTTTGGTGAAAACAATACGAAATGATAACTTTTGACTGGAAAGGCGTATTCCCTGCGGTAACCACCAAGTTTACCGATAACGACGAATTGGATTTTGATGCTTTTGATGTAAACCTTGCCGCGCAGCTGGAAGCTGGCGTTGATGGTTTGATTTTAGGCGGTTCATTAGGCGAAGCCAGCGTGCTGAGCGATGATGAAAAGTTTTCGTTGTTAAAACATACTATTGATTATGTTGACGGCAAAGTGCCTGTAATACTGAACATTGCCGAGCAAACCACTAAAGCAGCCGTAGCTTGTGCCAAAAGAGCGTTTGATACTGGTGCCGATGGTTTAATGTTATTACCGCCAATGCGCTATAACAGTGAAGAGCGCGAAACCCTTGCGTATATAGGCGCGGTTGCCGAAAGTACCCAACTGCCTATTATGATTTACAATAATCCTGTTGATTATAAAATTGAAGTTACCCTGGATATGTTTGAAAAACTATCGGTTTATAAAAACATCCAGGCGGTAAAAGAATCAACCCGCAATGTATCAAACATTACCAAAATGTTTAACCGTTTTGGCAACCGCTATGCTATATTTACCGGTGTTGACCCGCTGGCTATGGAAAGCATTGTCATGGGCGCCGATGGCTGGGTTGCAGGTTTGGTTGATGCCTTCCCTAAAGAAACCGTTGCTATTTACCGTTTGGTAAAAGCAGGCAGAATTGCCGAAGCTTTAACTATATATCGTTGGTTTTTACCGGTATTAGAGCTTGATATTCATCCAAAACTGGTTCAGTACATTAAACTGGCCGAAGTTGCAACCGGCATAGGTACCGAAAATGTACGCGCACCACGTTTGCACTTAATTGGCGAAGAACGTACCAAAGTGTTAAAAATCATCAATGATGCACTGGCCGTTCGCCCTGAATTGCCTGTTGGCAGCTGGGGTAAACTAACCGAAGTTGAGGCTTAAGAATCACATCAACTGTAAGTAAATAATTAAAGCTTTTAGCCGGACCTCAAGATTTAGCCTTTACATGATTGGTCCAGAGCAAACAACCCGGCTTTTATTTCAACATAGTTAAGAAAAGCATCTGACCTCGTAAAAAACTTAAAAGGATGATATTGTGAAAACTAAATATTTATTAAAATATTGTTTTTGATTAAAATCCTATCGCATTTAACATGAATAAATACATTCTATTCTTACTTGTTGGTGCAGCTTTTTATCTCTCTGGATGCAAAAAATCTGCTGACAAAACCAAACTATTGATAGTTAATCAAAAAGCGAAAAAGTAATCAAGTGAAAACTGTATTTCAATATAGCCAACAGAACAGTAACTATCACGACAGATTTAGGGACAAAAAAAATCAAATTTGCTAATCGTGAAGCGTGGTTCGTTGCGAGTTAACGACAATCTTTCACAAATTTCAGTGTCTGCTTACCCCAAACATCATTTCAATTCAATGTTCAGCAACCGTAACAATCAGCAGCGAGCCTCAAGTTGAGGATCTTCCTATTGTGAAATTTATTTCGTCTGTTAGCGAGGCCACGGGCTCAATTGACAACTACAACATATTCTGTAGTTACGGGAAATTCTGTAACCTATTATAACGGCGTGATTAGTGACTTTCATTGGTCTGTCTCACCTAAATTACCAAATAAATTTACTTATATTTCTCGGTATGGTTCAGTTTATTATCGATCCACAAATCAAAATCGAATCTCGATAAATCAAGCTTATAACGATGAGTGGTCAACATCAAAGTTGGTCACAGCTAATTAATGAATAATCAAAATACTAAACATAACGTGAGTTCGGGTTAAGCGGCCAATAAAAGTTGATTGTCGCTCTCATCAAAGATAATATTAAGGGATGGTTTTTTAGAGAAGAAGTGGTAGGCGCACAACACTCCCATTGTATTCATTAAAAAGTTGTTGACGGATCGATGGCGTGTGTGCTGGAGTTTGCAGATGTTCTTCAGTTCATCATTTACACACTCGATTATAGCCCTTTTCCGGAGCATAATCTTATCGGCCTGAGAGATATTGAATTCCTTCATGTTTTTGCGTGGCTTGGTAATCATTTGAATGCCGTTGCCCCAAAGCAGCTCTGCTAAAGCCTTTGATATGTACCCCTTATCGCCAAACAATTTACCGAAGATATCCTGTGTCATCGATGTCATTACTTTTATATCCCGGTCGTCTACGTTGCCCTTGGTGAGGTAAAATGACAGTATTTCGCCTTTGTCATTGATAATCAGGTGTAATTTGAAGCCATAGAACCATCCTATGGAGCATTGGCCCCTTTCTGCTACCGAGGCAAAGACCTTGTGGTTATGGATGCGCCTGTTATGGCAGACTTTAATGTGGGTCGAATCAACAAAGTTAATACCCCTTGAGCGCCCCATGCAACAAGTTTTCAGAAACAGCATCATGGGTACAGCTACCCTTGACTGCAATTCAACAAAGCGGTTGTAAGAAACCAGCCCGGGAAAATACCCCCGGTAATGGCGGCAGATATGTTCGAGGTAAAAATGCTTAAGGTTAGTGAAATATCCGCTATGAAAAGCGACCAGGATGGTAATGATCTCGCTGTCGGCGAGGGATGCTTTCCTGTTCCTAACCTTATAAGGGCCTGCATCTAATTGGTGTTTAACTATTTCGACTTCATATTCTTTGCAGAAGTCATCAACCTTAACGAAAATTTCGATAATTTTATCAGGAGTAAGCATAGATTGTTGTTCTTTAAATTAGTCACTTAAATATAACAAAATATACTTACCCATTGATATTCAAATAGTTAATAATTAATTATTACCCTAAAACACTTCCTCTTATCCCGAACTCACGTTAAACATAAGTTACTTTATGATTATTAAACACATCTCCACGGAACTTGTAGACTACCGACTTAATGAGTCAATCGTTGTATCACCGGAAACCAAATTTGATTGGATGATAGGCAACACCCCAAAAGTATCTAACGGAAACAAATTACCTTATTGCTTTATACTTGATTGGAATATTATTCATCGGAATAAAAACACGCATGATTCTATAATAGAATGTAATGTTAGATGTCTGATGGAATTTGACGTTGAAACAGAAGGAAAAGACAGAAAAGACCTCGCTTAAAACTGCCATACGAAAGTTTGGCTCATGTTTGCCTTTGGCAGATAATTGAATATGGTTGTTACAATAGATGAAAACATTTTATATTTAATCAATAATGAAAAAATCATGAACAAGATTTGTAAATTAACAGTTATATTGACGGTTTTTATATTCGCAATGGGGTGTAAAACGCAGAAGGAAGGAAATTCATTTTCAAAAAATATCTCCAACACGTCAGCTTCTACTATTCGAATTCGTCACATCCTTACGGATAGTACTGAAACAATTATTACGCCTTATAGTACAAAAGTTATAAAGAGAAAGCCTGTTGTTAACAAAACAAAAACAGTAGTGTCGCGCAAGGGAGATACGGTGTTTACGACTTTCAAATTGACATCGACAGATACACTTCACACCCTCATAAGAAAATACGATTATAGTATCGCTTTTTTTGACTACCAAACACTGGTCGGTCTAATGTTTTTGATTTATCGGTTTGTCGTCGTATTTACTTTACTTATTAGTCCTTATTGCTTTTGGAACATAGTTACCAGCGTAGTATCGAAATTAAAATATTTGCTGTCATTGATTGTAGGGTAAATGTTATTTGTTTAATGTAAAGCAGCCAGCTCAAGCTATGGAAATTCCTACCTTGTTGGCCGTAGCCTCAGTTACCATTACCCCGATTAAAGGTTGCTTGCGGTACGCAATTACCAAGGAGCTGTATAAATCGACATTCATATTAATCTGAATTAAGTTAAGGGTATTGTAGAATCGATACCAAAATATCTCGGCGCTAAAATAGGGAGGCCTGACTAAAAAGAAATCTCGTTTGGGTTCGGCCTTCAATTTGCTGATGACTGCATTACATCAGCCTTATTGATATGTTCGGTAACCTGGTTATACCTACTGGACCACGGAATGATGAGCCTGGAATTAGGCCAGGCGACCGGGTTACTGGTGCAGCAAATTATTTCTGGATTTTAAATAGAAACGTTAGTTCTCGCTAAGCCTTAAATTATTGTATTATCTATTACTCTTTACTGTCATAAAGTCTATTTCGGTTGATTCTTTAAAACCGAAATTTGAGCAACTGCAATCCACAAATCATCTATAGTTTCTAACATTAAAATTTATTGATTATTACCGGTGACTAATGAACAGATTGATCAGTGCGTTTAGCGAAGACTTTCTTGATGCTCGTGTAAGTTAACAGAATTATATTTCGGGTAAACCGAATTTAAACTTGGAATGTATAAGAGCAAATTCTTGCTGTCAGTGTAATTTCCGAGGTTGCCTTCTATTAAGCGTAATTTTTATAAGTGTGATAATTACATTTAAAAGGGAAGTTCATTAATTACTTCCACGGAAACATAAAAACATAATCATATTTTAACCCATTACCCCCTTAATTTATCTCCTATGAATTAAAATTTGCTTTGGGTTTATTAATAAGTGTAAATTAAACAATCAATGATAAACTTTTATGAAAGTATTACAATTTACTATCCCTGTCCCTTATGACAAAAGTGTTATTGTCGAAACTGTCTGTCAGTCGTACCATTATCCTTACCTGCACCGGCATAAAGAAATTCAATTAACTTGGATTAAAAAAGGTGAAGGTACTTTGATAGCGGGAAATAATATGCATGAATATGTATCCGGTGATATGTTTCTTATCGGTGCCAACATGCCCCATGTTTTTAAGAGTAACCCCGAATATTTTGTTGCTGATTCAGGTAAAGGAGTAGAGTCGCTCACAATTTTTTTCAGTGCTGATGTAACTTTGCCAAGTATCTTTTGTCTACCGGAAATGAAAAAATCTGCATCCTTTATACAGCAACATACACAGGGTTTTAAATTCCCTAATTATATCAAGGAAAAGGTATCGGATTCCATGATCAATTTACAGCATAAAACAGGTGTTTAACAGTTGGTCGCGTTTTTTAATCTTATAGGAACAATCACCAATATAAAAACTAAACTCGATCCATTATCGACATATGGTAATCTGCCGGCTATCACAGACCATGAGGGGATTCGTATAGGGGGTATTTATAATTACATCATGATGCATTATGGAGATGAATTAACATTACAGGATGTTGCGAAGGTTGCATTTATGACTCCTGAATCCTTTTGCAGGTATTTCAAGAAGCATACCGGGCATACTTTTGTGTCTTTTTTAAATGAAGTAAGGATCAACGAGGCGTGTAAAAACCTAATCACACACCGGTTTGAAAATATAAATTCGATTGCCTATAAATGTGGGTTCAAAAGCATAACAAATTTTAACAGGGTATTTAAACTGGTTATTGGCGTAACCCCAAAGGTTTATCTGGATAATTATCATAATAACATTGTCATACTAAATCGTACAGCCAGTTGATTTCGTCAAGCTAATTTTTACATAAAAACATCATTAAGTGATTCATTCAACGTATTATAAAAAAAAATTAACTTATTTAATAATTATCTCGTTGCTTCTGATACCTACAATTTGCAAAGCGCAAAGCAATACACCATCGAGACTCATGTTTGAACAGGCCAGCGAATTAACCGGGAAGGTGGTTCAATATAGCCAGGACATGAAAGCTATCAAAGGTTTCTATTCCCCCTTTATTATAAATGAACACAGCGAAGATCAAACTAAATTAGACGTACTTAATTCTCCCGAACAAAGGGAAAAGTTAATCGGGTCATGCTATAACTATCTAAGGCAGTTGGAAGAATTTGATTTTGCATCCTTAAGTATTTATGGGAAGGTCGATTATATTTTACTGAAGAAGAAAATCAAATACGATTTATATGATCTCGAAAAGGAGGACGGCGATTATCTGAAAATAGCTAAGTATCTTAAATTCTCTGATAAAATTTACAGTCTTGAAAGTAAGCGTCGCCGTGGCGATTTTCTTGATGGCAAACAGGTAGCGGAGGAAATGGTCTTAATACAGAAGGCGCTTAAAATAGATTCTGCTGCATATTCAAAAATAATTTCTATCGATCTTCCGCTAGCACAGCTTGCGCAAAAAGCGCTAACCGGGTTAATTGGAAGATTAAAGGATTTTTTTTGTTTTTATAATACCTATGACCCGGAATTTACCTGGTGGGTGCCGCAACCCTATCAGGCGCTGAATAGATCGCTGACCAATTACAGCAATTATGCATTAACGAAAGGCAGATTAGTCTCCGCTCAAAGACCAGATAGCAGCGGGATAAAGGGAGTACCTATAGGAAGGACTGAATTGATTAGACAACTCCAGGCAGAGATGATTCCCTATACGCCTGAAGAGTTAATACAACTTGCTACTAAGGAATTCGCATGGTGCGATGCTGAAATGTTGAAAGCATCGCGCGAAATGGGTTTTGGTGATGACTGGAAAAAAGCCCTGGAAAAAGTAAAAAACAGTTATGTCCCCGTCGGCCATCAGCCAGAACTAATTATAAAGCTGTATAACGATGCCTTGAATTTTATTAAACAACGAGATTTAATCACCATTCCATCGCTTGCGGAACAATCCTGGGGAATGGTGATGATGTCACCAGAACGACAATTAATTAACCCCTTTTTTACAGGGGGGAAGGAAATAAGTGTTTCTTATCCGGCCAATACGATGGAAGCCTCGGATAAACTGATGAGTATGCGAGGAAATAACCCTTACTTTTCGAGGGCGACAGTTCAGCATGAACTTATTCCGGGTCACAATTACAATATTTTATAAACAACAGGTATAAAACATACAGGCAGGATTTTGCAACCCCATTTGCCGGCGAAGGCTGGTCGTTGTATTGGGAATTGTTATTGTACGATAAGGGATTTGCAAAAACTCCTGAAGAGCGTGTTGGAATGCTGTTCTGGAGGATGCACCGCTGCGCCAGGATCCTATTTTCATTAAACTACCACCTCGGTAACTGGACGCCACAACAATGTATTACTTTTTTAATTGACCGGGTTGGCCATGAAAAAGCTAATGCAGTTGGCGAAGTCAGACGATCATTTGAAGGCGGATACAGCCCGTTATACCAGGTTGCGTATCTCGTCGGTGGCCTTCAGCTTATTGCATTAAAGGTAGAACTTGTTGATAAAGGTACGATGAGCTATAAGCAATTTCATGATGCTGTTATCAAAGAAAACTTGATTCCGGTAGAAATAGTAAGGGCAACATTAACCAATCAGGATTTGTCAAAGAATTTTATAACCAGTTGGCGATTTTACGACTTGGCAAAATAAATAACTAAAATATTTCTTAACTCCTATACCCTCTCTGATGGATAATTATAAAACGTTTAAACCTTCCCTAAGGCTTATCGACGCAACAATGCTTGTTGCCGGTAGTATGATAGGTTCCGGAATTTTCATTGTCAGCGCTGATATAACCAGAAATGTTGGGAGTGCCGGAGGTTTACTATTAGTATGGCTTTTAACTGGATTTATGACACTTACGGCCGCTTTAAGCTATGGTGAATTAAGCGCCATGTTTCCAAAAGCGGGCGGGCAGTACGTTTACTTGAAAGAAGCATATGGACCGTTAGTTGGTTTTTTTATATGGATGGAGCTTTTTCATCGTTATACAAACGGCAACTATTGCGGCTGTAGGAGTTGTCTTTGCAAAATTCGCTGCATATCTGGTTCCGAAGTTTAGTGAAGATTTCATTGTAGTTAAATTTGCAGGCTTGGCCCTATCGCCTGCTCAATTGTTATCTATAGTTGTGATCGTTTTGTTAACTTTTATCAATACGCAAGGCGTAAAAAGCGGAAAAATTGTACAAACTGTTTTTACAGTAGCTAAACTCTTAAGCCTCAAGGGCTTAATCGTCTTCGGACTGTTTGCTGCAAAAGCATCACTTTGGGATAGCAATTGGCAAATGCCTTGGAGAATAGGTAATTTAAAGGCCAATGGGTCTATCATATCTTACACTACCCTTGCTGCTCTTGGCGCTATTGCATCGGCTATGGTGGGTTCTGTATTCAGCAGCGATTCCTGGAATAGTGTCACTTTTATTGCGGGCGAAATAAAAAATCCTAAAAGGAACGTTGGGCTTAGTCTTGCGCTGGGAACAATCATCGTAACTGTTATTTATATCCTGACAAATTTAATGTATTTAAGTGTGCTGTCACTTCATGAAATAGCTACTGCTGATAAAGACAGGGTTGGGGTACTGGCCTCACAAAAAATTTTTGGCAGTTCCGGAACAGTTATTATCGCGTTGCTGATCATGGTATCAACCTTTGGGTGCAATAATGGACTTATCATGTCTGGCGCGCGTGTATATTACTCTTTGGCCAAAGACCGTTTGTTTTTTAAACGTGTAGGAACGCTTAATGCAAATGCCGTACCGGCGTTTGGTTTGTGGCTACAATGCATTATTGCCTGTTTATGGAGTCTCAGTGGCAAGTATGGAGATTTGCTGGATATGATTTCATTTGTTGTAGTCATGTTTTACGTACTTACCATAGCCGGTATATTTATACTGCGAAAGAAAATGCCTGATGCCGACCGTCCATATAAAGCATTTGGTTACCCGGTTTTGCCTGTTGTTTAGATGGTTTTGGGCCTTGCATTTTGCCTGCTCCTCATTAAGTATAAGCCTGCGTATACCTGGCCTGGGTTAATCATTACCGTGGCTGGTATACCGGTTTACTATCTTATCAGTGCAAGCGATAAAACAGCGCTCCGATCTTAAAATAGTATAAGAAACAATAAATAATATAATGAAAAAAAATGCTTTCGCTATTATACTACTGTGCTTTTTTGTAAGGGTCAACGCTCAGAATGGGAAGTATATAAGCTTAAATAACGCCAAGTTTTCTACTGGTGACGATCCAGAATGGAAAAGCAATGACTTTGCCGACCAGAAGTGGCGAGATGTCTAAGTGGGGGAAGTATGGCAAAGTCAAGGCTTTCCCGACTACCATGGATTTGCATGGTATCGCATCCATGTAAATATTCCCGTTGCTTTAAAAACCAATGCGGTCTGGAAGGATAGTATCCGCCTTTTTCTGGCGCACGTTAACGATGTCGATGAAACCTATTTTAATGGCACTTTAATCGGAAAAACAGGTGGGTTCCCGAATGATAAAGGGGGGTATATCAGTAAATGGCCGGCTGTAAGAAATTATTGTATCGCGTCAAGTAATCCGCTGATAAAATGGGATGGTGAAAACGTTATCGCGGTAAAGGTTTATGACGGCGGTGGATCAGGTGGCATTTTTATGGGTAGCCCGTTTATTGATATGCTCGAAAAGTTTGACGGGATTGAATTTAACATATCTGCAATTCAATTTTTACCGGGCAAGAAAGCAAAAAGAACCCTGTCCCTTATCAACAGGTTTAATACTGTAATTTCAGGCGACCTTCATTATCAGGTGGTTGACGAATTGTACCGAAAAATTATAAACATTCAAGCAATAAAGATAAAGCTCAATCCATTTGAAAGTAAAAATTTGATATTGTCTCTTCCCCACCGGGAGGAAATAAGGGTAATTTATGATTTTAGAGAATCGTCCTCTGGTAAGACAAAGTCATTTACCGAAGTAGCACCATACCTGCTTACCCCTGTTGAGCCGCTTAAACCTATCGTAAATGGTCCGCAAATCATAGGAGCGCATCCCGGTTCGCCAATAATTTATAAAATCCCGGCAAGCGGTCTAAAACCAATGATTTATGCCGTTGACAATATTCCGGCCGGTTTGTCTTTTGATCCACGGAGCGGGATTTTAACCGGCACTATTTATAAGGCCGGAAACTATAAGGTGATTTTGCGTGCAAAAAATACTAAGGGAAGCGATAAGAAAGATCTTACAATAATGTTAGGCACTAGGTTAGCACTTACGCCGCCTATGGGTTGGAACAGTTGGAATTGCTGGGGCCTAAATGTAAGTGAAGAAAAAGTAAAAAGTTCTGCTAAGGAAATGATCCTTAACGGACTGGCAGATTATGGCTGGAATTATGTTAATGTGGACGATGGGTGGCAAGCGCCGGAACGTTCACCCTCAGGGAAGCTATTACCAAATTCAAAATTTGCTGACATGAAAGGTCTCGGCGACCTGCTGCACGGGGCTGGTTTAAAATTTGGTATATACTCATCTCCCGGAGCTAAAACCTGCGGCGGCTTTTTAGGATCCCTAGGGCATGAAAGAGTAGACGCCGATACTTATGCTGCCTGGGGTGTAGATTATTTGAAATATGATCTTTGCAGTTACTCGGACAATACAGCTGGCGATACCACTCTTTTTGCGCAGCAAAAACCGTATATGGTTATGCGCGATGCGCTGAAACAGCAACACCGGGATATGGTTTACAGCATTTGCCAATATGGAATTCACGACGTGTGGAAATGGGGAAGAACTATGGATGGCAACCTATGGCGAACGACTGAAGATATCACTGATACCTGGGAAAGTTTGCGTGATATTGGTTTTAGCCAGGCCGACAAATCGCCTTATGCTAGCCCGGGGGGTGGAATGATCCGGATATGCTGATTGTGGGGCAGGTAGGCTGGGGCGAAAACCTTCATTCTTCTAACCTTACGCCCTATGAACAATATGCGCACATCAGTTTATGGAGCCTGCTATCGGCTCCATTGCTAATCGGGTGCGATTTGAGTAAACTCGATGCCTTTACCTTGAATTTGCTGAAAAACAAGGAGGTAATAGTATTAGATCAGGACACTCTTGGAAAGCAGGCAATCCGAACTGTTAATATTGGCGGTGTACAAGTATGGGAAAAAAAGCTTTCGGATGGCGGACTTGCCATAGGCGTTTTTAACCTGAATGATAAATATTGCCGATATACCTTACGTTTAACGCGTAGAAAACACCCGGTAAATATTATACGGGATTTATGGATTCAAAAGGACGTTAAAAAAAATGTCGGCACTGTGTTGTTTCAAGTGCCACCTCATGGGGTCAAGCTTCTGAATATTAAAGGCAGTTAGTATCATTAAATATGGTCAAATGGTTGCTATGTTAGGATAAATTCCAACGTTAATTGACACCTACAGGTGATTACTTTTGAATTAGTTTTGTGAATAAAAGTGTCTGTGTTCGTCAATTTATCTTTTATCGAAAATAATAATGCATCTTATACAATAATTTATTTAATTGTTAACGATGGGAGTTAGTTTTTTCGTCAAGGTCAATTCTTACAAGACAGTTATAGTTAGTTAGTTAGTTAGTTGATTAAGATGGCCGTCTCAATTTGAAGTGAACCCCAAAAGTTAGACAAAAACTTTTGGGGTTTATTATTTATGTCAAAGCACACATTTGAAGAGAAACTTGATGTAGTTTCTCAAGTAAGAAAGGGAAAGCCGATTCTACGGATATCCCGCGAACGCCATATCCGTGAAGGCATGATATTGGAATGGGTTCGGAAATATGATCTTTATGGCGAAAGTGGGCTGCTCAAACAACCTAACGTCAAGCCCACGCCTGATTTCAAAGAAGAAGTTGTAAGGCTTGTCATAGAAAAAAAAGTACCTTTAAATCAGGTTGTTCTGGAATATAGATTAAGCAAGACTGCTTTAGAGCGCTGGGTAAGATCAGTACGGGTTGAGGGATATGCAGTACTATACCAGCAAAAGAATCCTGGACGACCACCTAAATGCATGGGAAGATCAAAGAAGCTTGAACCTGAAACAGAAGTAGAGAAGCTCCAGGCGGAAAATAGCCGTTTGCGGGCGGAGAACGCACTATTAAAAAAAGTCACGGCCTTAGTCAAGGAAAAAGAAGCCCGCGAACGCATGAGTGGGCAAAAGCCATCGAAGAACTAAGGCCCGAACATGATGTTTCAATTCTATTGGATTGCAAACAGATGGCTCGTTCTGTATTTTATTATCATCGCAAGCGCCTAAATGATGATAAATACAAGCATGAAAAAGAAGAGATCGCAAGTATATACCACTTGCATAAAGGCAGATATGGTTATCGGCGGGTCACCGCCGAAATGAAGAACCGGGGTTATAGCATAAATCACAAGACTGTCCAAAAATTGATGGGAACATTAGGCCTAAAATGCAATATCAGGAAAGTAAGTTATCGCTCATACAAAGGTGAGGTTGGTAAAATTGCCCCTAATGTACTTGAAAGGGATTTTGAGGCAAATCTGCCTAATCAGAAATGGGCTACGGATGTCACTCAGATGAACATTAAAGGGGAGAAGATCTATTTATCTCCTATAATTGACATGTTCAACGGGGAAGTCATTTCTTATAGTATTTCAAAATCTCCAAATATGCAGATGATAGATGAAATGTTATATGAGGCTTTTGATAAAGTGAAAGATATAAGGGGACTTATTTTTCACTCTGACCAAGGGTGGCAATATCAACATTATGGATATAGAAAGGCTTTGGAAAAACATGGAATTATTCAAAGCATGTCCAGAAAGGGAAACTGCTTGGATAATGCCTTGGCCGAAAGCTTCTTTGGGATCTTAAAGACAGAATTACTGTACAAACAGAGCTTTGAAACTGCGGAAGAATTTATAACTTCGTTAAAAGAATACATTCATTACTATAACAATGAAAGAATAAAAAACAGGTTAAATGGAAAGAGCCCGGTGGAATACCGAGCTCTCGTACAAAAAACTTAATTTTGTAAACTGTCCAACTTTTTGGGGTCACACCAAATAATAACAGCCTCCTTTTTTATTTTTTTGGCAGCCATTGTTAATCCTTTTCCTCATTTACGGTATAAACATTTCCGATTGCAGCCTCGCCAACTTTTGTGCGTAAGGCATTAATCCAATCAAGACAAAGGTTTTCGGCTAAATTCACAAAGGCATCAACCCGTTCCAATATTTTAATAGCAATATTCTTGTCAACTCTGAAGTTCTCCGCATAACGAGTGTCTCCGTAGCTTTCGCGAAGTATTTTAAATAACCTGACGGATTCTTCATCTTCCGCTAAAAATAGTTCTGCGGGTTTATCAGAGAAACATTTACAGAGGTTTAAAAGACGGGTTAGGTTATGCAAATCGATCCGGTAACCCATGTGAACTTTAATAAGTGCGATACAGGCTTGTTCAACCGCCTGATGAAGCAAAAAAACACCGTTTTCAGGGTATTCCTCAATACGAATACAATTAACCGCGCTATATAAAAATCCGGTTGACATTTTTATGTGGTCATGAAAACGTTTTTCCGCTTTCTGAAGTGTATTAGCTGGGTTTAGCGTTGGAAACACTACGTCAAGGTGGTTAAGCTTATCATGGTACATTTCCAAACCGCCTAAACATGCTGCAATGAAGAATCTGCTGCCTTGCGCCACGGCCAGACGAACATTTTCAAGGCTGTGCGATATAGCTGTTACCTTAAAGCTCTTATAATGTGAGTTGATGTAATCTTGTATTTCGTGTTCTACTCGTTCGCTGCCTTTGGTAATAAATAGAAAAAAGAAATGCAGGTCAATGTAAGAGGAAAACTCTCCGAACTTGCTGAAGTTGTTAGTTATTGTCCCTTTATGGGCAAAGCAAAAAACATGCGTTAGATCAAATTTTTGAGCGAGTAACTCAATTAACGCAGACATCTCTTTAGATTGTTCTTCCGACATGTAGTAGTCGGAGACAATTTCCTCTAATGGGAATTTTTTATCTATGGCTTCTTTAAGCGTTTGTCCTTTCTCACGTTCTGCCTGTAGCAGCCGTTTGTATAAAGATTCAGTAAGGTTTTCTGAACCCATGCTAATATTGGAGACGGTCAGGCCGTCAGTATCCATTCCGGAAATATTCAATATCAGTCTTCCACCTGAAAAATTAATAACATTCATATTTTCTGAATTTTAATTAAAGATTTAATCAAAATTCAGTGGTCTAAGTTGTGTGCCGAACCCAAACAAAGCGTATTTTACTCATAAGGGTGTTATCTTTACCGTTATAAAATCTTTGTATATTTGGTCATGGAAACATCTGCTAAACCATCAAATAATCATATAGGTAGGAAAATCGGTCGTATCCGTGAACTACGCGGTATTAAACAAGAAGTGCTTGCTGCTGAATTAGGCGTGAGTCAACAAACTGTTTCGCGCATGGAGCAAAGCGAAACCATTGAAGATGATGTTTTAGAAAAGGTTGCTAAAATTTTAGGTGTTTCTAAAGAAGCTATTGATAATTTTTCCGAAGACGCTGTGGTCAATTATTTTAATAATACTTTTCATGGTAGCAATCATGGCCCTTTTTATCATTGCACTTTTAATCCATTGGATAAATTATTGGAAATGGTAGAGGAAAATAAAAAGCTATACGAACGTTTGTTAGCCAGCGAGAAGGAGAAACTTGATTTATTAAAAGATAAGAAATAAGTTTAATAGCAAAAGATTTCCATCCAATCGCTTGAAATAGAATAATTTTATAAATGATGCATGTATTATTTGTAAATATTTTTATATAAATTTAAACTCCTAAAACTTACACCTATTTATATGAAAATATGCAAATTACTCATCCCTCTTATTACGCTTTTTAGCCTAAGTGCTTATTCGCAAGATGGTAAGCAATATTTTATTGATGCTTATAGAGAGCAATTAGCAATGATTCAAGGCGAAAAGCCAATCGATTTTAAAAGAGCTGTCTTTCTGACAGAAAATTCCTATTACAAGGGTAAATTGAATTATCAAGCGTATTGTACGGATATTTCAAATATCGGTACAAAGCTTAAGCTTATGATTAAGCTAAAAGGGATTGAAAAGTATAAAACAGCAGGTAATTGGGCTGCATTTGCTTACATGACAGATAGTTCATCCGTAAATAACTTCAAACCCTACAGATATGACTTCGACGACTTTATGGGTGATAAAGATTGGACAAAACAGTTCATTACCAAATTAATAAAAACGCACACCGGAAATTGTCACTCGTTACCTTTTCTTTACAAAATCTTATGTGAGCAAATAGGTGCAAAGGCATCTTTGGCGTTAGGACCAAATCATGTTTATATTAAACATATCGATGAAAATGGGCAATGGACTAATTTGGAACTAACGAGTGGTAGTATTACACGTGATCAATGGATTATTAAATCAATGGATATTCCAATTGAGGCAATAAAATCGGGGGCATATATGGCACCGTTATCGGAAAAAGAATGTATAGCATTTACGATGTTTGATTTAGCTGAAACATATAATTTTCAATATGGTACAGACAAATTTGTATTGGATATTGTTAACACCGCTATACGTAATTTTCCAACTTGTATTCCACTGTACTGCCTTAAACTGGATTGTTGCAGGGAGTTAGTCGAAAGTGAGAATAAAAAGCCTTCACCTAACAAAGATTATATTGCTGCCAACGTTGCATCATACAAAGAAACGCAAGCCAAAGTTGATGGATTGGGTTATAAATCTGAAACACCTGAATCCTACAAGGCGTTTCTACAAGGAATGGAGAATGAAAAGAAAAAACGGGGTTTAATTAAAAGTAATTAAATTAAAATGTGGTCATGAAAAAAATTTCACTATTTATAATATTTAATTTTTGTTTTTCATATTGCTTTAGCCAGGATAATCCTTATGCTATTTTCGGATACAAACCAAAAGCAATATTTACCGATTCAAAAGAAGATGTCTATCGGGTTAAAAATACAGATACGAATAGTGAAATAAAATTTCTCGAAATTGATTTTGAAAAACACGAAGTTAAACTTTTGAACGCCAAGGATTCCATATTTCAAAAACGCATTTTAACCGACGATAGACTTTTAAGATTTTTAAGTGTAGACCCCATAACGAAAAAATATCCGGAATTAACTCCCTACCAATTTGCAAGCAATAGCCCTATTTCAGGCATTGACCGTGATGGATTGGAATATTATTATGTTGGTAATGGAACATTAATTGGAAGGGGTCTTGCTAATGACACAAGAGTAATGTTAATCAGTAATAATGTGACCATAGCGCAAGCAAGGAATATGATGACCGCCGCACATAGTGGAAATAATAGTCTCGATCAATTGAATGCCAATAGCAAATATGTAGGTATGAATAATGCTGAACTTAACACAAGGGCGTTTATGAGTACATTAAGGCAGAATGAAAATCATAATGAAGCACCTTTAGCTTATAATTCTTGGAATGGATTTAAAAAGGGGAAGCCTATGGTTTTTACAAATGATTCTTACAACGATGATCCAGAAGCTTATGCTCATCACCCAGGTGCAAATCCCGACAACGGGAAAGTTTCAGCGGCAGGAGCTTATCAAATCATGAAAGCGTCATGGGGTAAAACGAGTAAAAGCTTTTCACCCGAAAACCAAGATAAATGGGTTTTAAATAAAATTTTTAATAAGGAAGAGCGAAATGCAGGCAAGGAAGTTATGTCGGGTGATGTTAGCGCTATGATACTAAAATTAAGAGGTGAATGGCGTTCTTTACCAGGGCCTCAAACGCAGTTCCATTCAAACACGGTTGAAAAGGTTGAGGAACTATTTAAAAAGAATGTTTCAAATGAACTTAATGGCAACAGTATAATTGCTTTACCTGTAGGGACGACATTAAATGGAGTTGTGAAACCATAAAAGATATGAGGTTTATAATATTTATAATTCTACTAATTTGGACAACGGTTGTCAGAGCAGAATCGCATTCTTTCCCAGCTGATACAACTAAAAAGAAGGTCACCCTGTTAGATCCTAAAGATTACGTTCTATATGATACTACAAATGCTAATAAAGTTCGTTTTGATAGTACTCAAATAAAAAGAATAAAATTATCCAAAAATAATTTCAGCGAAGAAGCTTCAATTTATTACAAAGGCTATTGTTTTAAGGTCATCAGTCATTTTATAAAAGATTCAGTAATATCAAGTGAGCCAAATTTATTTAATCCTATATGCGTAAGTCAAAAAGTTATTTTTTATCATAACCAAAAACTTTTGAAAGTATTTGATTATCCAGTAAAAAGCATTGTTCAAAGGGTTTCAAATAATAAAAAAATGAAGATGTTGGAAGATGTTATTAATTATTTAGGAATAATCCAATCAAAGAAAGGTGTGTTTGTGGTTATAAATGGTTATGGTGGCTGCAATTCATGTTCTTATTTTGATGGAATTTATAATACCAACGGCTCCGTTTTAGCTTATGAATACCGCTCCAGCTATAAGATTTTCGGAAAAGTTGGAGATATATTCGGGTTAATAAAAAAGCTTGGCATAAATATCAAAGAGTACAATCAATATTCCTATTCGATGATAAAAATTTACTTATATCCTAACCGATAAATTTAAGCTTTAAAGTAACAGGTGTTTTGTTTGTTTACTAAATATGGAGACTATTTGTACTTTAATCCAATAATGAATGCTAAAACCGAAAAAGGCCGGATTTAATTACCCAGCCTTTCACATATCATTCAATTACTTTATTCCTTTTTTTTGCCAGGCAAACCCACCCTTTGAAGAGTTTGTGTAGCCTCCTCTAATTTTTTGATAAAAAACGGGTCATTGGCGTGACTTTTAACGTTTTCGCTAACGATCCCCGGCCCAAAACCTTTTATAGTTTTTAATTTTTTCTCTACAGTAGGCATACTTACTCCTTTCATATCGTAATATTCAAATATAATTAATTACTTCTGTCTTACCAAAAAAGCTTCGTAATTGATAGTGTTGGGCTTAAACAAATGCCAGTCATTATCTTTTAATCCATACACGTCAAAATCCTTACTAATTTCCTCCCATAAACCAGCTATCCCCATTTGATATAGTCTGGTGCGTGCAGTTGTGCTGCCCTTTGCATAAATATAATGATTGCCATAGTGGTTGCAAAATTCAACGATAGTGTTCGCCACTGTAGCCAAAACTATGTCCCTGTCTTCGTTATTACTAACCACAACATCATCTGTTTCTCCTGAGTGCGGGTCTTGATCGCCAAACCCTAAATTATAAATTGGCGGTTCGGAATTGGGGATTTTTGTAAACATGACAATTTTTTTAATTCGTCCTTTTGGCCCGTCACTATAAAACTCATAGTCTTGGAAGTCATTACTATTGATATATGGATAGCGTTCTAAATTCATGGTATTATCAGGAATAATTAGTTTTCAAAAATAGTAATTTGTAATAGTCGTGTAGCTGATAAACCACTTTGAACGTTTTTTACTTGATTTCAATTTGATTTTTCAGGGTTATCATTTCAGGGCTTACCCTTCATTTTCCTCAAACTGTCTGCCTCCCTTTCTAATTGCTTAATCTTCAATTCCGTTGCCTGAAATTCCAGGTAACGTGCGATGCTGTCCGTCCGGTATTGATTGATAGCGGATATATTCAGGCTATCCAGTTGGCTTTGTAATTTCTGCCTTTTAGTAGGATCTGCAATTAGGTAGTTCCAATACCACGCTGTACGATAGCGACTGTTTTGACTGTTCTTATACCAATTATGGAAGCCGAACCAACTAACAAGGCCAACGATAATAGCCAAAGCAGTTAGGTACATACTGCGTTTAGCCATAATTTTTAAAAAGCCCCTCCCGGCATCTTCCGGCAATACTAAAACTCTGTTCTTGGAAAACAACTCATGTAACACCTGTATAACGGCTGTCCTCGTAGCGGCCATTCCATCACTGGCAATCTTGGAAATTGGTAAAATACTTGGTGCAGGTACCGTTACCTCGATCTTTTGGTATTTTTGTTCAAAGCTGCTGATCAGTTTTTGCGTATGATTATCCTTTTCAGCAATAAGCGCATTCTTTTGATCGATCTGCTGCTGTTGCTCTTTTATAAAGTTTTTGATCTCCTTTAAATCAGTCGCATGCTCGTTCAACACGGATGTTAAGGTGATCTCATCAATTGGGGTTTCTTCATTTGGTTTCATGATGTTATTTTAAAATTTAATAATTCTGTTCATTTTAATCGCATAGTCATCTGCCTATACTTGGCGTATGCTGCCGTGTTTGCTGTATTTCCTTTTCCTGCTGTTGCTGTTTCTTCAATTCCTCCTGCTGTTGCCGTAATACTTGCGCCTGCCTGTTTTGTTCTTGTTGCTGTAAAAGCTGTTCCTGTTTTAGCTTCTTCTCAATATCCATCAGGGCATACCCAACTTGACTGCCTTTGAAGCGTACATGCTGCGCATCGGTAAAAGCGATACCCCGGCCTAACTCCACTTCATAGCCGCGCTGCTCCATATACTTTTTAACCTGCTGCACATCATTACTTTGTTTGATTGCTGTTTGCAGGTGCTTTTTTAAAGCCTCTTTGCGGTTGTCTAAACGCTGGCTTTGTCCAACCCTTTGCTCCGGCTTCAAAAACTTATTCGGACTTAGCACCTGTGCTAATTTGTATTCCAGTTCCATCTTCCGGGCGAACTCGGCCACATGCTTATAGCTGTTGCTGTCACTGGCCGTTTTGCCGTCAAACCCAATGCGGTTGGCGACAATGTGCAAATGTTCATGATCGGTATCTTTGTGCGCTACTACTACATACTGGTGGTCTTTAAAATCAAATTTTTCGGCCAGCTTTTCTATCATCTCGATCTTATCCTGCAAGCCTAACTTCCCGGCATCGCCGTGGGCGAAGCTTAACGAAAAGTGAAACACAGGCTTTGATTGATCAGGGTTTAGCTTGGCTACTTCGATCATTTCCCGCACCAGTTCTAAACGAGTGCCGAAACATTGGTTATAAGCAATCACCTCCACCTGTTTCTTTTCAAGCTCCTGCATTTGCAGCTCTTTGCTTTCCTGCCGCCTGCCCTCAAAGAGATAATGTAGTACGCCTCGGAAACTTTTGCCTATGCCAACTTTCCCGATCATGATACATAGGTATTAATATTTTTCACCAAGCCCCGCAGGCTGCGCACATCCTGGTCGAGCAAAGCTCTTTCCATCGCATTCAGGTCATCGCCCCGGTTCCGTCTCCTTGCAATTTGGTTGAGGTTGGCGGCGATATGATTTAGCATACCGCGCAATTCCAAAACAGGTTTTGGTAGTGTTTTGACCCTAACTTCTATTCGCGTATTCAACCCCAGGTTTCGCAAGAAAACTGACGGGTTCATGCCTACTCGTTTAGCGTTGGCTTCAATGATCTTTTTCTCGATGAGCGTACACATTACGCTCACGCTGCTGCGCCGTTTATGTGGTACGTTCGGGCGGCCGCCCCGGTTCACCCGGCCCAACGGGGCCGGGTCTTTTGTACTTATTTTCTTTTTAACTTCACTTTCCATAAGCTTTAATTCGTTAAAAAATGCTCAAAAAAATCCCCCCGAATGCGATAGCATGAGCGGGGGCCAGCAAGTTTCGGCATGGCCGAAACATAGCTGGCTCCGCTTACAGGCCAAAGGCCTGTTCCGCTATCTGTATATATGGCGATAGCCATATATACAGAGGCTGTTTGTGCAGCACCTTGGTGCTGCCCCGCCAAAAGCGGCTTGCCGCTTTCGCGGTCCCCCGATAATCGATATAGCGATTATCGGGCTGTTTAACGGTGGCACCAAAGGTGCCGCCTGTTCTTTCCGGCGGCCTGCCGCCGTGCTGTTCAACACCCGTGAGCGGGTGTTCGGTGTTTCAGCGTACCGCTTGCGGTATGGCTGATCTGCCCGATTTTTTTGCCGATGGCACCATCGGTACCTTACAGTTACGCCGCCCTTTTAGGGCGGGTATATCGGTCTGTATTCAAAAAGCCGTTGGCTTTTTGACAGGCTTAATGTCGTCTGTAAGGGCATTAATTCAATGGCATCGCTATAGTTGAACCAAGCATCTTTGGTGCGTTCCATAGTCTTTAAAATGATTTAGCTTTTTTACTGCTGGTTGCCAGATGTTTTACTGCTTCTTCCCTGATCTCGTCCGCCGTTTTCTTACGGCCTGATTTGATCCATTCGGTGAGTTCCGAACGATAGAAATAAAGGCGCTTTCCACGCTTATTAACAGGAAGTTCTTTACGGCATACTTTGCTGTAAACAGTCGGAACAGCGAGGTCTAAAAATATTGCAGCCTTGCTAACGGGCATAATTTCATCCTGCTCCGGCAACTGTTCATGCCGTTGAATTAAAAGCCGTTCTATGATGTCCAGCTTTTCTTGAATTTTGGTTACCGCATCGGGTAACTGGTCAAAGGTGAGTGTATCTTTCATTGCGCATTAATTTTGTTTAATGCTGCAATGGTATGGGCTTGTTTTGCAGGGTTACAAGAGGGTAAGCAGTAACCCTGCGCTTACCCCCTCATTTTCTTGCTATTTTTTGCGGAAGGAGCGGGCAGAATAAAAAATTTGTCTTCCTTTTGTTCAATTTTTAGGATGGGAGACTTGCAGGGGCGGCCTTTGGTTGACATCAATCCATTGAGATAGTCCTCGGGTAGTTCGCGGGGCTGGGACTGCGGGGATAGATATAGGAATTTTGGGGCTATCCATCTTTCGAGGTCGCTCATACGGCAGCCTACAATCAGGTTGGCTTCTTTGAGTTGTTTAAAAGCATCGGCCAATTGGGTGGCGGAACCACGGAATAAC
The DNA here is from genome assembly GCF_000166195.2 of Mucilaginibacter paludis DSM 18603. Taxonomy (NCBI): domain Bacteria; kingdom Pseudomonadati; phylum Bacteroidota; class Sphingobacteriia; order Sphingobacteriales; family Sphingobacteriaceae; genus Mucilaginibacter; species Mucilaginibacter paludis. The sequence goes on from NZ_CM001403.1 coordinate 2,957,685, forward strand.
AAAGGATGGGCAGGGGCCTCGTCATTTAATAATAATTTTTCCAGCGAAGAATGTTCTTCAGGAACAAAATAGGTTTTCAATAAGTCAAATAGTTGCCCGGCTGCTCCCTCCTTAAAGGTCGGATAGTATCCCACTAATTTAGCAGTAGCCAACTGTTCTTCACTTAGTTCAGGCTCGATGGGTGCTGCCTGAACCGCCACTGTTTCCGGTACGCCGGGTGCTTCGGATTTAGGAGTTATTATAGTCTCGTTAGTAGTTTCAGCCGTTGCCGCTTTTTGTTTCTCTCTTTCGGCATCCAGCCATTCTTTAAATTCGGCTTCAGATCGCTTTGGCTTAATGGCTGTTTCAGTAGAATATATCAGTTCCCTTAAAAACTTTTCCCGCAGCTTGACCGATTCGCCAAGGTCTTCTGCAAATTTGCTACTTACTTCGATTTCTGCGTTGGTGGATTGCAGGCCGTTAACAATAAATAAATATTCCAGGTTGACGGAAAAAATAAAGTGGCGTTCATAGACCTGTGTCATTTCCGAATGGTGGTCGTGGTAATTTCTCCAAAATTCCTTAAAACGTTCCCGGACTTTGGCGAGTTCTTCCAATTGTAACTTGATTCGCTCTTTATCTAACGCCATCAGATCGATAAAGGCCATATCTTTCAATACCCGTAATTCGCTCCGGTAAGAAAAACTGTCATAGTATTGGGTCTGATGGCTTAGGTCGTAGACCTTAACATGCTTTTTTTCATTCGTTCCCCATTCCATGTGAATATCATCCTCGATGATGCGCAGATCAAATGTTTGGATACGGGTCAGAAATTCTTTAAAGTGTTGCATAATAGGTAGTATGTAGTTGAGCAAAGTTACTTAATATCCCTATTTGTCAAACCAATTCAGACCTGGCAATCCTATGTTGTTTGTGTGTTTTTTGCGAAATTGTGTGAGAAATGTGTGAGAATAAAAAAACCCAACTCGCCAGAGTTGGGTTAAATCATTGATTTTCAGGCTCCTGAGGCTGGGCTCGAACCAGCGACCCTCTGATTAACAGTCAGATGCTCTAACCGGCTGAGCTACTCAGGACTATTTTCCCGTTTGAGAGAGTGCAAAAGTATGATTATCCATCTAATTTCACAATATTTGTAGAAAAAAAATTTAAAATATTTTTACATGAGTTTAGTTGTTATTGGTACTGTGGCATTTGACGCTATTGAAACGCCTTTTGGTAAGACAGATAAAATTGTTGGCGGGGCCGCTACTTACGCCGGCCTGGCTGCTTCTTATTTCTATGATCAAGTTAAAATTGTAGCCGTTGTAGGCGACGATTTTCCGGAGCAAGAAATAGAAGATTTTCATAATCACCACATTAGCACCGAAGGTATACAAATTAAAACTGGCGAAAAATCGTTTTTCTGGGCGGGCAAGTACCATAACGACATGAATAGCCGTGATACCCTGGTGACCGAGCTCAATGTACTGGCAGATTTTGATCCTATTATTCCGGAAAGCTACCAGGATTGCGAATATTTAATGCTGGGTAACCTCACCCCTCAAATTCAGCAAACGGTTATTAAGCGTTTACACAAACGCCCTAAGCTGATTGTGATGGACACCATGAATTTCTGGATGGATATAGCAATGGACGATTTACTGGAAACCATTAAGCTGGTAGATGTATTAACCATTAACGATGCCGAAGCGCGCCAACTGTCCGGCGAATATTCGCTGGTAAAGGCCGCACGGAAAATATTGGCTATGGGTCCCAAATACCTGATCATTAAAAAAGGCGAGCATGGTGCCTTGCTTTTTAACGAAGACCGGATCTTTGCCGCACCTGCCCTCCCTTTAGCTGATGTTTTTGACCCTACGGGCGCCGGAGATACTTTTGCAGGTGGCTTTATAGGCTACCTGGCTAAGGTTGGCACCGTAAACTTTAACAACATGAAGAACGCTATTATTTACGGATCGGCCCTGGCATCTTTCTGTGTGGAGAAATTTGGCACCGAACGCTTAAAACACTTAACTGAGAATGATATTAAAGCCCGTATACAGGAATTTGTAAGCCTGTCGTCATTTAATATCATTTCTTAAGCTGGTTTATGGCAACAAGCAAACCCGCAGGGGCTTTGCTTGTTACATCTACAAAAATTGCACTGCTGATGAAATACAGGGAATTAGGTAATACAGGTGAAAAACTTTCGGCGATAGGCTTAGGCTGCATGGGCATGACACATGCCTACGGCGACCGCAACGATGAGGAATCGATCAGGGTTTTGCATTTAGCGCTCGATCTGGGCATCAACTTTTGGGATACCGCCGATATTTATGGCCCGCATACCAACGAAGAGCTCATTGCCAAAGTACTGGCTCCTAACCGCGACAAGGTTTTCATAGCTACCAAATTTGGCTTTACACAGGCAGGCACCTACAACCGTGGCTTTGACGGCTCCCCAGCTTATGCAAAGAAGGCTGTAGAGGCCAGTTTAAAGCGCCTGAATGTAGAAGTAATTGATTTGTATTACGCCCACCGCATTGACCCTAATATCCCGGTAGAAGAGATGGTAGGCGGCATGGCCGAGCTGGTTAAAGAGGGTAAAGTACGTTACCTGGGCCTGTCGGAAGCATCTGCTGAAACACTGGCCAAAGCTTGCCAAGTTCATCAGATAGCAGCTTTGCAAAGCGAATACTCTTTATTAACACGCGATGCTGAAGATCAAATTATTCCGGCTTGCCGCAAATTGGGTATTGGCTTTGTTCCGTTTAGCCCGCTATCACGGGGATTGGTAACGGCTACCTTACCAACAGATGCCAGGGATTTAAAGGCCGACGATTTCAGGCATACCATACCGCGTTTTCAGGGTGAATACCTGGAGAATAATAACAAACTGGTTGAGGATTTTGCTAAACTGGCTGCCGACAAGGGATGCACCCCTGCTCAATTGGCTTTAGCCTGGGTTTTGGCGCAGGGCGATGAGATTATCCCCATCCCAGGAACCAAAAAAACAAAGTATTTACGGGAGAATGCAGGCGCTGTTGATATCCATTTAAATGATTCGGATTTTTCGGCAATAGAAGATGTTTTGAAAAAACACCCTAACACCGGCCCGCGTTATACCGAAGCGGCCATGAGTATGGTGAACAAATAATTTAAGCTAATTTTCCAATAGCAGTAAATTTTTCAAATACGGCATGGGTATGTGGTGCATCCTTCAATTCGTCGGTTAAGTCCTGCCCGGCCCAATGTTCGTAATGTTTGCCATTGCGCCAAAGGCGGCTCGAGCCTACATCGTAAATTAGGCCCAAATAGGCTACCCATATCTCCGGCCTGTCCTGCCCGTTGCGTAGGGCCAGTTGTGATTTGGTATAGATAGGCAAAATTTGATCGGGCGTGGACATAGATTCTCATCAGTTACAATTTAACAACTTACCGTGCAACAATTTTTCTCGATTTAAAAAATTCAAAAAAGCCGATATTCATCAGCAGTAAAGCCATGCAATAAAAATGATCTTCCACCGGTATGGTGCCAATTCGTTTACCTAAGTTTTCGGCATTGTTATACAACACAACCGGTATTGAAGTTAAAAATCCGTTTACGATATAAAAGGGTATCAGCGTAACGGCATAAGCCATAAAAAAGCGATTGAGCCATGGTGCTCTTAAAAAAAACTGCACATAAATAAGCAAAGGAACCAGCGTACCAAAGGTAACCAGCGTATACAGGTGGTGATAATTAAAACAGCAGTTTAAAATACCGTAAACTAAAACAGCACTGCATACCAGGTTGATTACAAAGTCCGACGGTTGCCATTTAACATAGTATTTAAGGCACTGATAAATAAAAACACAGGCAAAGGGTACCGTTAAAAAAAACAAGATCTCCTCTAACGGCAATTTAAAAAAAGTGATCCCTAAAATATAACCGGCATTAAAACTCCATACGCCTTTAATGGTAAAAAGCACATCCCATACTAAAAACAATAAGCCTGTGATACCCATGCCGGGCCATATATACCGCCAGCTTTTATAAAAGGCCACCCTTTTATCGAACGATAGCACCACCGGGAAAAACAGGGTTGACAGGTTAATTAACAGGTACGTGTATTTCACTATAAGGCGGCTAATTGTTTATCCAATTTAACATTTTCCTGCGGGGTACAGCGGCGCGAATCGATCAGGAATTTAATGATGCTGATGGTGAGTTCCCTATCAGCTGTGCCATAATTTTTCCGACTCAGTTGAGTGATCATCTCCTCACGGTCGGTTACCAAATTTTTGGCGTAACCTAAAAAACCCGGCACGTTATGCTGAATGGAAAAGCGCATAAACAAAATCTCGATATTATGCGGCTCTTCGTCAACAGCTTGCTGCATCAATTTTTCCGACAGGTTGAGGTACTTTATTTTAAAATAGGGATTCCAGGTATGCTTGGCCTTTAAGGCCCCCAGCGCCCCCAGGTAGGCTGTTGTGAGCGGTGTTTTTTGATGTAATCTATCGAGCATAGTATAAAGCGAATCGGTAGTATGCTGACTATCTATGGCCTGGATTAGTTTTTTACGCAGCGCCTTTAAATCCGGCGATCCATCACCGGCAAGGCTCCAATTACATAAAAATAACATGGCAAGGGCTAAAAAAAATACTCGCATACCTATATGGCGTTTAACTTTTGCTTTAAAATAGCCTTTAAATAAAGTGCGCTTTTGCGCACATCAGAAACCCTGATGCGCTTTTGCAGAATAACATTGGCCGGTGTTTTCCTGATTGTTTTAAAAAGCTGAAGGTAATAAGTATAAGCCACATATACGCCGCGTTTTGTTCCGCCAGGTAATTGTTTAATGCCTTTAAGGGCATTATCAAAGTCGTGCTGAATATCGGCTTCTATTTTTTGTTTATCGTTTTCGGTAAACCTGGTAAAATCAACTCCCGGAAAATAAGTACGGCCGCGTTCTTCAAAGTCTGACCGGATGTCCCTCAAAAAATTAATTTTCTGGAAAGCGGCCCCAAGGCTACGCGCCATGGGTAACAGTTTTTTATACAAGTCAGTATCGCCTTCGCAAAACACGTTAAGGCACATTAAACCCACTACCTCCGCCGAACCATAAATATACATCTGATACCCCTCTTTGTTATAAGCAGTTTGCTGTAGGTCCATTTCCATGGAGTGTAAAAAAGCCTCTATTAAATCGCGCTCGATATGATATTGATTAACCACACATTGAAACGATTGTAGCACCGGGTTTAAACTGATACCCTGCTCTATAGCAAGAAATGTTTCCTTCCGGAAATCTGAGATCAGCTGAGCCTGGTTGTAATCATAAAAAGTATCTACAATCTCGTCCGCGTAGCGCACAAAACCATAAATGGCATAAATAGCATACCTAAAGCGTTTATCAAAGGCTTTAATTCCTAAACTAAACGATGTACTATATTTGTTGGTTATTACTTTACTGCACTCAAAGCAGGTTTCGGTATATAGATCCATTAAAGGCCCAGTTTCATAATCATAGCTAAATTACAAAATATACGTCTTAATTGTTTCGATATATCAAATACTATCTTTAATGTTAATCCGGGCTCAATGTGCTGCATTTAAACCTATCAGGATGAATGCAATCTGTAAACACACCGTACATCGCTGTACACTTACAAGCATTTTTTATAAATTGCATCATTAAATAGTACTCTATGAAAAAGCAACTGCTCCTGATACTTGTTTTTATTTTTACAGTTAGTTCCATCGCTGTGGCGCAGAACGTTATGCCGCAGGCAGAAACTGTGTTTAAACAGGCTTATGCACAAGCCAATAACGAGCATAAAAATATCATCCTGATATTCCATGCCTCCTGGTGCGGATGGTGCAAAAAAATGGAGGCCAGCTTGAACGATCCTTCCTGCAAAAAAATGTTCGACGATAATTACGTGATCACTACCCTTGATGTAATGGAGCAACCCACCAAAGCTAATTTGGAAAACCCCGGAGCATTAGAGGTACTTAAAAAATACAAAGGCGAAAAAGCAGGCCTGCCATTTTGGGTGATATTGGATGCCAAAGGAAATTTATTAGCCGACAGCCAGATCCGCCCGGCGGGGGCACCGATGGATACCCCCGGCGAAAGCATTGGCTGCCCGGCAAGCGAAAACGAAGTAGCTTACTTTGCCAAGGTAATTAAGGCAAGTTCTAAATTGAATGATGAGCAATTAGCAGTCATCAGCAAACGATTCGCGCTCAATAAACCGGCACCTGTTGCTGCACAACATTGATATTTAAGGATTTTAAAGCATTTAAGTATTCTTAGCACCTTATGCGGCTTTGCCTGCGCATCAAAATATTACTCCCAGTGAGGTACCGGTAAGTTTGTGATGAGTTTTTACTGATGGCAATCAACAAATTGTTTAATTTGGCTGTCTATACTAACCATGAGCAAATCTCAAAACATCATCGTGATAGGCGCCGGCTTTGCTGGGTTATCGGCAGCCTCGGCATTGGCTAAAGAAGGTTATCAAGTTACCGTTGTTGAAAAAAACAATCAGCCCGGCGGTCGAGCCCGTACCTGGGAAAAAGACGGCTTTATGTTTGATATGGGGCCGAGCTGGTATTGGATGCCCGACGTATTTGAAAACTACTTTGCCTTATTTGGTAAAAAGGTTGAAGACTATTACCATTTAAAACGGCTTGATCCCGGTTACCGGATATTTTATGGCGACGACGATGTGATGGATGTCCCAGCCCAGATGGACAAGCTGGAGGAGCTATTCGAGCAGATTGAACCAGGCAGCAGCGTAGCTTTGCAACAATTTTTAATACAAGCCAAATACAAATACGAGGTTGCCATGGGCGATTACGTTTTTCGCCCTTCGCACTCCATTACCGAATTTATTGATATACGCCTCATTCGCGAAAGCCTGCGCATCCAAATGCTGAGCAGCATGAGCAAACATGTACGTAAATATTTTAAAAACCCCAAACTCGTTAAACTGCTGGAGTTCCCGGTATTGTTCTTAGGGGCCACACCGCAAAATACCCCGGCCATGTACAGCCTGATGAACTATGCCGATTTAAGCTTAGGTACCTGGTACCCCATGGGCGGCATGCACGAAATTGTTAAAGCGATGGTTAGCGTTGCCGAAGAGTTAGGCGTAGAGATTAAACTGAATACCGAGGTAACCAAAATAAACGTAAGCAACCAACGCGCCCAAAGTATTGAAACCAATAACGGGACATTTACTGCGGATTTCATTATCGCCGGGGCCGACTATAAACATGTGGACCAGCACCTGGTTGAAAAGCCGCACCGCAACTACGACGAAAAACATTGGGATAGCCGCACCATGTCGCCATCAAGTTTGTTGTATTACATCGGCCTTAACAAAAAATTAAAAAACATCGAGCATCATAATTTATTTTTTGACGAGGATTTCGACCTCCATGCCGATCATATCTACACCAACCCTAAATGGCCTGATAAACCTTTGTTCTATGTATCTTGTACCTCAAAAACTGATGATACAGTAGCTCCTGAAGGCTGCGAGAACCTCTTCTTCCTGATGCCTATCGCACCTGACTTGCACGACGAGGAAGCGATCAGGGAAAAGTACTTCAACATTATGGTAGACCGCTTTGAAAGCCTCACCGGCGAAAGTATACGAGATGCCATCATCGTAAAAAGAAGCTACGCGCTGAACGACTTTAAAAGCGATTATAACTCGTATAAAGGCAACGCCTACGGCCTGGCCAATACACTGGCGCAAACAGCTTTCTTTAAACCTGCCATGAAGGCTAAACAAATAAAAAACATGTTATACACCGGCCAGTTAACAGTACCCGGCCCGGGCGTACCACCTTCGCTCATTTCGGGGCAGGTTGCTGCCAAAGAGGCCATTAAGTTAATGAAAGGCGAGAAATAGGATTTAAACTCGAAAACAGTTTGCATAAAGTAGTCGGTGGGAACACCGACTGATGGGTGGAGAAATAGGATTTAAACTCGAAAGAGTTTGCCTATAGTGTCGGTGGGGACACCGATTACGGCAAGGGGATCTAGTGTCGGTGTCCCCACCGACTACTGAAAGGGGCCGACTACTGCTTAAACCAAAAATGGCCCTCTCAAAAAAGGGCCATTTTCTATATATATGTTGAGTTTATATGCTAATTAATCTTCTTCGGCGTAAACAGGTTTTTTAACTCCATTATCGTATGCCTTTAAATTCTTTTTCAACAGTTTGCGTGCCACGTGTATACGGGTTTTAACTGTTCCGATAGGGATCTCCAAATGATCGGCTATCTCGTGATATTTGTGTCCGTCGAAATACATCGTGAACGGAACAAAATAATCTTCAGGTAATTTGTCTAAAGCCCTCTTAATATCGTCCATAACGAATTTTGATTCGCCTTGATTTTTGGTTGAGCTGAAAACCAGGTTTGGAGAAGAGATCTCGTCAGACTTGGTTACAAATGTGCTCATCTTAACAAAACGACGATAATTGTTAATGAAGGTATTTTTCATGATGGTATATAACCATCCTTTTAAATTGGTGCCTTCTTTAAACTTATTGTAATAAGTTATGGCTTTTAACATTGTATCCTGAACAAGGTCGTTCGCATCGTCCGCGTCGTGTGTAAAGTGAAGTGCATAAGACCTCAAAGAACCTGCCTGACGTAGTACCATTGTGTTAAACTCAATCTTTGTCATAGTGTTAATGTTTGTGATTCACATTATGACAAACATAGTACCGCTTTGGTTGCCCCATTGAGTTTTGCAGATAAGAGCGCGCCAAAAATCCGTCAAACTCAGGCTATACCAATTAACAGATCGGTATAAAAACTCCCTATAAGTCTATCAGACAGTTTAATGACAATTAACTATTAAATAAAAAAAGTAAATTTTAAAGGCAATCGGCCCCGAAAAAGGCTTATTTAAAAATGTATCCTTTTTTAAACACTTGTTACTAATTATACCACATTCACTTCGCGCTCCAGCATAACGCCAAATTTTCTGTACACAGTGTCTATGATTTGCGACGACAGTGCATACACCTCCTGCCCGGTAGCGCCACCATGATTAACCAATACCAAAGCCTGGTTTTTCCATGTACCTGTATTGCCAACCACTTTCCCTTTCCAGCCGCATTGTTCAATAAGCCAGCCCGCGGCTAATTTAATGTAACCATCGCCAGCGGGATAGTTAACCACCTCTGGATGCCTTTCCTGAACTTCCTTAAACTCGGCCAAGGTAATAACCGGATTTTTAAAAAAGCTCCCGGCATTGCCAATGGTAGATGGATCTGGAAGTTTGGATACCCGGATGTGCGATACCACCTGGGATATATCTTTTATTGTAGGCTCTGAAATATGGCGGAGGGCTAACTCCTGCTCAATAGCGCCGTAGCGGGTATTAATATTCGGTATGAGCGATAAATGAAATTTAACGCTTACCACAATATACTGCCCTTTAAGCTGCTTAAATATGCTATCGCGATAATCAAAGCGGCAGGCTTCTTTGTCGAATATTTTAAACGTACCCGATGCAATCTCAAATGCCTTGCACGATTCAAATACATCTTTCAGTTCCACACCGTAAGCGCCGATGTTTTGTATGGGCGATGCACCTACCGATCCGGGTATTAAACTTAAGTTCTCCATCCCGGCAAATCCCCAGCGTACGGCATAGTTAACCAGATCGTTCCAAACCTCGCCTGCGCCGGCTTCAATAAAAACATCCTGGTGGTTAACGCGGTGTTCAATACCCCGGATATTCATCCGGATAACCAGGCCATTAAAATTTTGAGTGAGCAGCAAATTACTACCCCCACCTAAAATTAAACGCTCTGTGGTTTTCCACTGCGGGTCCATAAATAGCTCAACCAGGTCATCCTCGTGATTTATCTCTACAAAATAACGCGCGGAAGCATCAATGCCAAACGTGTTAAAGTTTTTAAGCGATACGTTTTCGTGAATCTGGAGCATATTTACAGGGTAATCAAAAAGTAATGGTTCAATGTTGTATTACGTTGCTTTTCTATTAAAAAAGGCAGGGTTAAGTTTTCGTTAGGATAGTTGTCAAATTTTTGCACCAGCTTAAACGGAATGTTCTTTTTAACCAGGTGTGCCATCAACGTATCTTCAACCAAAACAACCTGATTTTTGTTTTTGGCGGCTATAACGGCATCGGCACGCTCAAAGCTAACCTTACGGTTGGTATAAAACTCAAAGGCATCCGGCACCTCAAATATCGCTACAACCTGCTTATCGTTATCCACATACCGGTTAACATATTCGGCAGCATGTACGTCGCCCTTATACTTTAACAAATCCGGATATACAATAGCTATTACATAAGCGTTGGCCCAAACGGCAACACAGCAGGTAAATAAAAACAAGGATTGAATGGCAGGAAGCCTGCTTTTAAAAATATAAACGCTGATACCAATTAGGCCCAATATCAATAGTATAAAAATAAGGGACCGTTCGGGCGCAAAAATAAAATCAAGTACAATAATCAATAAGATTAATGCGCCAGTAATTATATATTGAGTTATTTTAAACAGCCGGGCATTATTGTTTACGCTAACCCGCTGCACAAATACCGCCGTAATGATGGCGAAGAAGGGGAACAGGATATTGGTATAAAACGGCAGTTGGAACTGCGAGACAGAAAAAATAACAAACATTAAAAAAGCCCCGGATAAAGTAACATACTCTGGCAGGGCAATACCCTTTACTATTTTTTTGCTGCTGATGAACAGCGCATAATAAAGCAACAGGGCCCAGGGCGCAAATGCCCATAAAAGGGTATGTACAAAGAAAAACTTATCGCCATCGGTGCGTACAATATAGCTGCTGCTGTTAAAGCGGCCAAACTGGCTGTCCCACAAAAACCACCGGATGCCGGATACGCCATGATGGCCAAAAACCATTTTTTCGGGGTGCAGATCGAACTGAACGTAGAGGGTATAAATTTCGGGCAGGGTGAACACCGCCACCAATAGCACGGCCATTAACCATCGCCATTGAAACAGGCCCTTAAAATCCTTTTTAAAAATATAGTCGCCAATAATGGCGCTGCCTATCGGGATCAGTAAATAGATGCCCTTCGTCATTACCGCGCAGGCCGCAAATAATGCTGCCAGTACCAAATCAGCTATGCTGAACCTCAACTTCAACTGATAAAAATGATATACGCTCCCCATCAGCAAACCCATAATATAAGGCTCGGCACGCACATCGGTATTCGACATGATCACGTGCTGCGATGTTAACAGGACCAGCACTGCAAGCAGCGCGGTTTCAAAACTGTACAACTTTTTGGCAAGCTTGTAGGTATAAACCACCGACATAAAATAAAACAGCAGAGCAGGTAATTTATAAGCAAAAGTTGTGGGGCCGAAAATGTTAAAGCTCAAGGCAGTCATCCAGAATGGGAAGTGCGGTTTATCCAGCCAGTCTTTACCGTGGTACATCAGGTCGGTATAGTTATGGTTCTCAATCATGGTTCTGGCAATCATCCCGTATAAACTTGGGTCGTTCGTAAAAAAACGGGTGCTGATGCCAGCAATATTGATGATGATGCCCAATAGCAGTACAACCAAAAAGGGCCGCTTATCAGCCGATAAAAGATCCTTAAATCCTGTACCGGATTGCAGAACAGAAGCGGGAATAGGCGCGGAATGCTTTTGTTTGTTCAAGTTCTAATTAATTCTAATTAATCAAGAGCCAAAAATAGAGAAATTAAAATATAACGCAGATTTACAAACAGCAATACTCAGGGCAAACGCATTAAAAAGTTCATTTGATTTTATTGACGCAAAAAGGAAAAACTGCTGACAAGGAGGCTCCTACGGAGCCAAAACTTCTTTTTTTGTTTGTCCTATAAACAGGTAGCTCCTACCGGAGCTCTTTAACGGTTTGTTTTTGACTCCAACGGAGTCGCCTGTTTATAGGAAAAATGCTTTTAACCTGTCTTTGGCTCCGTAGGTGCCCCCTTCTTATCTTTTTTAATGCGTTTGCCCTGCAGCAATACTGTTAACGCCCTGATAAATAGTTTTTCAGTTTTTTAAAAAAATCTTCTTTACGTGGCTTGCCCTGCCCGTCGTGTGTAAGGCCATTTTTTAAGTGATGATCGAGCTTTAAGGCATATTCGCGGATGGCGGCATCATCGGCCAGTTTCATTTCGCTGATGAATGGATGAGCATAGGGACGTAGCTGCGCATTTTTCGACACGGTATAATAAGCGCTTATCATCGAAGTAACCGTATTAGCGTTAACAGGCTGCTCCTCATTCTCGCTAAAAAGATCCAGGTGATAAATAACGGGGTTAAGCTTTTTTAACCGCTTGGTACCCTTACGCTCATTGCGCCAGGGATGCTCCTTGTATTTGAGCTGCTCCATCAAAAAGCTTTTCTTCCACATCGAAACCTGGTGCGACATCAGGTACTCGCTCTTAGCGTTATCTAAAATACCTACAGATAATCCATTAATGTATGCTCCCTCCGGCGTAGTTTGATTTACGCTATTGCTGGAAAGCTTCAATAAATTGGCTTGCTTACTTAAAGCAAATTCAATTGCTTTTAAAACCGTATCGGCATCAACGGGCTTATTGAGCCACATATCCTCCTGAAGGTAGATCACATAGTCTTCCGGGATTTGCTTCAATCCTTTTAATAGCCGGTCCGACCATTCGCCCTTACCTGTTTTAATATTGGTAAAAATATCGGATGGATAATCGATCTCCTCCGTCAAAAAATAATAGCTAATCGCAACATCCTGGTAAGGCCAATTCTTTTCAAAAAAGTACGCAAATCCGGGATATAACAATTGATACCTGTCGCAAGTGTGAACGATGAGGGCTACGTTTTTCATGAAGGCAAAGGTAGATGATTAAGAGATGCAAACACGTTAGTAATGTCCTTTACATTTCGCAATTAAAATTCCGGTATCATTCACTTTGTATATTAAACGATGTTCCTGATCTATTCTCCGGCTCCAGTAACCACTCCAATTTCCTTTTAATGGCTCTGGCTTACCTAAGCCCTTAAAGGGACTATTATCAATATCTCTGATCAGTATTTTAATGCGCTCTATTATTTGTTTGTTTACTTCAAACCAATAATTGTATTCTTTAAATGCTATAGGAGTAAAGGCTACATTTCGCATTATTGAGTTTTTGACGGGCTGTAAGCCATAAAATCATCCATCGTAAAAGATACAAGACTGAGCGTGTTTTCTGCTTCGTTTATAGACTGGTCGAGCGCATCGGCATAATCATCATTAAATTCCCTGATTGAAATGGTCACATCAACGTTCTCTTTGGTTCCAATAAATGCCCTGATCTTATCAAGCAAATTCTTATCAAGTTCAGACGGACTTATTTTAATAATTGTTTCCATAGCGCTCGGTTTAATGTAAAGTTACTGATTGAATAAACATCATCCAAACCCATACTGTTTAAAGCTTCCTCTACCTCGTCACCGGGAAACAAACTCTTCAGCAGAATTATTGAACAAGTTATTTCAGTCAACAATTTTAATACTGTATATTTGAGTATGTCGAAAGCGGCGATCGTTACTTTAAGATCAGTTGTATTTTATCGACTTATCAAGCTAATTTGTTATGATACGCACACAAATAATTGCAGAAACAGAAGAAGTTTCTTTTCAGATACCTGAGAACTACATCGGAAAGGTGTTGGAAATTATCGCATTTACCAAAGATGAGGGCTTAAACAACAACGCTATCATAAAAAAGCAACCCAGATTTAATATTATCCATCTTGATCAGGATTTCAAATTCAATCGTGGCGAAGCTAATGAGCGATAGGATATTTTTAGATACCAACATTATTATTTATGCCCATTCGGATGTTGACCTGATCAAGCAAAATGTAACACAAAATATCATTACCAGTCAAAATACAGTTATAAGCACTCAAGTGTTGCAAGAAACTGCTAACGTTTTCCATAAAAAGTCAAAGCTTCCCTGGGCACTTATAATTGAAACTTTAAAGGATATCGCTTACAATAACGTTGTGTATATCAATACTCAAGAAACAGTGTTATTGGCCTGTACCATTGCCGATAAATACCATTTCTCTTTTTACGACAGCCTTATAATAGCCTCTGCGATAGAGAGCGATGCAAAAATTCTATATTCTGAAGACATGCAACATAACCAACTTATCGAAAATCGGCTTAGAATCATAAATCCATTTAAATAAGATTTACCACAACATCTTTTATCAAAAATATTTCTTCTCCGTCACCAACAAACCAAACTCTTCGGCAGGTTCCTTTTCCATCGATTTATGGTGAACCTTATGCGCCCTGCGGATATTGAGCAAATATTTATTACTGGTTTTAAAAGCCTTTAACCGGTTGTGGATAAACCAATCGTGAAATATAAAATAGATCATACCGTAAATACTGATGCCAAGTCCTATCCATAGCCGGTAATCAAAACTGAAATGGCCCAACCACATCAACAATAACGACAAAGCCGCGAAGCCGATACTAAACACATCATTAAGTTCAAGCCATCCGTGCCGCTCCTGGTGGTGCGTTTTATGAATAAACCATAATGGCCCGTGAAACAAATATTTATGAATAAACCAGGAGAAGACCTCCATCCCTGCGATGGTGAAGAGAGTGATTATAATGTTGATGATAACACTCATAAATAGGATTAATAGTGAAAGCGAAGCTTCGCAACCACAATTTTGTCTGCCTCAACTTTATAAACTATACGATGCTCTTCATTAATCCTCCTTGACCACCAACCAGTATAATCATATTTTAAAGGCTCAGGCTTACCAATTCCCTCAAATGGGGTTTCAATTATTGCCTGAATTAGTTTAGCAATGCGTTGTTGTATAATCTTATTACCGGATTTTTTCCAATGAAATAAATCCGCCTGGGCTTTTGGAAGAAATATAACCTCTATTTCCAAAGGTCATCAACCTTAATTGCCGTCCCTTTGCCGTCTTTGTATTCCTTCAACGCTTCATCCAAGCTTTCTTTGTTGGCTTTGGTAGAAGTTAAATAATCTGTTTCATCCATAACTGGTTCCGTATCATACGGAACCTTAAGGCCATCTAAAATAGCTTGTAAAGCTTTTTGCTGCGCTTCATCAACCGGATGAATTATTAACGTTTCCATAATCAAATTTAATGATTAATTACATCTATAACAACAACCCGAATACATAAAAAGGAGAACTTTATCGTTCTCCTTTTTATGTATAACTACAATTCCGAAATCTTAATTCGTAATCCGAATTAAATATGTATCGCCCTATTCTCAGTCGCCGCCAAACAAGCCTCGCGCATGGCTTCGGTATAGGTAGGGTGGGCATGGCTCATGCGCGAAATATCTTCGGCACTGGCACGGTACTCCATCGCCACAACCGCTTCGGCAATCATATCCGCAGCGCGTGGGCCAATCATGTGTACGCCTAAAATCTCGTCGGTGGTGCTATCGGCCAATACCTTTACAAAACCATCGGTATCTCCGCTGGCTTTAGCGCGGCCACTGGCTTTGAACGGGAACGACCCTGTTTTATATTTTACGCCTTTTTCTTTCAGTTGCTCTTCGGTATAACCTACGCTGGCTACTTCGGGCCAGGTATATACTACACCCGGTATAAGGCTGTAGTTGATGTGCGGTTTCTGCCCGGCAATGGTTTCGGCTACAAAAGTACCTTCGTCTTCGGCCTTGTGCGCCAGCATGGCACCACGCACTACATCGCCTATGGCGTAAACACCTTTAACAGATGTTTCTAAATGCTCGTCAACAGTTATTTTGCGGCCACGTTCTTCAACCGTCAGGCCAATATTTTCTAAACCTAAACTATCGGTATAAGCCACACGGCCAACGGCAACTAAGCAATAGTCGCCCTTCAGCTCCATCTTTTCGCCCTTAGGGTTATCAAAGTTTACGGTTACCTCTTTGCCCTTTACACTGGCGCCGGTTACTTTGTGGCCCAGGTAAAACTCCATACCCAATTTGGTTAATACTTTTTGCAGCTCTTTACCCAAACCTTTATCCATGGTAGGGATAATGCCATCCATAAATTCAATTACAGATACCTTGGCACCAAGCCTCGCGTAAACCGAACCTAATTCCAAACCGATAACACCGCCGCCAATCAATATCATGTGCTTAGGCACTTCTGTTAAGGTTAAAGCCTCGGTTGATGTGATGATGCGTTTTTTATCGATAGGTAAAAACGGTAATGCGGATGGCTTTGAGCCTGTAGCTATGATGACATTTTTACCGGTAATGGTTTCTTCGCTGCCATCAGGTTTTTTAATTTTGATGGTGTTTTTATCTACAAATGAACCCATACCCTGGTATGATGTTATTTTGTTCTTTTTAAACAGATAAGTGATACCCGCCGTGTTTGATGCCACAACCTCGTTTTTTCGTTTAATCATCTGCGGCATGTTCACTTTTAAATCCTTAAGCTGGATGCCGTGTGTTTCAAAAGTATGAGCAGCATTGTGGTAATGCTCAGATGAATCTAACAAAGCTTTTGAGGGGATACAGCCTACATTTAAGCAGGTGCCGCCAAAGGTTGGGTATTTTTCAATACAGGCAGTTTTTAAACCAAGTTGGGCACAACGTATAGCGGCTACATACCCACCAGGGCCCGAACCAATAACAATCACATCATATTGCATAATATATAATTTTAAGGCGCGGCAAAGTTAAGCAATATGAAGTAAAAAGGGACACAGTTTATGGTACAAGCACGTCATTTTTATATAAGTTACGTTGTATTGCGCGCTTTACTTAAATTAGCTTTTTAAACTGACCGTGTTAACATGAAAAAAACTTTACTGTCTCTTTGCCTTGCTCTTTGCTTTGCAAGCGCCTGTGCCCAGCAGTCGGCCGATTCGCTTTACATACGTGAGCATTATACCAAAATGGAAAAGTACATTACCATGCGCGATGGTAAAAAACTATTCTGCTCCATTTATTTGCCAAAGGACCAGACACAAAAGTATCCGATCATGATGACGCGGACGCCCTATACCGTTGCCCCTTATGGCGCCAATGAGTTTAAAAAAGCACTAGGCCAGAATATGCTTTTAGCCAGGGAAGGCTATATTTTTGTTTACGAGGATGTACGCGGACGCTGGATGAGCGAAGGTGACTTTGTAGATGTGCGCCCCCAGATTGATCATAAAAAAGGCAATACCGATATTGACGAAAGTACCGACACTTACGACACCATCGACTGGCTGGTAAAAAACCAGCCCAATAACAACGGTCGCGTAGGCATCGAGGGCATCTCCTACCCCGGCTTTTACTCAACAGCATCATTGCCTAACGCTCACCCTGCTTTAAAAGCGGTATCGCCGCAGGCACCCGTTACCGATTGGTTTATCGGCGACGACTTCCATCATAACGGGGCATTTTTCCAAATGGACGCCTTTGCCTTTTTAACCAGCTTCGGCGTGCCCCGCCCCAAGCCTATTACTCCGGCAGAGTTTAACAACGCGGTTAAATACACACAAAAAGACAATTATAAATTTTACCTGGACCTTGGCGCATTGCCTAATTTTAAAAAGAAATACCTGGGCGATTCTGTAAAGTTTTGGAACAACATGATGGATCATCCCAACTATGATGCCTTTTGGCAGGGGATGAACATTCGGCCGCATTTAACTAATATTAAACCGGCTACCATGGTAGTTGGCGGTTTTTTTGATGCCGAGGATTGCTTTGGCGCTTTACGCACCTATGATGCGCTCGAAAAACAAAACCCGCAGTCGCACAAAAACATGCTGGTGATGGGCCCTTGGTTCCATGGCGGCTGGGAGCGCGGCGATGGCGACTACTTTGGCGACCAGGATTTTGGCCAGAAAACCAGCGCATGGTTTCGCGAAAATATAGAGCTGCCTTTTTTTAACTATTATCTTAAAGATAAAGGCGCGATGGACTTACCCGAAGCCACCATATTTATAACCGGCAGCAACCAATGGAAAAAGTTTAACACCTGGCCACCCAAAAACACGACCGAAAAAACTTTGTATTTACAGGCCGATGGCAAGCTGTCTTTTACGCCATCCAAATCGGCCAATAGCTTTGATGAATACGTAAGCGACCCCAATACCCCTGTCCCTTACCAGGATGGTATTCAGGAAAGAAGAACCCGGGAGTATATGATAGACGACCAGCGCTTCGCCTCGCGCAGGCCCGATGTAAAAACTTACCAGACTGACGCCCTAACCGAAGACATCACTTTAACCGGCCCGGTAATGGCGGATCTATTTTCGTCGACCACAGGCACCGATGCCGATTACGTAGTTAAGCTGATCGATGTTTTCCCGGATGATTACCCTGCGCCGGTACCTAATCCAAAAAACATTACGCTGGCCGGTTACCAGATGCTGGTGCGTGGCGAGATTTTCCGCGGACGCTACCGTAACTCGTTTGTAAAACCTGAAGCTTTTGTACCGGGCCAAATTACCGAGATTAAATATAACCTGCCCGATGTAGCGCACACGTTTAGAAAAGGGCACCGGATGATGATCCAGGTGCAAAGTTCGTGGTTCCCGCTGGCCGACCGTAATCCACAAAAGTTTATCGATATTTATAAAGCCAAAGATTCTGATTTCCAGAAAGCAACCATTAGAATATATCATGATGATACAGCGTTATCTAATGTCAAGGTTACGATCTTGCAGTAATTTAAGATAATAATCGAGCAAATATTGATAAAAAGCACGAATATGAAATACTTTATGTTTTTGATATTCGTGCTTTTATTTTTTGATGCGAAAGGACAGTGTTGTTTGCATACCGATTTATCAAGAAAATTTGATTATAAGGTTATTAGACTTGATCATAAGGATGCTGATGGCTTTGCGCGAGAGTCAAAAATTATTATTGAACTTTATAAAAAAAGCGATAAAAAGTTATTTCAAAAAATTCAATTTAAAACAGAAGGGATTGGCCTTTCAAACGTCTTTAGTAAATGTTCAGACGATCGCTCATATATCACCGGGCAAAACATGAAGACTGAAATATTAGATGGGGATTACGGAGACATTGTAATAGCCGACTTTAATTTTGATGGCAAAGAAGATTTCGCTATTAAATATAATATTCCGGCAGATGTAGGCCCGGAATATTGCTATTTCATTCAAGGTGACAAGGGGTTTAAGAAAGATGAATATTTGAGCAATCAAATGTTATGGTTTCCATGGTTAATAAATTCTAAAAAACATCAGCTAATATCTATCGTGTCACCCAATTGGGGAACCCGGATTTATAAGTTTCAGTATAATGTTTTTTCTAAGAAATGGCGAAAAATTGGAAACAGGTTCTTTCGCCATGATGAAGGACTGGACGAAGAATTAATACGATTGAAAAATATTTAATCAAAGAAATTATATAATATATCTAAAATGCGATACGCCAAATTTTTACCTGTTTTTTTTTGTGCCTTTTCCCTTTCCGCCCACGCCCAACTCCTCACCCCCAAAACAACCTTTACCCGGGCTGATAGCTTACGTGGCAGCAATCTATCGCCCTTCCGAAACTGTTACGATATTAACTATTACCACTTGGATATTAAGTTCAATATCGATCAAAAATCAATCAGCGGCAGCAACTTGTTTCAATTTACGGCTACGCAGGATTTTAAGAAATTACAGTTCGATCTGTTTGCCAATTTAAAGTTGGAAAAGGTGATCTACGACGGCCAGCCCCTGCCCTACACGCGCGAATTTAACTCGGTATTTATTACCTTCCCAAAAACCATTACCAAAGGCAGCAAAGCAGGGTTTACCGTTTACTACTCCGGCAACCCAACCGTTGCCAAACACGCCCCATGGGACGGCGGCGTTGTTTTTGCACAGGATTCGTTGGGCAAACCCTGGGTAGCTACCGCCTGCGAAGGCATGGGTGCCAGTGTTTGGTGGCCTAATAAAGACCAGGTAGCCGACGAGGTGGACAGTATGTTGATCAGCATTAGTGTACCCAAAGGATTAAAAGATGTATCAAACGGTCGCTTACGCAAAATAACCGAACTGAAAGATGGTTACACCTGTTTCGATTGGTTTGTAGCCAACCCGATTAATAATTACGATGTGGCGGCCAATATTGCCGATTACCAGCACATCAGCGACAGCTACGATGGAGAAAAGGGAAAGCTGACTTTAGATTACTGGGTATTGCCCGAGCATGTGGCCAAAGCCAAAAAACAATTTGGCGAAAATGTAAAGCCAATGCTTAAATCTTTTGAGCATTGGTTTGGCCCTTACCCCTGGTACGAGGATGGTTACAAGCTGGTAGAAACACCACACCTGGGCATGGAGCATCAAAGCGCGGTAGCGTATGGCAATAAATATCAAAACGGATACCTGGGCCGAGATCTTTCGGGTACCGGCTGGGGCCTGAAATGGGATTTTATTGTAGTACACGAGAGCGGGCACGAGTGGTTTGGCAATAATATTACCGATAAGGATCCGGCTGATATGTGGATCCACGAAGGCTTTACCAATTATTCAGAATCGCTGTTTACAGAAAGTTATTATGGCAAACAAGCCGGACAGGAATATGTACACGGAACCCGCCGCGCCATTCAGAATGACGAACCCATCATCGGTACTTATAACGTAAACAAAGAAGGTTCGGCCGATATGTACTACAAAGGGGGGAACTTATTGAACATGATACGTACCGTTATTAACGATGACGACAAATGGCGACAAATATTAAGGGGCTTAAATAAAACCTTTTATCACCAAACCGTAACTACCGAAGATGTGGTAGGCTATATTAACCAGCAATCGGGCATCAATCTCACCAGTATCTTCGACCAGTATTTGCGCTATAAAAATATCCCGACCCTGGAGTTTATGTTTAACAACGGCCAGGTTTTATGCCGCTGGATTGCCGATGTCAATGGTTTTACCATGCCGGTGAAAATTAGAACCAAAGGTGGCGAATATCAATTCATCAACCCAACTACCGCTTTTGGTCCAATAGCCTTGCCCGGCCTAACCCGCGAAAACCTGGAAGTGGATACCTTTAATTATTACATTGGTGTGCTAATAGATTAAAAATAAGCTATTTGTGTTTTTTGTGTAACTTATTGTTTTAAATAGGCGTCTTAAATTTAAAATATAGTAAACCATGAAATCACTGACCAGAATTTTATTTGCAGCTGCGTTGCTGCTTTTTGTAAAAAATAGTTTTGCCTATACCGTACAAGACAGGCACCTCACCGGTTTTAGCGCGATACAGCTTTCGGCATCGTATGATGTTTATATTACGCAGGGCGGCAGCGAGTCGGTAAAGGTTGAGGCACCTGATGATATTATCAATCATATTGCTACCGAAGTTCAAAGTGGGACTTTAAAGATCTATAGCAAGGGCGAACATGGCTGGAGCGGGTGGAACCTTAACGGACATAAAAAAATGGTTGTATATGTTGAAGTCCGCAACCTCAACAGCATTTCAATCTCGGGATCCGGAGACGTATTTTTCAAAGATGGAATTACTGCCCCGAGCCTCAAAATCAAAGTTTCAGGCTCGGGCGATGTATTGGGTAAGCTCAATGTAAAAACCTTGGAAGCCGCCATATCCGGATCGGGCGATGTTAAACTCTCTGGCCGGGCCGATAACGCGGCTGTTAGCCTGTCAGGCTCCGGAGATTATTCGGCGCGCGATTTGGTTACTGCAAGTACAGCGGTACGTGTAAGTGGCTCTGGTGATGCTGTTGTCAATGCCAGTCAAAAAATTGACGCTTCAGTTTCAGGTTCTGGCGATATACGATACACTGGCGAGGCCAAGCAGATTTCGAGCGATTCGCACGGTTCGGGAGAAATTCACAGGTTGTAGATCACTAATGTTAAGTCAAGACTATTGAGTCTGAAGCCTTGAGTCAAAAATTCGGAATCCTGGTTGAGTATTAATGACTTTGTGTAAATGATACCGACATTTTATCGTTGATACGACACGATATGATGCACATTAAAGCGGGGATCTAATCGGTTCCCGCTTTTTTTTCTAAAAATAAAGCGGTCTGATTTTAGCTTCCCAAAGGTTATTCCACAACCAGATTAATCACCGAGCTGTTTCTGGACCCTGGGAAAGGTGTAGTCCGGATAGAAAACAGTAAATCATACTTTCCCGGCACAGCAGGAGCCGTCACTTTAAAAGCATACCCAGCCTTTGCGCCTGGCAACAAACTGATCCGGTTAAAACCCATATCTGCTTTTTGTGCCAATTTTAAATCCCCTTTCTGAAAAAAGCAGGCTTCCATTAATGCTTTGTGCGTGTATCCACTGTCGGCAAAAGTAATGGCGTGTGAATATGGGTTTTGTAAAGTCAAATTAAAGGTTGCAGTTTGGCCGGGCGATAGTTTGAGCTTTTGTTTGGGTACTTCGATAATTACCTTCTGATAGGTACGCACATCATTAACCCATACCGTATACCACCGGCGGTGATATTGATCGATAACCGAATCGGTAGTGAAGCCAGGCTCTTTAGTATCCTGCATGTAATAGGCCCGTTTATGCTGCAAACTATCCTCAATGGGCCAGCTGTCATACTGGGTTTTGCGGTAATACCGTGAATCGTACGACATAGATCTGGCGGAATTACTATAATAATTATACTTTGACGGATCCTGGAAACCATCCCTGATGATGAGGTAGTTATTGCCTACAATACGCTCTACCTGCCGCGTCCAGGAGCGGAAACCGAAATAACTTTCCAGTTGCCCGACATTCATCACAAACGGAAACTGAAATAAAAGCGCCACCCTGATGAATACAATAAAAACGATATTGATTACCGCCACGGTATAGAACCATTTAGGCGGAGTAAGGGATTGCCTGAAACTGATGAGCACCAGCATCAGTAGCGGAACAAAAGCGATCAGTGTCCAGTGCATCTGTACTTCGCCTTTGAGCGTGGTAACCATAAAAAACAAAAAAGTGCCAATGCAATTAACCACCAGGCCGCGCATAAAAACATCCTTTATTTTAACCTTAAAAGCGGCGTAAAATAAAAACCAGCCTATAAAGGGCCCAGCCATGGCCAATTGTCCCAAAGGATATAGGTAGGTAAAAGCCGGATCGTACTGCTCTGCCGACCGATCAAACAAATGATATTTGAGCGAGGGGTATCCATGCTGAACCTGCCAGTAAATATGCGGAACATATAATGCCAATGCTAACATGGCAATTAACCAAAAGCTTTTACGGCCAAGCAATTTAATGTTGGAGCATACGGTAAAACCAATCAGCAATATGCCGTGATATTTACTGTACAGCAAACATGCCGTTATCAGGGCAAGCAACAGGGCCAATTGCCAGCTATCTTTTTCAACATACCGCTGGTAAACAAAATAGAACAATACGGTAAAAAAAAGCAAAGGCGAATCGGGCGTGGTAGTAAACCCATATATGTGGAAGATAAACAAGCCAGATACCACCAGGATAAACCATTTGGCATCCACCGCGTACTTTTTTAAAATTAGCCAGATGAGGTATAGGGAGCATGAATTAGTGAATACGGTTAATAACCTTAATCCTAATTCGTTGTGCATTATACTATCACCTATCCTGATAAAAACAGCTACCATGGGCGGGTGATCAAAATATCCCCAATCTAAAAACCGGGAATATACCCAGTAATAAGCCTCATCGCCATGTACCTCCAGCGTGTATGACTGTACGGCGTTAAGCACCGTCCAGAACAGCAGGAAATACCAAATGGGTTTGTTGGACCGGTGAAGATTGAGTGGGGTATTATCTGGCATTAATGCGGCAAATTTTCAATAAAGGTAATAAAAGCCGCATAGCATAAAAAAATCATCTTAAAAACCTGATCGCTATAAAGTAGTTAACCGGTTTTTGATATCGAATTTTGATAGCGTTGATTACAATAACGATAACATGGTAAACATATAAAATAAGGGATAATTTAAACAAGATATCAAAGCTATTCTCACCGAACAGGCGGAAGCCGATATGCTCAATTTTAAGGATAAGGGCCGCTGCATAGGTTACCAAAAGGAACAGGCACCAGGTAATCTCGAAACTCAGCAGTTGCTTGCCGGCATCGTAAAGCCCTTTTACCTTGTCCTTATTAATCGTCCATAATATCAGCGGAACAATACCACCCAATATCGGAAACACGATAAAACTCAGGGCCGATAAATTCAGCAATGCTAAGGATGAGTTATCGGGTTCTCCGAGACCATCCTCCAAGTCTTCGGGTGTTATATTTAACGCACCATATAGCCTTTTCATGGTATCACCCCGAGGTACTGTTTCGCCGTTTTCTATGCGTTGTATTGTTCTTAAGTTGAGTTTGGCATTATCGGCCAAATCATTTTGCGAGTAACCTAAATTGAGGCGTAGTTCTTTTAAACGTTGTGGAGTTAAAGTTTTCATGGAGGGGTGATTAATGATGCAAAAGTAGGTTATCCGGTTAATATGGCAACACGGCATATTAACGGCATTTTAACGACATTAAGAAAACTCAACGCTATTCATCCCCTGTAGTCAACAATAATGCATAGGTATCAATGTCAGATCTATGCACAAAGATTTCGTACTATTTATGTAATATTGCCGGCAGCTAATCAACAAAACATGAATCAGGCCATACAAATTATAGTAAAACCACGCATTAAAGTTTTAGAAATTATACAGCCATTAACCATAGAACAACTCAACGTTATACCAGCCGGCTTCAACAATAACATCATCTGGAACCTGGGCCACATGATTGCTGCACAGCAAGGGATCTGCTATAAACGTGCCGGCTTAGATACCATAGTGGACGAGGCCTTTTTCAACAGGTATAAACCCGGGTCAAAACCCGAACAGTTTTTAGATGCCGCAGAACTTGAAAAAATTACCGGCTTGTTCTCGTCAACCCTTACTCAACTGGAAGCTGATTTGAATACAGATATATTTGCCAATTACCCTGCT
Organism: Mucilaginibacter paludis DSM 18603; assembly: GCF_000166195.2. NCBI lineage: Bacteria > Pseudomonadati > Bacteroidota > Sphingobacteriia > Sphingobacteriales > Sphingobacteriaceae > Mucilaginibacter > Mucilaginibacter paludis. The sequence goes on from NZ_CM001403.1 coordinate 2,982,623, forward strand.
TGGACAACACGTTACGGGGCAGATTTAAGCAACGTTAACGAAGCTGTGGCATTTTTGCCTTTTCATGAGGGCCTGCATATCGGGACGGTAATTGCCATGAGTAAGCTGGTGTAGCAATCCATATGATTTTATAACTCACATAGAAAGAATCAAAGCATCTAAATCAGGTATTCTTTTAAAACCTTTATCCATAGTTAAAAGAGGCAAATCAAAGTAAATGGCTGTGGCTGCAATTACCGAATCCGGAAGTTTAATCCTATTCTTAGAACGGATATCAATCGTCAATTCTTTAATTTGAGGTTCAATATCTACGATATAACATTCAGATAGGAAATCTCTCAGTAATTTCCTATCGTCAATAGTTAAACTATGAAAACTTAAAAGTTCTATTTCAGAAATAACTGATACGAAAAGATTACGGTTATTAATTAATGGCTTTATCTCATCATTCCCGTTAAACAAGTTAATGATTATAGAAGTATCAATAACAATGTTATTGCCATTCATCTCTTATCTTTAACTGATATGTTAAGCCATCTACTCCAAAGTCAATCTTACCCGCATATTTATCCAAATCAATTGGCTTGCGTTTTTTGGTGAGTTTGCTCAACTCTTTATCCAAATCCTCGCGGCTTATCTTTTTACTTACCTCGATTATCTTTCCCATAAACAAATATAACAAAACAACATAAAATCTCGCCGCAAAAAAAACCCGGATAAACGGGCTTTCTTTATTTTTATTGATCATCTCATCTTAACACAAACAGTTTTGACAACTCTTAAAGAGTTGTCAAAACTAATATCAAAGCTATTTCTTACCCCATAAAAAAACCCGGATAAACCGGGTTTATATATTTTATCATTCCCCCTTCAGGGGGCTAGGGCCCTATACGCCCAATAATAACCTCGCAGGATCTTCCAATAATTGCTTAACCCTTACCAGGAAGCTTACCGACTCACGGCCATCGATAATCCGGTGATCATATGACAGGGCCAGGTACATCATCGGGCGGATCACCACTTGTCCGTTTACAGCCACGGGGCGCTCAATGATATTGTGCATACCCAATATAGCCGACTGTGGCGAATTGATAATCGGGGTCGACATCATCGAACCAAAGATACCACCGTTGGTAATGGTAAATGTTCCGCCGGTCATGTCCTCAATGGTCAGTTTATTATCGCGTGCTTTACCAGCAAGCGTTACAACCGCTTTTTCAATTTCGGCCAGGCTCATGCTGCTGGCGTTGCGGATAATTGGAACCACCAATCCTTTCGGAGCAGATACCGCGATTGAAATATCGGCAAAATCGCTGTAAACAACTTCTTCACCTTCAATACGGGCACCTACGGCCGGCCAATCTTTCAGAGCCTCACAAACCGCTTTGGTAAAGAACGACATAAAGCCTAAGCCTACGCCATGTTTCTCTTTAAATTTATCTTTGTATTTGGCGCGCAGTTCCATTATTGGCGCCATATCTACCTCGTTAAAGGTAGTTAACATGGCTGTTTCGTTTTTAACAGCAACTAAACGCTTGGCAATGGTTTTACGCAACGAAGTCATTTTTTCGCGACGCTCAACCCTTGAACCAGAAACAGCAATTGGCTGAGCAGATGGTGCCGGAGCAGCAGCTTTTGGAGCCGGTGCGGCAACAGGTTTCTGAGCATTCAGGGCATCTTCTTTGGTGATACGGCCATCAACTCCGGTACCGTTCACACCTTTAGCATCAATGCCTTTTTCAGCCAATATTTTTCCGGCAGCCGGTGAGGGCGTACCTGATGCGTAAGTGTTTTTATCGGCAGCTACAGCTTGCGAAGCAGGTGCAGCATTTGTAGCGGCAGGTGCGGAAGCAGCAGGAGCAGCAGTTGCACCACCACCTGAAATACTGCAAACAACAGCACCAATTGGTAATACATCACCCTCTTTAGCCAATGTTTTTAAAGTACCGGCTTGTTCAGCAGTTAATTCAAATGTAGCCTTGTCTGATTCCAGTTCGGCAATAGCTTCGTCCATGGCAACAGTATCGCCATCTTTCTTAATCCAGCGAGATAAGGTAACCTCGGTGATCGACTCGCCAACCGGCGGCACTTTAACCTCAATAGATTTTGCTTCTGCGGCGGGAGCTGCGGGAGCGGATGCCTCAGGCTTTTCTTCCACAGGAGCTGCCGGTGCGCTTGAAGCAGCCACAGCTTGCGGTGCGGGAGCCGATGCGGCACCACCATCCTCTATAGAGCATACAACACCTCCTACAGGTATTACATCACCTTCTTTAGCAATAGTTTTTAAAGTTCCGGCTTTTTCGGCAGTTAGCTCGAATGTAGCCTTATCTGATTCTAATTCGGCAATCACTTCATCCATTTCAACCCTGTCACCATCTTTTTTGATCCATTGTGACAAAGTAACTTCTGTAATTGATTCGCCTACCGGCGGAACCTTGATTTCTAAACTCATAATTTTATTTAGTGTGACAGATTAATCGGCGCTGGTTTCGGCCATCTTTTCGGTGGTCTTTTTGATTGATTTTTTTTGCTCTTCTCCGGCAGGAACGCTAAATGCTTTTCCAACAATGTACAATTGCTGCGAAGTATGTTGCTTAGCATAACCAGTAGCGGTACTGCTGCTTTCCTTACGGGAGATGATATCTAACTGCAAATCGTTATTACGGAATTTGCGGCACATATACGGCCATGCGCCCATGTTTTCCGGTTCTTCCTGAACCCAGATAAACTCTTTGGCATTGCTGTATTTGGCCTTTATTTTCTGCATCGCCTGCACTGGTGTAGGGTATAATTGCTCTACGCGAACAATGGCCACATCCTTACGGGCATCTGTTTGTTGTTTCTCTAACAAATCATAATAAATTTTACCCGAGCAGAAAAGTACGCGCTTAACATCTTTCTCACTCACAAAGGTATCATCTATCAATTCGCGGAATTTGCCTTGTGTAAACTCTTCTAAAGGGGATACGCATTGCGGGTTACGCAATAAACTTTTGGGTGTAAATATAACCAAAGGCTTACGGAACTCGCGGTGCAGCTGGCGGCGCAACACATGGAAAAAGTTTGCCGGCGTTGTGCAATTAGCCACCTGGATATTACTATCAGCGCAAAGCTCCATAAAACGTTCAATACGGGCTGATGAATGCTCCGGGCCTTGACCTTCGTACCCGTGAGGTAGTAGCATCACCAAGCCGTTACCGCGTTGCCATTTGGTTTCGGCACTGGCAATATATTGATCAACTATAATTTGTGCTCCGTTAAAAAAGTCGCCAAACTGAGCTTCCCAAATGGTTAAAGCGTTCGGGTCGGCAAGGGCATAACCATATTCAAAACCTAAAACACCATATTCTGATAGTAGTGAGTTATAAACATCAAACTGGGCTTCGGTGCCCAAGGTATTTAAAGGAGTATATTCCTCTTCAGAATCAACAAGGGTTAATACCGCATGACGGTGAGAGAAGGTACCCCGTTTAACATCCTCGCCGCTTAAACGTACCCGATGATTCTCTTTCAGTAAAGAGCCGTAAGCCATTAATTCGCCCATGGCCCAGTCAAAAACATGTGTTTTCTCAACCATGTTTTTACGCTCTTCAAACAGCTTCTCTATCTTCTTGAAAAACTCCTTATCGCCAGGTAAATTTGTTAAACCCTTACTTATTTCCAGTAATTCTGCTTCTGATACGGATGTATCAGGCGACAAAGCCAATTCTTTTTCGTTAGCGATGTGTAAGCCTTGCCATGCACCGCCGTACATCGGTTTTGTTTCGGTAAAGTGTTCCTCAGCCTTCGATTCGTCAAGCATGGTTTGCAATTGTGCTCGGAAAGTCTTTTCCAACTCCGCAGCAAAAGTAGCACCCACGCTGCCTTGATCTAATAATTTTTGGTTATAGATATCTCTCGGATTAGCGTGCGATTCGATAGCCTTGTACAACAATGGCTGGGTGAACTTAGGCTCATCAGCCTCGTTATGGCCATAACGGCGATAGCATAAAATATCGATAAATACGTCGTCGTGGAAAGTTTGACGGTACTCCATAGCCATGTTGATTACGAAGGCTAAAGCTTCGGCGTCATCACCATTAACGTGAAGCACTGGCGATAATACTGTTTTGGCTACATCAGTACAATAAGTACTTGAGCGGGCATCTTTATAGTTAGTGGTAAAACCTATCTGGTTGTTGATTACCAAATGGATAGTCCCCCCTGTGCGATAGCCATCAAGTTTAGACATTTGCAGCACTTCGTAAACAATGCCCTGGCCTGCAATAGAGGCATCACCGTGTATTAATATAGGAGCGATCTTTTTATAATCGCCATTGTATTTAAAATCAATTTTTGAACGGGTTAAGCCTTCAACCACCGGATCAACCGTTTCCAGGTGAGATGGGTTAGGGCAAAGGCTCAGGTGAACCTTTTTACCGTTTAAGGTTTCAATATCGTTAGAATAACCGAGGTGATATTTTACGTCGCCACCAAAGGATGAATCAGCATCGTAGCTTTTGCCCTGAAACTCAGAAAAAATCTGTTTGTATGATTTTTTCATGATATTGGCCAGCACGTTTAAACGTCCGCGGTGAGCCATACCAATTACAAACTCTTCCAGACCTAAGTCGGCACCTTTTTCTATAACAGAATCCAGGGCGGGGATCAAGGCTTCAGCACCCTCCAGCGAAAAACGTTTCTGGCCCAAAAATTTGGTTCCTAAAAAGTTCTCGAAAACAACAGCCTGGTTGAGCTTATTCAGAATCCGTTTTTTCTCGTCGACAGAAAAATTAGGCGTATTACGTACGCTCTCCATCCTATCCTCAAACCACTTCATTTTTATAGGGTTCCGGATATACCTGTATTCGGCCCCTATCGACTGGCAATAGGTTTGTTCCAGCATATCGCGGATGTCGCGCAATTTGGCGGCACCAAGTCCAATTTCAACACCAGCTGTAAATACAGTATCTAAATCGGCATCACTTAAACCAAATGTTTCAAGCTCTTTACCCGGAAAATATTTACGACGCTCGCGTACCGGATTGGTTTTAGTGAACAAATGACCACGGGCACGGTAGCCATTGATCATGTTAAGCACGTTAATTTCCTTTAAAAAATGTTCGTGAGTTTCGTTACCCGACGCAGGCGCGCTTGTGCTAACTTCGCAAGATTCAGAGCTTTTGCCAAAATCAAAACCTTCAAAAAACTTTTGCCAGCCAAAATCAACCGATTCCGGGTCTTGCTTATATGCTTCGTAAAGTGAGTCGATATAGGCCGCGTTGCCGCTATTTAGATAAGTGAGACGATCCATGAAAATATAAATCAGTAAAACAGTGCAAAATTAAAACATAAAAGCCACAAAAAGGAAATATCTTTCATTTAAGTCAATTGTTTTCAAGCAAGGATTAAGAACGGACCATTTGCTCCAATCAAAAAAATGAACAGCCGAATACAAAACCTAAAATGAGATAACACATTAAATAGCAATGCAGCAATATTTGTTTGCTATTGGTGGTGAAATATATTGCGAATATACTGAGTGAGTAAAGATATGCCCTCAATAGCGACAGCTATTAAACCGATGATCAGGGTGTACTCTTCGAAGGAATTCATGGCCTGTTTTGTTGTATTTATATTAAAACGCCGGGCTTAAGCAAATAGTGTAGCGCCCTTGTCATTTATTGACGTGACCGCCAGGTTGATGATCAATTTTGGATAGTTAACCCCCAATTCAACTTTATAAAGCTTAAGGTCGGCCTCGGTTAAAAAGAACGGCGTTTGCACAAGCTTGGCGGGTATCATGGTTAATTCGGGGATCCATGTTTTCACATATTCGCCTTTGGGGTCGTATTCTATGGCTTGTTTAATTACGTTTAAGTGGCGGTTCTCGCGCGGATCGTTCCCTACACCGGCAACGTAGGCCCAATTGCCCCAATTGCTGGCTGGCGAATAGTCAATCAGTTTTTCCTCAAAATAAGCAGCGCCCTTTGTCCAGTTTACCTTTAAATCTTTCACCAAAAAGCTGGCTACATTTTGCCTTCCGCGGTTACTCATAAAGCCTGTGGCATTAAGTTCGCGCATATTGGCGTCAATAAACGGCACGCCGGTTTCGCCGGCTTTCCATTTTTCAAACAGTTCATCCTCATGGGGTACAACCTCAGGCGCCTGGCCTTTAAAACCACCGGCTTTAAAAAACTGGTTACCGTATTTTTTAAACATAAAGCGGAAATAATCGCGCCAAAGCAATTCAAAAATCAACCAGTAGGTTGAGTCGTTTGCACCGCGCTCTTGTTCATAACGCTTTACCTCCCAGTAAACCTGCCTTACAGATAAGCATCCCACAGAAAGCCAGGGCGAAAACTTAGACGAATAATCTGCGCCTAACAAGCCATTACGGGTGGTTTTATATGTTTTGAGGCAGTCGCTTTCCCAGAAATATTCGTGCAGCCGTTTCAAAGCCTCAGTTTCTCCACCTTTAAAATGCAATACAGCACGGCTATCGTCAACAGGTTCATCAAACCCTAATTGCTGCAACGTTGGGATTTCGCCCGGATGATCGATAGGCGGAATACTAATGTTCCCCGGTGTTTCAAAACACGGCCGAATGCTGCTATCACGTTCTACCTTTTTACGAAACGTGGTAAAAACATCCGGAATATCCTTAATCGGAAAAGGTAAGTCTTCTTTATGATAAAAAGTGTGGCCGATAAAATGCTTTAAATTGAGTTTCTTTTTCCATAGTACAGCCTCAACTTTTGCCGAGATATCGGTTTCTTCAAAGGCTACCTCACGATGATGATAAACCTCGGATACATGATACTCTTCGGCTAACTGTGGGATGATGTCTACGGGATCGCCCGAACGGACGATCAGTTCGGCACCATGTTGCTGTAACGTTTTACGCAGATCGGCTACAGCCTCTAACAAAAAACGAGTTCTGAAATCTCCGGTTTTACGCGTGCCGTAACGGGTGATTTTAAAATAGAAATTATCAAAGCAGAACACGGGCAAAACCTTGTCAGCCTTACGAAGGGCCTCTACTAAAATTTCATTATCGTGTATGCGAAGATCGTTTCTAAACCAAACCAGTATCGTTTTTTCACTCATGTTGTAACCTTGCCAATAAACCAAAGAAAGGTTTGTTTATGTAAAATTGCAAATTATTTATTTTTTCTGCACGGTTTGTTGCAATATTTGACATCTTCTCAACATTAGCACGCTTTTGCAGCTTGTTCTATCAAAAACCATTGTAACAAAAAGCCATTGGTTAGGGCTCACTTTTAATATAACATAACTTTGACAATATTGCTCATCCGGATGAACACAACGTACGTATAATAACGTTATACTTGTTAGATTTGTACTGCCAAAATCCTAAACCTCGCTTTTTAAGAAATATCCGGGCCCGGTTAAAGGTTAACAATAATAGGAATAAGTAAACTGAATAAAAAAACAAAAATCATGGCTACTAAAGAAAGCATCCAAAACGCCTACATCGATTATGTGTTGACAGTAGGCGAACAACCTAAGTCGGTTTATATTTTTGCTAAACAAAATGAAATGGCCGAAGAAGAGTTTTATAACTTTTTTGGCTCGTTTAATGCGATTGAACAAAGTATATGGACGGATATGGCTGCGAAAACCATCGCCGAAATTCAAACCCAGGAAGTTTGGTCGGGGTATACATCGCGCGAGAAGGCACTATCGTTCTTTTACAGCTTTTTTGAATTTGCCAAAAGCAAACGCAGCTTTGCAACCTATAGTGCTAATAAAATAAACAGAGGCTTTGCTACACCAACAGTTTGGCAGGGCTTAAAAAATGAATTTGAAATATTTAGTACCGGAATTTTGCAAGATGGTATTGAAAGTGGTGAACTAACCGACCGGAAATTTTTTGCCGATAAGTATAAAGATGCATTATGGATACAATTTGTATTTGTACTCAACTTCTGGACCAATGACATGTCTGCCGGTTTTGAAAAAACCGACGAAGCTATTGAGAAAGGGATAAATGTAACCTTCGACCTTTTTCAACGTTCGCCTATTGATAACCTGCTTGATTACGGCAAATTTTTGGCTAAAAACGGCGGCATTAAAGAGAAGATGGGATTTTGAGGAAAAAGTCCATGGCCCATGGTTGACAGTTCATGGTGGCCTCGGAATGACGATCTTAAATATCGTTGAAAAATACATCAGAAAAATCCCTATGGTACGTGGCTAATATTCCATGGCTGCTACGGAAGTATAAATTAACCGGCTCTATGGACTATGGACCATAGACTATGGCCCCCAAAAAAAACATGAGCGAACAACCCAAAGAGCAAAACAGCATACCAACTACCAAAGTACAGCGTTCGGCCAAATTTGTTACCACCGGTTTTAAAATCGGCGGTAACTATATCAAGCACTATTCTAAAAAATTATTTAACCCGGATTTAAATAAAGACGAGTTAAACCAAGATAATGCGAGCGACATTTACGAATCGTTAAGCGAGCTGAAGGGCAGCGCCTTAAAGGTAGCGCAAATGCTAAGCATGGATAAAAACCTGCTTCCCAAAGCGTATACCGATAAGTTTTCCCTGTCGCAATATAACGCTCCACCCTTGTCGGGCCCGCTGATCGTTCAGACATTTAAAAAACTGTTCGGCAAAAGCCCGGAGCAGATTTACGACAAATTTGAATTAAAATCAACCAACGCCGCATCCATCGGCCAGGTACACCGTGCCGAACTGAATGGTAAAAAGTTGGCCGTGAAAATCCAGTATCCCGGCGTAGGCGATTCCATTTCGTCGGATTTAAAACTCGTAAAGCCCTTTGCGTTCCGCTTATTAGGTATGAGCGAGCGGGAACTGGACATTTACATGAATGAAGTTGAAGAGCGCCTGGTTGAAGAAACGGACTATGAGCTGGAAGTACGCCGGTCGATACAGTTTTCTGAAGCTTGTGCTAACCTGGACAACCTGGTTTTCCCTGAATATTTCCCCGAGCTATCCCGCAAACGGGTAATCACCATGAGCTGGATTGAGGGGATGCACTTAAAGGAGTTTTTACAAACTAATCCATCACAGGAGTTGCGCAACACTATCGGGCAGGCCATGTGGGATTTTTACAATTTCCAACAGCATGAGCTGCGCGCGGTGCATGCGGATCCGCATCCGGGCAACTTCCTGATTACTCCAGATGGCAAATTAGGAATTATTGATTTTGGCTGTATTAAAGAAATGCCTGATGATTTTTATTACCCTTTCTTCTCCACCACCTCTACCGATCTGTTGGAAAACAAGGAAGAAACCATCAAGGCCTTCCGCCAGTTAGAGATGATACATGCCAAGGATAACCCGCAACAGGTGGAGTTTTATTATACCCAGTATAAAGAAATGATAGGCCTTTTTGCCAAGCCTTACATGACAGGGAAATTTGATTTTGGCGAAAACGAGTTTTTTGATAACCTGTATAGCTTCGGCGAAAAAATAGCCCGCATGCCCGAGTTTAAACAAGCCCGCGGTGTAAAGCATTTTATTTATGTAAACCGTACCAATTTCGGTTTGTATAATATACTGCATGAGTTAAAAGCACAGGTGAATACAGATACGTTTAAGCCGCATGTTTTGCTGGCGTATTAGTAGAAGGCAAGGCTCGATAGATACAATTAGAATTATAATATCTGCTTGCGAATCCTGTTTCATTATGATATTTTTGGATTGAAATCCAAATTCACTATGTATTTTAGGGATTTAACTTTGATATGATTAAAAGAAGCTTACAAACAGCGATAGAAAGACGACTTTTTAAAGGTAAGGCTTTGCTCATTTTTGGGCCGCGGCAAGTAGGTAAATCAACTCTTATTGAAGCTATTTTGAATAATAAGGATCATTTATATCTCAATGGGGATGATGCGGATGTGCGTGATATACTCACCAATACTACCGCCACTAAACTAAAGACGATTATAGGAAATAAGAAAATACTGTTTATCGATGAAGCACAACGCGTTACCAATATTGGCTTAACTATAAAATTGTTTACCGATCAGATTAAAGATGTGCAGGTAATTGCAACCGGCTCATCCGCTTTCGAACTTTCAAGTCAGGTTAACGAGCCACTCACAGGCCGTAAATATGAATTTATGCTTTTTCCGTTGAGTTTTAACGAATTAGTGCAGCATACAAACCTGATTCAGGAAAAACGAATGATTGAACACCGGATGATTTTTGGTTACTACCCCGAAATTGTTACCAAGCCGGGGGAAGAAGCAGAACTGTTAAAACTGCTGGCGGGTAGTTATCTTTATAAAGATCTGCTCATGCTTGAACAGGTAAAAAAGCCCTTAATCCTCGAAAAATTATTAAAAGCACTTGCCTTGCAAGTTGGCAGCGAGATCAGTTATCACGAATTGGCGCAAACTATTGGAAGTGATAGCAAGACGATTGATAAATATATCGACCTACTTGAAAAAACTTATGTTGTATTTCGCCTGCCAGCTTTTAGCCGGAACGTTCGCAATGAAATAAAAAAAGGAAAAAAAATTTATTTTTATGATTGTGGAATCCGTAATGCCATCATCAATAGCTTTAAACCGCTAAATTCAAGAACCGATACTGGTGCATTATGGGAAAACTATATCATTGCCGAACGCATGAAACATCTGCGATACCATAACCTCGATACTACCCAATATTTTTGGCGTACTAACCAACAACAGGAAATTGATTTAATTGAAGATGAAGGCGAACAACTGGCAGCGTATGAATTTAAATGGAGTTCAAAGTCGAAGGCACGGTTCCCACAAACTTTCACAGATAACTATGCAGGATCAAAAACCTTAGTTATTACTCCAGACAATGTTGAAGACTTTTTATTGAATAATACTTAGCATCATACGATAACCTCATTGACATGGATAAAACAACTTACACTACAAAATTATCCTTCAACGCCCTATCTTTACTAAACGTAAAACCGGGTGGGGGCAAGCCCCAAAATGGCAGTAAGGTTAATATTACAGATTAAACCAATTCATTAAAACACCCCACCCCTTTCCTTGTTGCATAAGCATGAAAGTGTTGATAACAGGTGCTAACGGCTACATCGGCACAAGGCTGCTTCCGGTTTTGCTGGAAAAAGGCCATGAGGTTGTTTGTCTTGTGCGGGATAAGCGACGATTTAAAGAGAAAAGTGATTTTGGCGACAAGGTAAGTATTATTACAGGCGATTTGCTGAAAGAGCAGTCTATAGAAGCATTCCCCACAGATATTGATGCAGCTTATTACCTGGTACATTCTATGGCCGATGATAAGGAGTTCTCTAATTTGGAGGCGCTTTCTGCCCATAATTTTGTACAAGCGCTGGATAAAACCAATTGCAAGCAAATTATTTTTTTAGGTGGCATTGCCAACGATGATCAATTGTCTAAGCATTTACTGTCGCGCCAGCATGTGGAAACCGTGTTAGGCGAAGCCAGGGCTGCACTAACTGTTTTACGGGCGGCGATAGTTATCGGATCTGGCAGCGCATCGTTCGAGATCATCCGAGACCTGGCCGAAAAACTGCCTGTAATGACAGCGCCACGCTGGCTTAACACGCGCTCGCAGCCAATTGCTATACGTGATGTATTAGGTTACCTGGAAGGGATTTTGCTGAACGAAAAATCATACAACCAAACTTTTGATATCGGTGGGCCAGATATTTTAAGCTTTAAGGATATGCTGCTCATTTATGCCAAAGTGCGCAAGCTTGACCGTAAAATTATCATCCTGCCGTTTTTATCACCCAAAATATCATCCTACTGGTTATACTTTGTAACCTCTACCAGCTATCAATTAGCGCAAAGCCTGGTAGACAGCATGAAGAACGAAACTATTGCACACGATAACCGGATCAATGATATAGTACCCCGCCAGTGTTTACATTATGAGGAAGCGCTTAACCTGGCCTTTGTTAAGATAGAACAAAACTCCATTGTATCCAGTTGGAAAGATGCCCTTAACCTGGGTTACCTGCATACCGACTTTATGGACCAGATTAAAGTACCGCAAAATGGCACGGTTGAGTTTAAAGTTAATATCCCGTTTGAGGAAGATAGTGAAGAGGTACTCAACAATATTTGGGCCATAGGCGGTAACCGGGGTTGGTATTATTGGGACTGGATATGGAACCTGCGCGGTTTTATCGATAAAATTGTTGGAGGCGTAGGTTCGCGCCGTGGCCGTACCAGCAACATCAATATCTCGCCCGGCGATGTGCTTGATTTTTGGCGTGTGTTGCTGGCCGACAAAAAAAATAAACGCCTGCTGCTTTATGCGGAAATGAAATTGCCCGGCGAAGCCTGGCTGGAATTTAAGATCTGCAAAAAGGACGGAAAAAATTATTTGAGCGAAGTAGCCACGTTTAGGCCCAACGGCTTATGGGGCCGTGCCTATTGGTATTTGATGTGGCCTTTCCATTTATTTATTTTTAAGGGAATGGCTAACGAGATCATCAGTTTTAAACATAAACACCTGATTGCCTGAATTTATTTTTGATGTTAGCAAAACAAATACTAAATTAGCTAACCAAATATAAACTTCTAAAAAAACTCACGAATAACTTGTGCGGGGCGCAAAATATAGGATAAGCCACTCACATAGTTGCTCATTTATTCATTTTCAAAATGTAATTACGATGAAGAAAATCAGGAACATTCTCGAAAACAAAGGACATCAGGTTTACGCTGTTTCTCCGGAAACATCTGTTTATGATGCCTTACACATGATGATGGAAAAAAACATCAGTTCTCTGCTCATCATGGAAAATGAAGTATTGAAAGGCATTTTTACAGAACGTGACTATGCGCGCAAACTGGTGTTGATGGGCAGATCATCCAGGGAGACACCCATAGGCGAGATTATGACTGCAAACTTGTTTACTATAACCCCCAGCGAAACCATAGATCATTGCATGGAAATGATGAGCACCTACAAAATACGCCACCTACCTGTTATTGACAATAACAGGGTAACGGGCATGGTGTCTATTGGTGATGTGGTGAAATTCATTATTGAAGATCAAAAACGAACCATTCAGCAATTAGAAAGTTATATAGCGAGTTGACCCATGGTCGATGCCTCATAGTCGATGCTCCGTCCACCATGGTCAAAAATATTTTCATTAACCATTCATGAGAAGGATAATGAGAATTGAATGTTAGTTATGAAGCAAAAAAATAGTCATTAATTTAACTATGGACTATCGACCATGGACTGAACAAAAAAATGAACAAACATATCTTAATAACCGGCGGTACGGGTTTACTTGGTAAGCAACTAACAGCCGCACTCCTAAAAAAAGGCTATAGTGTTTCCCATTTAAGCCGTCAGAATAATAATGCCGATGCTAAAGTAAAAACTTATTTATGGAATGTGGCTAAAGGCACTATCGACGCCGATTGTATCAAAGGTGTTGATTTAATCGTGCACCTGGCCGGTGCCGGCATAGCCGATAAAAAGTGGACTTCTGAGCGTAAACAATTACTGATAGAGAGCCGAACCAGATCAATAGCTCTTATTTACGATTTGCTTAAAACCAAACCGAACAAGGTTAGCAGCGTAATTTCCGCGTCGGGTATTGGCTATTATGGTGATCGGGGCAATGAACTGCTGACGGAAGAAAGTTCGCCGTCTGCAGATTTTATGGGCGAATGTTGCGTTAAGTGGGAACAAGCCGTTGACGAAGCCGCAAAGTTAGGATTGCGTGTTGTAAAATTCAGAACCGGGGTGGTTTTAACCACCGAAGGGGGTGCCCTGCCTCAACTGGCTCTGCCTATCAAATTCGGATTTGGCACTGTATTAGGCAACGGCCAGCAATGGATACCCTGGATCCACCTGCAAGATGTAATAGATATGTATATCCTCAGTATTGAAAACGAATCGCTGTCTGGCGTTTACAATATGGTTGCACCTGTACCCGTAACCAATGAGTACTTTACCCAGGCGGTAGCCAGGCAATTACATAAACCATTATGGCTACCCAAGGTGCCCGCCTTTGCATTAAAGCTTTTTTTAGGCGAAATGAGTACGGTAGTTTTAGGCAGTACCAAAGCCTCGCCCGGCAAAATCGAAAAAGCTGGCTTCCATTTTAGATATATTACCGTGGAAGATGCGCTGAAGGAGATTTATAAGTAGCATAGTTGAATATATTGGCTGTGCTGAAACAACCAATATATTCAAGCAATTAAAACACCCCTTTTTACAAAACCCTGCACAACAATCCCTTCAAATACTCCCCTTCCGGAAAAGTGGCACTTACGGGATGATCGCCAGGCTGGCAAAACTGGTGGATAAACTGAACTTGTTTCCCGGCGTCTAAAGCGGCCCAGGCTATAATTTGTTTAAAGGTAGTCATGTCCATTGCTCCCGAGCATGAAAATGTGGCCAGTAAGCCACCCGGTTTCAGGATCAGCATTCCTAAACGGTTCAGATCTTTATAAGCTCTTGAGGCACGTTCTAAGGCTGAGCGCGAAGGCGCATATTTGGGTGGATCGAGTACTACAATGTCAAAAGTTTCACCCTCTTCACGAAACTTGCGCAACTGTTTGTTCACATCAGATTGTATGGCGCGGTGATCGGGCTGCTCAAAATCGTTCAGTTCAAGGTTACTTTTTAAGGTCTCGATAGCCAGGGCCGAGCTATCCACACTGGTTACCGATTTAGCTTCGTTCTGGAAACAGTTGAGGGTAAATCCCCCCGTATAGCTAAAACAGTCGAGCACGGTTTTTCCGTTGGCATAATCGGCCAGTATACGCCGGTTATCGCGCTGATCGCAGTAAAAGCCCGATTTTTGCCCTTCGGCGATGTTGATTCCATACCGTATGCCGTTCTCTACTACCTCTACCAGTTCGGGCGGCGGGCTACCTGCTAAAATACCAAATGATGGTTGCATACCCTCATGCTCGCGCGATGAGGCATCACTCCTGTCGAAAATACTGGCCGGGTTCAGCAGCTTCTGTAATTCGTCAATAATAACGGGTTTGATGTTTTCCATACCCGATGTTAATATTTGTAGGGAAAGATGATCGGCATACTTATCAACGATTAAGCCGGGAAGATAATCGGACTCGCTGAAGATTAAGCGGCAGGTATCCGTAACACCTTCCTCCAAAATACTGCTTCGCGCTGCCACGGCTACGCCAACTTTTTCTCTCCACCAGGCTTCGTCAATGGTTACCTGCTCATCCCACTCCAGTAAGCGCAGAGCCACGCGCGATTGATCGTTATAAAAACCATAGGCCATAAATTCGCCTTTGATATTCAATAAACGTACAATTTCCCCGTTTGCAGGTTTGCCTTTCACTTTTTCTATCGCGCCCGAAAATACCCAGGGATGTTTATGCAGAACTGCTTTCTCTTTACCTTTTTTTAGTACAACGTCAATCATGATGATGCAAAGGTAGCTATTTGCTTATTAGTTACGGTTATGGGTTTATAGGCAAAGGTGTTCCGCAGCGCAGTTTAAAAACCGGACAAGTAACCAACCACCGCATTAAAAGCCTTGTAACATACCCCAAAGGCCCGTTTTAAATAGCCGCCAAAGGCTCAAATTTATCCCAAAAACCATCTTTTGGTAGTTTGGCATAAATATCAACAGGTTCTTTTTTGATGGGGTGTATAAATTGGATGCGGCGCGCATGCAGGCAAATACTTTTTTTAAGGCTCCCGCGCGGATAGCCATATTTGTTATCGCCCACAATGGGGCATCCCAGCGTGGATAGCTGCACCCTGATTTGGTGTGGCCTGCCGGTGATAGGGTCAACCTCAATTAAATAGTAACCATTTAGCTCGCCAATTAACCGGTAGTTCAGTTCAGATCGTAAACTGCCCGGCACCTCATGGTCGTAGGGTTTGGTTACATTTTTTTGTGGGTTTTTAATCAGCCAATGCACCAGGTTGCCGCTCTCAGGCACTGGCCTGTTACGCACCACCGCCAGGTAGGTTTTATGAATCTCTCGGCCTTTAAACAAGGCATTCATACGCTCAAGCGCCTTACTTGTTTTAGCAAACATAATAACGCCGCTTACGGGGCGGTCCAAACGGTGCACCACGCCTAAAAAAGCGCCATTGGGTTTGTTATATTTTTTAGCGATGTATTTTTTTACTTTCTCATCAAGCGATTCATCGCCGGTATCATCTACCTGAACAATATCGCCCGCCCGCTTATTAATCGCAATCAGGTGGTTGTCCTCATAAAGAACATCCTTATCCGTAATGTCACCGCCAGCCCCCTCTAAATCTCCCCCGGAAGGGGAGACTTTGAACTTTCTATTTGTAAATTCTTTCAACGTTTTATTTTTTTTAAAAGTCCTCCCTACCGGGGAGGATTTAGGTGGGGCTCTTAGTACTGCTCTTTCTCGCTCGGGAAATCCTTTGCTTTTACATCTTTAATATACGCCTGGATAGCCTCGTTCATCACATCATACAAACTGGCATATTGCCTTAAAAAACGCGGGCGAAAACCCTTATTAATCCCCAGCATATCATGAATTACCAATACCTGTCCATCGCAATACTGCCCGGCGCCTATGCCTATAGTTGGTATGGATAAACTTTGGCTTACCTCCTGGGCCAGCTTAGCGGGTATCTTTTCCAGCACTATCGAGAAGCAGCCCAACTCCTGTAGTTTAATGGCGTCTTCACGTAGCTTGTCAGCCTCCGCTTCTTCCTTTGCCCGTACAGTATAGGTTCCAAATTTATAAATAGATTGGGGGGTTAAACCTAAATGGCCCATCACCGGTATTCCCGCAGCCAAAATACGGCTCACAGATTCGGCTATTTCTAAACCGCCCTCCATTTTTACGGCATGCGCGCCCGATTCTTTCATAATCCGGATAGACGAATTTAAGGCTTCTTTGGAATTTCCCTGGTACGATCCAAACGGCAGATCCACAACCACCAAAGCACGGTTAACGGCGCGTACAACGGATGATGCGTGATAGATCATCTGGTCAAGCGTAATGGGCAAAGTAGTTTCGTGCCCGGCCATTACATTAGATGCCGAATCGCCTACCAAAACCACATCGATGCCCGCGTCATCAAGTATAGTAGCCATCGAGTAGTCGTATCCCGTCAGCATCGCTATCTTTTCGCCGCGCTGTTTCATCGCCTGCAAGGTATTAGTGGTAATCTTCTTGATTTCTTTATGTACCGACATGATATTTTTTTATAACCGCGTCAAAGTTAGGATTATTTTAGATTTAGGTTATTTGATTTCCGAATATCAGATGTTCAATTTCGGATTTATTTTCGGGAAACTTAGGCCCCTTTACAACTATAAAATGCGGGCTAATCCTGAACTAAAGTAATTGATGACGAATTAAAACGGCGAATTGACTCAAGGCTCCGACTCCGTACTTTTGACTTACCTTGCCGCATCATCTAATCTCCATCAAAAAAGAAAAACAACACTAAAAAATTCCAAATAAACATTTACCTTTGTCTTTTGTGAATCCAGAAGTTCCATACTTCCTATTTTCTATCCAATCTCCGCGGAATTTTACCCTGTTTAACCGCTTTTTTTCAATTTTAAAGATTTTTTACAGATGAGTTATCTAATTAAATTACCCGCCATATTGTTACTGGCAGACGGGACTGTATTTTATGGCAAAGCCGCCGGAAAAATTGGAACCACCACCGGTGAGATCTGCTTTAATACCGGCATGACGGGTTATCAGGAAATTTTTACCGATCCTTCTTACTTCGGACAGATCATGGTAACCACCAACGCCCACATTGGCAATTATGGTATCCGCAAAGAGGAAGTTGAATCTGGGCATATCCAGATAGCCGGCTTGGTTTGTAAAAATTATAACATCGCTTACAGCCGTAAACAGGCCGACGAATCTATCCAGGATTATTTCCAGGAGCAAAACATCGTGTCCATTTCAGATATTGATACCCGCCAATTAGTTCGCCATATCCGTGATAAGGGTGCCATGAACGCCATCATCTCATCAGAAATAACCGACATTGAAGAGCTGAAAAAGAAACTGGCCGAAGTACCATCGATGGATGGCCTGGAGCTTTCGTCGCAGGTTTCAACCACCGAAACCTATAGCTTTGGCGACGAGAATGCCAGCAAGCGTGTGGCGGTTTTGGATTTAGGCGTAAAGAAAAACATCTTGCGTAATTTTTCTGAAAGGGATGTTTATGCCAAAGTTTTCCCGGCCAAAACCACCTTTAAAGAAATGGAAGCATTTAACCCGGATGGCTACTTTATATCCAACGGCCCCGGCGATCCATCGGCTATGCCTTACGCTATCCACACCGTAAAAGAAATTTTAGCTTCCGAAAAACCCATGTTCGGCATTTGCCTGGGCCACCAGTTGTTGGCTTTGGCTAATGATATACCAACAAAAAAGATGTTTAACGGTCACCGGGGCTTAAACCATCCGGTTAAAAACGTTATAAAAAACCACTGCGAAGTAACATCGCAAAATCATGGTTTCGGCGTTGTGCCGGAAGCCGTGAGAGCATCAGACAAGGTTGAGATTACTCACGTTAACCTGAACGATCAGTCGATAGAAGGTATACGTGTAAAAGGAAAAAAAGCATTCTCGGTGCAATATCACCCTGAGTCATCTCCCGGTCCGCACGATTCACGCTATTTGTTTGACGATTTTGTAGAGATGATGAAATAATAATAAACCCGGTTTAACGCCGGGTTTTTTTTTGCTATAGAAGCTATATTTGATTAACAGAATAATAATTCTGTACCAAGGATGCATCGGTATTTTAGTCACCAATTTCTCTTTCTTTTTGTGATGATAATTGGAGTTTCATGTGGCGAACCCAAAGTGAGGCTTAATTCAATTCGCGAAGTACAACTCAGGTCAGGCATGTGTATGGGTGAATGTCCGGAAATCATCGTCAGTATCGATAGTTTGTTGAATTATAAATTCCATGGAGGCCGCTACGCTCTTAAACAAGGATATTTCACCGGTAAAGTATCGCAGGGCTTTTGGGATACCCTTAATATGCGATTCGAGCAGATACATTATCAGCAACTGCGTAATTTTTATCAAGAGCGAAGCACGGACGGCCCTCACTGGGATGTCATCATAAAATACAGCAACAATACCAAATACATATCAGCAAGCCCGTCGGGATTAACCGATAGTGTTGAATCTGTATTTAACACTTATTTGCGGAGTTATACATTAACTAAACTGGCGCGGACTAATCACTCGCTAAATTTTGATCTGTTTAAAGGATGGGTTAAAACTAACGACATTAAGTTTCCTCCTCCCGATAATCAATAAAAAAGCCCTCTCCCTAACGGAAGAAGGCTCCTAAAAAAACTATTACTCAAAAAAAATCTTAATAAATTTTAAACCCTAAGCCAAACTGGAATACCTGGTTACGGTATTGTGGAGTTTGGGAGGTTCCGTTCTCGTTGTTCTTTTGTAAATCCAGCGCATAGCGGGCATGAAAATCAACAGATTTACTGAGATCAAAGCTTAAACCAACCACACCGGCAATCAGGTTTTTCCGAAAATTGTCCGAATCATCGTTATACTGTTTTTGTATAGTGGTTGAAAATCCGTTAGTATAAGTGTTGGTAGTTGAGGTTAAAAAGGACACCTGCGGACCAATCACCACATTCAACCCTTCGGCCAATTTTACTTTGGCTAAAATCGGGATGTCTATAAAATTAGTGGTCTGGGTAAAATCGCCGATGCTGGTTTTGGCCTTGTATCCTTTTTGGGCAAATACAATTTCCGGAGCTATCGATAGCGGGCTCACAATCGGAATCTCTACTGTAACGCCAGCATTAAAGCCGGCTTTGTAACTGGTACTAAAGTTATCGTCGTTTGTTTTAATGATGTTGGATACGTCAAGTCCACCCTTAATACCCAACTTAACCTGCGCGTTTACTGCCCCTGCAATAAACAGGCTTGCAACTAAGAATATGATTTTTTTCATTTTGATTTATACTTGATTGTACGGTTGTATGAAATAAATGTGCCATTAAAACGCACCGGGGTTACGGCGAAAATAATTTAACCAACAAATAGGGCCAGTTACATTAATAACCAGTTTTACAAATTAAAGTTAAGTAATAGTTAAATAGTACAAAATCCCTGAAACTGTATAAATTAATGTACAGTAATTGAAAATTTACAGTTGAAGCGCACAATTTATTAGTGCTTATTTCAGATTAAGGCGCATAATTAATAGTTTTGGTTTATGGCATTTTCCGGCACTTTTAAAAGCATACCTATACTTTTATTAATCTCAATTACCACACAGGTATCAGCGCAAAATAAAGAAAGCTTTATAAAATCATTAAATCAGCAAAATCATTGGGTTGATTCGGTATTTAATAAGCTGAGCAAAAAACAAAAGATAGCCCAGTTATTTATGGTACGTGCACATACCAACAGAGGGCAGGCTTTTGAAGACTCGATAGGCCATGTGATTAAAAAAGAAAAAATTGGCGGTTTAGTCTTTTTTCAGGGCGGCCCCCAAAGGCAGGCGGTTTTAACAAACCGGTATCAAAAGCTGGCTAAAGTACCTCTGTTAATTGCCATGGACGGCGAATGGGGACTGGCTATGCGATTGGATTCAACAATGTCATACCCTTACCAGATGACCCTGGGTGCCATACAGGATAATACCCTTATTTACAAAATGGGGCAAGAGGTGGCTAATGATTTTAAGCGCCTGGGCATGCAAATGAATTTTGCGCCGGATATGGACGTAAACAACAACCCCAACAACCCGGTGATAGGCTACCGATCATTTGGCGATAATAAGTTTAACGTGGCCAAAAAAGGAATAGCCTACATGCAGGGCATGCAGAACAATGGTATTTTAACTACAGCCAAGCATTTCCCCGGCCATGGCGATACTGACGTGGATTCGCACTTTGACTTACCCCAGCTCACTTTTAACAGGGAAAGGCTGGATTCGTTAGAAGAATATCCTTTTAGGGAGGCTATTGCCGCCGGTATCAGCGGCATCATGGTAGCGCATATGAATATCCCGGCATTAGATTCGACCAAGAACCTGCCATCCACCTTATCTAAACCTATTATCACCGGTATTTTAAAAGATTCGCTGGGCTTTAAAGGCTTAACTGTATCCGATGCTATGGAGATGAAAGGCGTAGTCAAATTTTTCCCGAAAGGCGAAGCTGATGTACGCGCCTTTATTGCAGGGAACGATATTCTGGAGCTATCAGAAAATACAGTACGCGCGGTAAAGATGATCAAGAAGGCTATTCATAAACACGAGATCCCGAAGGAAGAGTTTGAGCGCCGGGTAAAAAAAGTATTAACAGCCAAATATTGGGCCGGTTTAAGCCAGCCAACCGAAGTATCAACATCACATCTGGCTGAAGACCTGAACCGACCGGAGGCTAAAGCCCTGGTTCAGCAGTTGTGCGATTCGGCCATCACCATGTTAAAGAACGATACTGCAGCTCCATTAGTTAAAATAAACCCCAAAGTAGCCCTTATCAGTATCGGCATAGCCAAAACAACTGTATTTCAGCAAGGGCTTAACCAGTGGTATCCTAACAGCACAATGTTTAACTTGGCTAAAAATGCCTCAGTTACAGAGCTGAAACAAATCATAGAAACGCTGAAAGGGTTTGATAAAGTAATTATTGGGGTTCATGACAGCCGCCTGCGCCCGGGTAGTAAATTGGACTATACCAGTGATGTTAAAATGTTTATCGCCGAAATGGCCTCGCACAACAATACTGCCATCAGTGTATTTGCCAACCCTTATTCTATAGCCGGCTTGCCCGGTATTGAGCAGTGCGGAACTTTGCTGATGGGTTACCAGATGAGCGACGAAATGCAGCGATCGGCAGTAAAGGTTTTAACGGGGCAAGCTAAAGCAACCGGTAAGTTACCGGTTAGTGTTAATACATTTTTCCCTTATGGCACTGGGCTGGCTGCCAGGTGATGTGGTTTGTTGATGTAACGAAGTTTTAAAAAAGAGAAGAACTATCTCCTGAGCCATAGCGAAAAGTTTTCTGTTCCAGAGCGGCTTGTTGTATACTTATCGCACGCCAAAGCTCCTGGTACCATATCATGAAAGCCTCTTAGTTATTGAAAACAATGCAAAAAAGAGTGTCATTGCGAGGAACGAAGCAATCGCGAACTATACAGAGTGGACATGTTTCCGTTCGGTTGCTTCGTTCCTCGCAATGACATAGTTTAAGATGTTTTTTAAATATCATCTTTTTTTTACGGCTGACGGACCGCACACTCGGAATGACATGGCGGAAGCTCTGGGTAAAGAAATGCTATTCAGACGAAGTACAAAAGAAATTTTGATCAAAACAAAACTGCATAACTACCGAAACATATATTATCACCCAAACAACAAACCAAAGGCCTCTTCTATACGACCTACAGGTTTAATTTCGATGGTATAGCGCGATAGGTCGAGCTTCTTAGCTTTCCCTCCTGTGGGCATATTGTATTTGGAGATAAATATCTGCTCGAACCCTAATTTTTGCGCCTCTGCAATGCGCTGCTCAATGCGATTCACCGCGCGGATCTCGCCCGAGAGGCCAAGTTCGGCGGCAAAGCAGGTTTTGAAAGGTACTGGTATATCCTCGTGGGAGGATACGATGGCCGCGGCGAGGCCCAGGTCGATGGCAGGATCTTCGATCCTGATGCCGCCGGTGATATTTAAGAAAACATCTTTGGTGCCTAATCTAAAGCCGCAGCGTTTTTCCAGTACAGCTAACAGCATATTCATTCTTTTGGTATCAAAGCCCGTAGCAGAGCGCTGAGGTGTTCCGTAAGCGGAAGTACTAACAAGAGCCTGTGTTTCAATCAGCATCGGCCTAAGGCCCTCTAAGGTGGCAGATATGGTAATGCCACTCAGTGGTTCATCGCGTTGCGATAATAATATTTCTGATGGATTGGAAACCTCGCGCAAACCTTCGCCAAGCATTTCATAGATCCCCAATTCGGAGGCCGAGCCAAAGCGATTTTTAATAGCGCGTAAAATACGATATACATGGTGCCTGTCGCCTTCAAACTGTAAAACCGTATCAACCATGTGCTCCAATATTTTGGGCCCGGCAATCATGCCGTCTTTAGTGATGTGGCCTATCAAAAAAACAGGGGTGGATGTTTCCTTGGCAAAGCGCAATAGCTCGGCCGTACATTCGCGCACCTGCGAAACACTGCCGGGCGTCGACTCGATGTGGGCCGAATGCAGGGTTTGTATCGAATCAACCACAACCAGGTCGGGCTGTAGCTGTTCTATCTGCTTAAATATATTTTGTGTTGATGTTTCAGTGAGGATATAACAGCCTCCTCCGGATTTACCCGCGTTAGGCGCCAACCGCTCGGCGCGCATCTTGATCTGCATCTCGCTTTCCTCGCCCGAGATATACAATACCTTGAGCCCCGGCATATTCATGGCCAATTGCAACATTAGGGTTGATTTACCTATGCCGGGCTCGCCGCCAATCAGCACTAAGGACCCGGCCACAATGCCTCCACCCAGTACCCGGTTAAACTCCTTGTCGGGAGTTAGCAGCCGGTTCTCTTCTTCAAATACCACATCAGAAACCAGCACAGGCTTATTAGAGCGCTGCATAGATGTTGATGCCGTAGTGCTCGCTTTCCAGTTGGGCACGGCGGCATTGGGCTTCTCAATAATTTCTTCAACAAAGGTATTCCATTGATTGCAAGACGGACATTTCCCCAACCATTTGGCAGATTCGTAGCCGCAGCTCTGGCAGAAATAGGATGTTTTTGTTTTGGCCAAGTGTGTTTGGATGTGCGAATGTGTGTATGTGCAAATGTGCAGATTTTAATTAAAAAATGCTAATTATATTAGCCAATTTAATTAACAAAGATTATGTATATTTCTCCAAAAAAACAGATGCGCCACTTAATAATTATAGTTTTAGTAATTTCATTTCTCCAGAATTGCCTTTACGCACAGAAACCTCAATTGCAATTTAACAAATTGATTTCTGTATCTTATGACTTAGATTCTTCAGGAAAGAAAATAAATATTACGAGTTACAGGGAAATAAATAACGGCAAGGTTAAGGTTATTGAAAAATTATATAAAGGCATTAGTGATACTACTTATTTACTACCTGACTCGATGATAGAAAGGTTAAATTTGATTTTCAACGACAAACAGAAATTAAGATCATATCTAAAAACCAATAAAGAGCTTAAAGGCCATTATGCCGGATCACCTTATTTTATCAGTTGCACTCATAGGGACAACACAATTGATAACGCCATAATTGAATCTCCATATTTAGAAAAAGACACCTATAAAATATTTACTCTTCTTAACAGACTGCCTTTTGCCTCGAATGTAAGTTACAAGGCTATCTATATTAAAGGCACATCATTAGATAACGTGATATTAAAATATCATAAATCCTGTACGTATCTCATCAACAAGGAACTGCCACCATCCGAAAAATCTTCAAGTGGTCCTCCGGGAGAGAAAAATTAAAAAGAAATGTGCAAATGCTAATCAAAACATTTGCACATCTGCATATTAGAAAAATTTACACACTTACAACTTAATCTCTTCGCCCTTTGACGACAGGAAGTGGAATTCCGTGATCTGGTAGGATGGGTTACTGGTGACCTTGATCCATTGGTTATATTTAAAGAACCATTTCATCTGGCGGTTATAGATCCCCTTTTTAATATAAGCTTCGATGTACGGGTGTACACAAAGTGTAATGTTTTTTTCGTTTTGTTCTGTTAAAATAAAATTGAAGTTATTTTCAATATCATCCAGCAACAAAATAGTAGGTCTGATGGTGCCTGTACCGTTACAAGTTGGGCAAACCTCGCTGGTAACGATATTCATTTCGGGGCGCACCCGTTGGCGTGTTATCTGTACCAAACCAAATTTACTCGGTGGTAAAATGGTATGCTTCGCCCTGTCTAAGGCCATCTCCTCCTTCAGGTAATCAAACAGATCCTTCCGGTTATTGGGTTTGTGCATATCGATAAAATCGATCACCACAATACCGCCCATATCGCGCAGGCGCAACTGACGGGCAATTTCTTTAGCCGCTTCTTTATTTACCTGGAAAGCGTTGGTTTCCTGGTTTTCTTTATTAGCGGTGCGGTTACCGCTGTTTACATCAATAACGTGCAGGGCTTCGGTATGCTCAATAACCAAATAGGCGCCACCGGCCAGGTTTACTGTTTTGCCAAATGCACCTTTAATTTGCTTATCAATACCATAATGCTCAAAAATAGGCTCCTTGTGTTTGTGCATTTTTACAATACTTTCCAGGTCGGGAGATATTTGATGAACATAGGTACGTACTTCTTCAAAAATGCTGCTGTCGTTTACATAGATATTTTGAAAATCAGGGTTTAACAGATCCCTCAAAATGGTAGAGGTACGGTCAATTTCGCCCAATATCTTTTTTGCAGGCTCGGTAGATGGTAAACGGGTAATAAATGATTCCCATTTAGAGATCAGATCGATCAGATCCTGCTGTAACTCAGTAACACCTTTCCCTTCGGATACGGTGCGGATAATAACTCCGAAATTTTTAGGCTTGATACTTTCGATAATCTTACGCAAGCGGGTGCGTTCGGTATTGCTTTTTATCTTCTTCGAAATCGATATCGTTTCGGAGAAAGGCACCAGTATAACATACCTGCCGGCAATAGAAAGATCCGAACTTAAACGCGGGCCTTTGGTTGATATCGGTTCTTTAGCTATTTGTACAGGTATGAGCTGATTTTTAGTTAAAACCTCCGATATTTTTCCACCCTTGTTTATTTCCTCTTCGAGTTTAAAATTATCCAGTAATTTAGATTGATAGCTTCCCCCGCGCACCTGCTTTGAGAGCTTTAATAAGCTCAACACCTGTGGCCCCAAGTCAAGATAATGCAAAAAAGCATCCTTCTCATAACCTACATCCACAAACGCAGCATTTAACCCAGGCATAATCTTTTTGATTTTGCCAAGATAAATATCGCCTACAGCATAATTATTGCTGATTTGCTCTTTATGTAGTTCTACAAGTTGTTTATCCTGTAATAAGGCAATAGTAGCCCCACCGGGGGTCGCATCGATAATTAATTCTTTTACCAATGGCTACTCCATTTCTTTTAACGACATAAGGCCGTAATTAATAACATGAAGGTATAAACAATAATAAAATGCTCACCATTTTCGTGAGCATTTTTTATGATTAATAAACTATACTATAGCTTACTTCTTTTTATGTCTGTTTTTTCTTAAACGTTTTTTGCGTTTATGGGTAGCCATTTTATGTCTCTTTCTTTTTTTACCGCTTGGCATAATAGTAATTTTTTAAATGTATGTTAATTCTTTAATTCTTTGATATATTCATCAATGCGTTGCCCAAACACCGGATCGGGCATCATGCTTTTACATTTCTGGTAAGCATCAATCGCCTCCGCTTTCATGCCCAGCTGCTTGTAACTTTCAGCAAGGTAAAAATAGGGTTCCAGTTCGGGCTTTTGCGCTACAAGGGTTTTAAACCTATCTACCGCTTTTTGGAACTGACCAGATTTCATCGCAAACAAGCCTAAACTAAGGTTTGCCTTGCGGTTGTTCGGATCTTTGGCAACAACCCCCAGTAACAATCCAATCCCTTCCATGGGGCTGGCGGCACCGCCATTAACATCGGCAATACCTAAACCTGTTTTAGCATCTAAACTTTCGGGCTTTAATTTCAAAGCGCTTTGAAAAGCTTCAACTGCATTCACTACAAAAACGGGTTGTGCAATAGTGTCCTGCGTGGTTTTATAAGCATCGTTAAACCTATCGCCGGCGTTAAGCCAATCCTGGTAACTGTTTTGTTCCCTGGCAAGGGCCAGGTAGTAAAAAGCAGCCGGTGCGGGTTGGTTAACATCGTCCCATTTTTTTGCCAGGGCTGTTTGAAAGCGAAGTTTTTCGGCATTATTGCCGGCATTCTTCAGGCTATTCTCCAGCGCTGTAATTTCTGCCGATAAGGCATTACCTATGGCTACTTTTGCAGGTGCGGAAACATACTCCGCATTAACGTTTGCATTGTTACTAACCGATCTTGCTTCGGTAATTTTGGCGCCGTTACTGGCGCGCGCCTCTTTAGGCTTTACCAAACCCTTAACGGGCAAAGAAAGCAAATAGCCCATTATAGCAACTACTATCACTATCACAACTATTTGCTTCTTTTGCATGGCGATTATTTTACAGCTTTAACTTTGTTGCCGGTTCTAACTTTTTCAACAAAAGTTTTGGCTGGTTTAAAGCTGGGTACAAAATGCTCCGGAATAATAATGGCAGTGTTTTTTGATATATTACGAGCAGTTTTTTTAGCTCTTTTTTTAACAACAAAGCTACCGAAACCTCTAACATATACATTTTCGCCACCTACCATAGAGGTTTTTACCACTTTAAAAAATGCCTCAACAGTTTCCTGAACGTCAATTTTCTCAATACCTGTCTTAGTTGAGATTTCAGCGATAATTTCTGCCTTAGTCATACCTGTTTTTCTTTATTAATTTTTGTAAATACTTAACTGTTTTGGGGTTGCAAAAGTATTGGTTTAAAATGAAACAGAAAAATAAAAGATGATAATTTTTGATTTTGTAGGTTTTTAACTTTCTGAGCCACAATAAAGCAAAACCATGTACTTTTGTTCACAATGAATTTTACTGATAACCTGCTGCAATGGTACAACAAAAACCGTCGCGATTTGCCCTGGAGAAACACTACTGACCCCTATATTATCTGGTTATCCGAAATTATTTTACAGCAAACACGGGTAGACCAGGGCATGCCTTACTTTTACCGCTTTGCAGAAGCTTACCCAACAGTTACCGCCTTTGCCGCCGCTACCGAAGATGAGATATTGAAACTTTGGCAAGGACTGGGCTATTACTCAAGGGGCAGAAACATGCTTAAAACTGCCCGGATTGTACAGGAAAAATTTAACGGCAATTTCCCCCACCGGTATGATGACCTGATTGCCTTAAAGGGAATAGGCGAATATACCGCCGCCGCCATATCATCATTTGCGGCTAACCAGGCTAAGGCCGTGGTTGATGGTAATGTAAGCAGAGTGATTGCGCGCTACCTCGGCATCAGCGAGCCCATTAACAGCACTGCCGGTAAAAAGTTGTTCCAGCAGCTGGCAAACGAATTACTTAACCAGCAATTACCGGCCATGCACAACCAGGCTATGATGGAGTTTGGGGCCCTGCAGTGTAGGCCTAAAAACCCGGACTGCGGTATATGCCCTGTTAAAGCGGGTTGTTACGCTTATCAAAACAACCAGGTTAACCAATTGCCGGTTAAGCTTAAAACCGTTAAAATAAAAAACCGCTACTTCAATTATTTTTTAATCAGCAGCAACGATGAGGTGTTATTAAACAAAAGGGGCGATAACGATATCTGGGCAAACATGTATGATTTGCCCATGATAGAAACAAACGAATTATGGAGCCCCGAACAATTATTTTCATCTCCCGATATTGTTTCCTTGTTTGGTATTATTCCTCAAATTATTGAAATATATCCGGTTCAGAAGCATATTCTTACCCATCAGCATATCCACGCCAGATTTTACCACATTTGCTTAGAACAAAATAAATTTAAATTAAAATCAACATTTTTTTTCGCAGAAGTCAAAAATTTAAATAGTTTCGCACTTCCAAAAATAATTTTTCTATTTTTAAATAAATTTTTTAAATTCTAATATACATTCGACAAATAAATATGTCTGGAATAAATAAGGTAATACTGGTGGGGCATTTAGGCAAAAACCCTGATATTCGCTACCTTGACGGAGGGGTATCTGTAGCAAGCTTTCCGCTGGCAACATCTGAAACTTTTAATAAGGATGGCCGTAAAATTGAACAAACTGAATGGCATAACATTGTAATGTGGCGCGGGCTGGCAGATGTAGCCGCTAAATTTTTACAGAAAGGAAAGCTTGTTTATATTGAAGGAAAGCTAAGAACCAGGGCTTTTGAAGATAAAGAAGGAATAAAAAAATACACCACTGAGGTTGTTGCCGAAAACTTTACTTTATTGGGCCGAAAAACAGATTTTGAAAGCGATGACATAAAGACTACCGATGCTATCAACCAGGATGGCACCACCGGAATAGATAACTCACCTTATTAATACTAACCAATTATAAATTTTAATAAAGCCTCCCGGTACCAACCTCCGGGAGGCTTTGTTTTTATCGGCCTCCCGGCGCGCAGTGTTCTTTTAAATACTGGGTAAACAAGGTTGATAAGTGGAGCCCAGTACCCTCTCCCTCCGAGATGCTATGCGTACGGTTAGGATAAGACATCAACTGAAATTGTTTGTTATACTTAACCAACTCGTTAATCAATAGCTCGGCATTTTGGTAATGCACATTGTCGTCTCCGGTACCATGTATGTATAATAAATTGCCGCGTAAGTTTTTGGCGTAAGTAACCGGCGAGCCTTTTAGAAAATATGATCGGCCTTCTTCATCAGTGGGAACACCCATATAACGTTCCTGGTAAATATTATCGTACGATAACTGCCAGCCTACTGCAGCCACAGCAATACCGGTTTTATAAATTTCGGGATATTGGAACATCAAATTCAAGGTAGACGATCCGCCGCCGCTCCAGCCCCATACCGCTATGCGGCTTGTGTCAACATAAGCCCATTTTGATATTTCTTTGGCAGCCATAGCCTGATCGCGAATGTTAAGGGTACCAATATTGCGGTAGATAGATTTACGCCACTCGCGGCCGCGCGGGGCTGGTGCTCCCCTGTTATCAACAGCCATATAAATATAACCATCGTCGGCCATATTGCTTATGTAAAGCCTGTTTATGCCCACCCCATACGTATCTGTAACCACTTGCGATGCAGGCTCGCCATACACGTAAAATAAAACCGGATATTTTTTATGTGGGTCAAAATTAGTGGGCTTAACCATCCAGCCATCCAGCTCAACACCATCTGCTGTTTTAACTCTAAAAAACTCGGGCGAGCCTTTGGGTTTGTTAGCCGCATCAACTACAATAGCCTCGCCGCTTAAATGGTTATGGGCGGGCAGGCTAACCATTTCTTGCGCCGGAGCAGTAAAACTATTTGAAAAATTATGAATGGCTATTTTTCCATTAGGCGAAATTTCATAACCATGTGTGCCCGGTTCGTTGGCCGGGCTTATCCGTTGTGCTGTACCGCCGCTTATTTTAACCCGGTACAAATAGCGCTGCGTGGGATTATCGGGCGATGCGATAAAATAGATATACCCTGCGGCCTCATCAATCAAATTAATTTTTATCACGTCATAATTACCTTTGGTAATCAAGGTTTCTTTACCATCAAGGCTCACCCGGTATAAATGCCTCCAGCCGTCCTTTTCGCTGGCCCATACAAAGGCTTTTCCTTTTTCAATCCATTCCCATCCCATCGGCGATCCACCGTTCCAGTTTGATTTGGTATCTATCCAGGCATTATCTTTCTCACCGTAAACCGCCCGTGCCTCTCCGCTTTTTGCATTGCACAGCAAAACTTTACTTTCGGTTTGTGCCCGGTTTAATTGTTGTAAAATAATTTCGTTGGCGTTTGCCCATTCCATCCTGGGTATATAATGCTGTATCGCATCACCTGGAACCTTTAACCATGTTGTATTTCCTCCATCTGCATTAACTACTCCAATTCTGCATAAGCTTGGATCCTGCCCGGCTACGGGGTACTCTACCGGAACAACGTAGGGATATACAGAATCGGTGGTATTCAGCATCAGGTAATTCTTTGTCTTGCTGGCATCGAGCTGCCAATAAGCAATAGATTTACCGTCAGGCGACCAGCGAAAACCATCCCGGCAATCAAACTCCTCTTCGTAGGCCCAGTCAAAAGTGCCGTTAATCAGTTTTTTAGTACCATCGCCCGTTAGCTGTTTTACCGCTCCGCTTGCCAAATCCTCCACATAAATATTGTGCTCACTTACATAAGCAGCTTTTAACCCATCGGGAGATAATTTGGCAAACATTAACGACGATTCGGGCCGGTTTTTACCTACCTGTTTTAAAGTTTTCGCAGCCAAATCATAAACCCAATAATCGCCGCGGGTATCATACCGCCAAACTTTCCGGGTATTGGTATTGATTAAAATCTTTTTTCCATCACCGGAGAAAGCAAACCGCCGCACACGTATCGGGCTCCCGCCCTGGGGCGTAAGCATGGCAGAGCTAACAACAAGGGTTTGTTTTGATGCATCGCGCGTATCAAGCTCGGCAATGCCGCCATCCCGGGCCACGTAATATTGATATCCATCGGTGGCCCAACTTGTGGTGCCGCCTTGCGCTACCGAGGCACTTTGCTTAAACAGCAGCACAACAGTTACTAACAGTGCAAATTTAAATTGGTAATTTTTAATTATCATTCAGTTATCTATTTGTTTTGAATTATTATTTTGGGCGTATACCCGTTTACGCTTAGTTTTACGTTTCTAAGTAAACCGTTAGTGCGTAAATTTATTTATTTATCTGTAATGACAAAAACTGTAAAATTATTATCTCTATGCTTTATATTATCAACAGGACAACTTTTTGCACAAAATATAAATCGTAATAATTTTTTTAAAGACAGTATTGACGCTTATATTAACCGTGCATTAACCAACTGGAGAATACCCGGCGCGGCTGTTTGTATAGTTAAGGACGGAAGGATTATTTTAATGAAGGGCTACGGCGTTAAAGAGCTTGGCCTGAATAACAAAGTGGACCCTAACACTTTGTTTATGATAGGGAGCAATACCAAGGCTTTTACTGCAACAGCTTTAGCCATGTTAGAGGCCGAGCATAAGCTTTCGCTGGATGATAAGGTGACTAAATACATCCCCTCATTTAAGCTGAACGATAAGCTGGCAGGCGACGATGCCCGCATACGCGACTTGCTTTGCCACCGATTGGGTTTCCAAACTTTTCAGGGCGATTTCACTTACTGGACCAGCAACCTGAGCCGCCAGGAGGTAATTGAGAAAATGGCACACGTAAAAGCGGTATATCCCTTCAGGGCGAAATGGGGTTATACCAACGCCGCTTTTTTAACCGCGGGCGAAGTTATTACCCGAGTAACCGATCGATCTTGGGAGTCGTTTGTAAAAGACCGGATTTTTGCCCCCCTGGGGATGGGGAGCACACTGGCACTGAGTAAGGATTTCCCGATGGTGATTAATAAAGCTGCCCCCCATACCATTGCCGACGGCCGCTTGATTGCCATCCCTTTTTGCCAAATTGATAACCTGGCACCGGCAGCCAGCATGAGTTCGTCTGTTAATGATATGAGCAAATGGGCAATGGCACAATTGGATAACGGCAAAGTTGGCCCAAGGCAAGTGATTGCAGCCGACGCCATTAGTGCCACACGGCAGCCACAGGATATTGTAGGCGATGTACACCACATTAACGGATGGAGCAGTGTGCAACTTTACGGGCTGGGTTTCTTTTTACAGGACTATGCCGGCCACCGTATGGTAATGCATGACGGAGCTGTAAATGGATATTTATCGTCGGTAACGCTGATACCCGACCTGCGACTGGGCATTATAGTGCTCACCAATAACGATCAGAATGCGCTTTACGATGCCCTGCGTTGGGAAATTACCGATGCCTACTTAAAAATGCCCTATCGCGATTACAGCGATACCTTTTTAGCGCGCTTTAAGAACAATAACGCGGTAGAGCAATTGAAAGATAAAAAACTGCGCGACTCGGTAGCTCTTAACCTGCGCCCAGCTTTATCCCTCTCAGCATATGCCGGCCAGTATTTTAGCGATCTGTATGGCAACATGACCATTGAGCAAGGCGGCGAAAATAACGATTTGCAAATGCGGTTTGAGCATCATCCTAAAATGTATGCTCACCTACAGTCGATAGGGAATAACCGCTTTTACGTCACCTTCTCCGATCCGGAATTTGGGAGAGCGGTATTTCCGTTTACCGTACAAAATGGCAGGGTAACCAGTGTAAGGGTAAAAGTTGATGACGAAATTGAGTATACCCCTTACGATTTTAAGAAAGTAAAGTAGAGTGGCGAGGCACGCAAACGATAGCTGAGTTTTAAAGTCAGATTCGCTGGTGCTGCGGATTTTATAATAAAGAAATGGTCGCGAAATTTAATGTTGTATATACATTCATTCTCGAGTCAAAAAACTGGTTCGTTATGGCCGGTAAGGTTATAGATGGCTATGTAAAACAAGGGATGACACTAAAATCTGAGGACGGTGATCATAATCAGGAAATTAGTTCAGTTGAGTATGTTGATTCATCGCTGGAAAAAGGATTGGTTGGCCTTGCCTTTAAAATTACGAGTAAAGAACAATTAGATGCTTTACAAAGATTTAAGCCCAACGATATAGTAAAGATAGAATAAGACCGAAAAGGTGAAAGGCCGAACCCCACAGTTAAAACTGATTTCTTGCATTTTGCTGAAATACTATGCCGGTTACTTTTATTATCATAGACAATAGAGGAGGCACCAGGTTTTTATATCAATATATCCTTAGCCGTACTTCTTATACCACCTTACGCCTGGTATAATACTATCTTTGTGCATTATCACCGTCATGAAAATACTGATTGTTGAAGATGAGGCACGCATTGCCTTACTTGTAAAACGAGGCCTTGAGGAGCAGGGGCACATAGTTGCTGTAGCTTATGATGGCATGGCCGGGAAAAAGCTGGCGTTACAGCACGATTATGACCTGTTGATTTCTGATATTATTTTACCGCTGTTAAGCGGTATTGAATTATGCAGGGAAATCCGGATGGCAAAGCCCGAATTGCCGGTTATCCTGCTTACCGCCTTAGGTACTACAGACGACAAGGTTGAGGGTTTTGACGCCGGCGCGGATGACTACCTTGTTAAACCATTTGATTTCAGGGAGTTATTGGTGAGGATCCGCGCGGTTATGAACCGCAAGAACGGAACAGGTGCTTCTATTAGCCCGGTTACCAAATATGCCGATCTGGAAATTAACAACCAAACCAAGTCCGTCACAAGGTCAGGTAAGGTTATCGCACTTACACCCAAAGAGTTGAAATTGCTGGAATATATGGTTCAACATGCCGACCGGGTGTTAACCCGGGCAGAAATTGCCGAGAAAGTATGGAATACGCATTTTGATACCGGCACCAACTTTATCGATGTTTACATTAATTATCTGCGGAAAAAAATTGATAAAGATTTCTCCGACAAATTAATCCATACCAGGCCTGGGCTTGGATTTATTTTCACGATAGAAAAATGACTATCCGCAATAAATTAACCTTCCTGTTCAGCGGCGTTATTGCCGTGTTGTTGTTAGCATTTGCCTTCGTTATTTATTTCTCCTTTTCTGAAAACCGCGAGACAGAATATTATAATTCATTACGTCATACAGCCATTATTAAGGCCAATTTGTTACTGGATGCCAAGGTACAGCCAGGGGTGCTGCAATTGATCTACAAAAACTCGCCGAATTCTTTTTTTCAGGAGGAGGTAGCCATTTACGATACTTCTTTCCATTTACTTTACCATGACGCAGTTGAAATTGATAAAGTGAAAGAAACCCGGCAGATGATTGATGAGATCGTCGCAAAAAAACAGATCAAATTTTACCAGGGACAAATGCAGGCCGTTGGTATTCTGTATCACCATAACCATAAAGATTATGTGATTACATCCGCCGCCAACGACCAGAGTGGTTACGCCAAGCTCAGAAACCTGCGATATACGCTAATCATTTCTTTTTTTGTTGCCATCGTCCTCATCTACATGGCGGGGCATGTTTTTGCAAGTAAGGCTTTACAGCCCGTTTCAGACCTCATCGACGAAGTAGACATCATTACTGCTACCAATCTTGACTTACGTGTTCACGAGGGGAACGGTAAAGACGAGATTGCCGAACTGGCCGTTACCTTTAACGCCATGCTGAACCGGCTTGAACAATCATTTGATGCCCAAAAGGAATTTGTATCTAACATATCGCATGAATTGCGTACGCCCATTACGGCCATGCTCACCGAATTACAAGTTACTGTTGAGAAAGAAAGAAGCAACGAATTTTATAAGGAAGCTATTCACCATGCCATCAGCGATACCCAGAAGCTGGTCCGCTTATCAAACAGCCTGCTTGACCTTGCGAAAGCAAACTACGATCATACCGAAATATCATTTAGAGACACACGGTTGGACGAGGTATTATTAGATGCCCGCAATGATGTCATGCACGATCATCCGGATTACCGGATCAGCATCATTTTTGAACAGGAAATTGAGGATGACAATTTCATCTCCATTTCGGCTAATGCCTATTTACTGAAAGTAGCTTTTATGAACCTGATGGAAAACGGGTGTAAGTTTTCAGACCCGAAAGAGGCATCCGTAGCCATCAGCTATTTTCAAAATAAAACCCTTTTACGGTTCCAGGACCAGGGCATCGGGATATCGGAAGAAGAAATATCAAAGATATTCAATCCATTTTACCGCGGCGGCGACAAAAAGCTTGTTGCAGGCAACGGCATAGGTTTATCCCTCACCAAAAAAATTGTAGAACTGCACCAGGGGAATATAGCCGTATCCTCCCGCCCAGGCTCAGGCACCACATTCACGGTAGAATTTTTGCACCTCTAAGCATGCTATCTGCCGGTAAAGCATTTTTCTAATGAAATTCTAATAGTATTCTAAAGGTTCTCTAACAGCCATACACCAGCAGGAAAGCTACTTTTGTCGCGTTCAAAAAGGTTCAATAACCTATCTGTTTAAACATTAAATATGGATACTGGCCCGAGTCAAAATCATCAAGTTTTATACACCTCCTGTTAACCTGGTACTCATTTTTATGCAGTTCCGGTTTACGGAACAATGAAATTATTATGCATAAAAAGAAAAAAAACGGCAGCAATTTCCAGGATATTCGCCGCCCCACTTTCGTACAATCTTTCCAACTCCGGGGTTCTGCTGAACGCAAAAACGATTTTAATGGTATGGTGGCCATTCCGGCAAAAATTTTGAGTTTTTCATTTGTCAGCAACGGGGCCGCGCTTGCCATGTGCTGTATTGGAGCTGGTACAGATCATTGCTGTGGCTAAGCACAGTTCAGCTTTAAAAACTGGTTAAGCGGCCAACAATAGAGCCTACACACACGCCGGAAGATAACAGGCTGAACTCAAAACAAACAAAATATATTTCCGGAAAAACAATATCAAATAATTAACTAACAACTGATGATAACACAAACAGCAGATAAAATCATCTCCAAAAATCCTAACAAAGCTACTTTCGGTTTTGATGATGCGGCAGCTACTAAACTCAGAAATATCTCCGGGGCTAATGAATCGGCTCATATTTATGCCATGCTTGAAAGCGGCGAAGGTGGCTTAGGCCGCGCCGTTATTGAAGAAAAACGAAGAAAGTTTGGCCTGAACGAGATACAGCACGAAAAGGCTGCGGCCTGGTATGTGCAGCTATTTCAGGCTTTTGTAAATCCGTTTATTGCGGTATTGCTCATTTTGGCGAGTGTATCTTTTGTGCTGGATGTGATGATGGCTGCTCCCGGCGAACAGGATTATAAAACCGTGATTGTGGTTAGCGTTATGGTTATTCTTAGCTCACTATTGCGGTTCTGGCAAGAGTTTAGCAGCAACCGTGCCGCTGATGCTTTGAAGAGCATGGTTAAAACCACCGCCACGGTTTTGCGCCAGAAAACCGGCCGTACCGAAGTTAACATTGTAGACCTGGTACCGGGAGATGTGATCTATCTAAGCGCGGGTGATATGATACCGGCCGATTGCAGAATATTGTATTCTAAAGATTTATTTATTAGCCAGGCCATGCTAACCGGCGAATCATTACCCATCGAAAAAAGAGAACACGGGATACCGGATGCCGACCAGCGTTCGCCCTTGGATTTAGAGAATATCTGTTTTATGGGTACAAACGTGGTAAGCGGAACCGCCACGGCCATAGTGGTTACCACAGGCAACCTTACCTATTTTGGAACCATAGGCAAAGCAATTACCGGGAAACGCAACGAAACCAGTTTTGACAGGGGCGTAAACAAAGTGAGCTGGCTTTTGATACGCTTTATGCTGGTAATGGTACCCCTGGTTTTTTTAATTAACGGATTAACTAAAGGGAACTGGTTTGAGGCGCTGCTTTTCGCTATTTCGGTTGCGGTGGGTTTAACGCCCGAAATGCTGCCCATGATTGTTACCGCCAACCTGGCCAAAGGCGCCTTAAACATGAGCAAGCGGAAAGTAATTGTTAAACGATTGAATGCTATACAAAATATCGGCGCGATGGATATCCTGTGTACCGATAAAACAGGTACGCTTACCATGGATAAGATTGTGCTTGAAAGGCACCTCAACGTGTTTGGCGATGAGGACGATGAAGTAATGAAATGGGCTTACCTCAACAGCTTTCACCAAACCGGTTTGAAAAATTTATTGGATGTTGCCGTTTTGGAACATGCCGAAATACACAGTTGTGTAAATGCGGAGGAACACTTTAAAAAGATTGACGAAATCCCTTTCGATTTTCAGCGACGCAGGATGAGCGTCATCCTGGAAGAAAAAAGTGGCAAGCACCTGCTGATTTGTAAAGGCGCTGTAGAGGAGATGCTGGAGCAATGCGCTTTTGCTTTTGACCCGGGAGAAGATAAGCAGCTACATATTGAGAATGATAAGATAGTACCCATGGATGATGCCATGCGCCGCATTATTTTAAGCACCTCAAAAAAATTAAATGAAGAAGGCTTACGTGTACTGCTGGTGGCCATTAAGGAGTACGATGAGCGCCCGCTGAATTATTCGGTTGCAGATGAAGCCAATATGGTGCTGACTGGATTCATCGGCTTTTTAGATCCGCCAAAACCATCAGCCAAGTCGGCAATCGAAGGATTACAGAAACTCGGCGTAAGTATTAAGGTACTAACCGGCGACAATGATGTGGTGACCAAGAAGATTTGCCGTGATGTGGGCATCCCGGTAAATCACGTACTGTTAGGTAGCGAAATGGAGCTGTTAACAGATGCCGAACTCACTGGCATGCTGGATGAAACCAGTATTATGGCCAAGTTAAGTCCGATTCAAAAAGCCAGGGTGATTAAATTGTTGCAAGCCCAAGGGCATACTGTTGGTTTTATGGGCGATGGCATTAACGATGCCGCAGCACTGCGCGATGCCGACGTGGGGATATCGGTAGATACCGCCGTTGATATTGCCAAAGAAAGTGCTGACATTATTTTGTTAGAAAAGGACCTGATGGTATTGCGTAAAGGCGTAATTTATGGCCGCCGTACGTTTGGCAACATCATCAAATACATTAAAATGACGGCCAGCAGCAATTTTGGCAACATGTTCAGCATGTTGGGTGCAAGCGCCTTGCTGCCTTTTTTACCTATGTTGCCTATCCAGCTGCTGGTACAAAATCTGCTTTACGATATATCGCAGACCTCTATTCCCTGGGATAGCATGGACGAGGACTTCATCGAGCAACCGCAAAAATGGGATGCCAGGGGAATCAGTAAATTTATGTTGTTTATCGGGCCCATCAGCTCCATTTTCGATTATGCCACGTTTGCGCTGATGTGGTTTGTTTTTAAAGCCAATTCGCCCGCTCACCAGAGCCTGTTTCAAAGCGGCTGGTTTATTGAAGGTCTATTGTCGCAAACGTTGATC
Source organism: Mucilaginibacter paludis DSM 18603 (assembly GCF_000166195.2). Taxonomy (NCBI): domain Bacteria; kingdom Pseudomonadati; phylum Bacteroidota; class Sphingobacteriia; order Sphingobacteriales; family Sphingobacteriaceae; genus Mucilaginibacter; species Mucilaginibacter paludis. The sequence continues at coordinate 3,021,285 of NZ_CM001403.1, forward strand.
GTCCACATGATCCGTACCCGCAAAATACCATTTGTACAAAGCTGGGCGGCGACACCCGTTGTAGCCTTAACGTCGTTGATCATGCTGTTAGGTATCGCTATACCTTTTTCGCCCCTTGCCCATATTTTAAACCTACAGGCACTTCCCCTGGTTTATTTCCCTTGGCTAATCGGAATACTGGTTGCTTACTGCCTGCTTACACAACTCGTTAAAAACTGGTTTATCAATAAATTCCACCAATGGCTTTAACAAGATCAAATAAACAATGGATATGGGCCATCATTTTGGTGGCCCTTACAACGGTGCTGATTGATTTTTTGGTTAATCACTGATGGCACCACAACTTACCAACAGGACGGATTTTTTAATGTACACTGGTATGATAGTAAAACAGTTCAATCGCAATCAAAAAGACATGACGACAAACTACATTTCATCTGAATTTCTTTGGCCATAATGAAAAGTTTACCCTATCTCATCGTAACAATCCTGATCATTTCGTTATCAGTAAATATTTTTTTGTTATGCCATCCCGTTTACCCCAAAAAACATCTCGATTGCTTCAATATTATTACCGGCGTTTGTTTGTGGATCAGTGTTATCGTACTATTTACCAATAAACGCCATTAAAAACAAAATCATTTCATTTAATAAATTATAGCAAAAGCCCTTACCACAAACCGGGCTCAAACCAGTATACCTCTGATGGATATCCAGGCTAATTATCTGCCCGCGCCTGAATGGAATACATATTTCAGCCATAAATTACTATAACATTCCGGCTTACTTCTACAACATGCCATTACAGATCAATATTGAAGATTTATTAAACAACCAGTTCTGTTGAATTGGAACAACTCGAATTTAAACCCAGATGCAATATACCTGGATATTCCGGCATACCTGACAAGGCTATTCCGTGCGCTTTGGAGCATGGAAATGCGTATAAAGCAAGAAAAATCGCAATTAATAAACAATAAATTAATATGGTCAAAGCGTTCCGGAGTTAACTTTTTGCTATTCCGGAATGAGATGGTCAATCACCTCAGAATGTCCAAATTGTGTAACGGTACGTGTTCAAAACAATCCCCGTCCCGCTAATATACTTTTAGTATAATAGAACAAAATCCGAATTATAGTCTTCTATAGATGATATAAACTCTCACCTCATTCTGATTGCTCAGACCTGCGAAGATTTTATAAAGAAATACCATCTATCGGGTACCCATGATGTGGGTGGCTTTAAATCAAAAATGCAATCGCATGAAATCATTACCAAAAGATATTACCGATCCGGTATATTCAAAACGTGTTAACTATAACAAATTCGACCAGTTCTTATTAAAATTTATTCGTGATGAACGTGATCTGCCTTTTATCTATTTTATACTAAAGATCGTTTTTGTTTTAATTCCATTTGCAGTTTTATTATTTACGCCCATTTTATCAGGCTGGGTATGGTGGCTGGTCGCTTCACTGTACATAGCGCTCAATGTGGTGTTCTTTATCGGAAAGTTTGCTTTGATGTTTCATTGCACTACTCACCGAACCTTATTTAAAAAGGAATTTAATTATTTGAATTATTTCCTGCCGTACTTTATAGCTCCATTTTTTGGCCACATGGCGGATACCTACTATTCTCATCACGTGGGTATGCACCATGCTGAAAATAATTTGGAAGATGATGAAAGCACCACGATGCCTTATCAAAGGGATTCCATTCAGGATTTTTTACTTTATTACAGCCAGTTTATGCTAACCGGAATTTATAAATTGGCCGCATATTTTAGGATAAGAAACCGAAAAAAATTAATGTACAGTGCTCTGCAAGGGCAGCTATATATCGTCCTTTTTTGTATTATCATGTTTTCAATAAACTGGAAAGCAGGCTTATGCGTTTTTATTTTTCCTTATTTCTTTTATCGCTTTGTTGCCATGTTTGGCAATTGGGCACAACATGCATTTATTGACCCTGCTGATCCGGGAAATTCCTATAAAAACAGCATAACCTGCATTAACAGCAAATACAATTGGCAGTGCTGGAATGATGGTTACCATATTTCCCATCATCTAAAACAGACCATGCACTGGACAGAGCACCCTCAATATTTTCAGGATACAATTACCAATTATAGCAGTAATGGTGCAGTAGTTTTTTGCAAAATTGATTTCATGATGGTTTCAATCTATTTATTGAGCAAACGTTATGATCTTTTAGCAAAACATTTTGTAAACATTGGCGACCGTTTTGACTCAGATACGGAAATAGTAGCCTATTTAAAAGTAAGGGTTCAACGTTTTAAATTCAGCCAGTAAGAACATATAATAATTAAAGCTCTCAATTAGCGATTGGTTGGCCAATTTACTTATCATGTAACCAAGTAAAGGTTATTTTAACCGATCAAACCTAAGTATATTTCTAACCCCCATAGTTCTATAGCTTTCAATGTTAAAAAAGTTGGGCCCGTCCTTGGCCCGTAAAAAAGGGAGACCTACGCTCCAGAGTTGCTTCAATATTCAGAGTTGCTTTAGTGTTGTAACAACGATTTTGGGGTCAGTCCCTGAATAAACAACAAAGCGCGACTGTTAAAAACTGCTAAAAAAAACCATTTTCATACTAACTACAGAATGTACCTGTAATATTGTTATTGTAAAGACTATTAACAATCAGGGAGAAGCGTATGGACAGGGAAGAACTTCTTATCAATAATGGGAATAAGCGCCATATGTACGGTGGTTATCAGTTGCCTTGGATGTTCAAAAAACTCGGGCAAAGGACCAAGTGCATCAACCAATGCGTGCACAAATGTTGACTTATTGAATTAACCCGCCCGAAGTAACCTTACTAACTGTAAAACTATAGTAACCGGTATATCATATAAATTAAAACAACATGAAATTATTATTTATATCCTTGATCGCAGGCTTATTTGCCAATGTTACCTGGCTGGGTGATTTTAACCAGGCTACTACCGAAGCATCCAAATCTCATAAACTTATCCTGATCAACTTTTCGGGCTCAGATTGGTGTGGGCCATGTATAAGAGAGAGAAAAGAAATTTTAGAAAGTGATGCTTTTGTAAATTACGCCTCAGATCACCTGGTATTGGTTCGGGCTGACTTTCCGCGACAGAAGAAAAACCAGTTAAGTAAAGATCAAATTAAACTTAACGAGGCGCTTGCGGATAAATACAACCCTGACGGCAAATTTCCCTATACGATTTTGGTTGATGAGCACGGAAAAGTTTTAAAAGACTGGGACGGTTTCCCCAACGAATCGCCGGAACAATTTGTAGCGCAGATCGCGGGATCTGCTAATCCCGGTAATTAATCAACAATGCTATTTTAGATTTTAATCCTCCCGATATGAAAAAGTTCCCCGGTTAGTTTGAATAACGATAGTAGTCCTCTTTTTCTGCGGTGCTATGCAGTCATGTATGTCTGTTAAACAGTATCAAAAAACAGGTTAAATAACTCCGGAATGGAGTTTTCGGCCCGGAAATCTCAAAAATTGGAACAAAGCTTTCAGTTATATAGGGAGGGCGGTTCTGGTGGTAATGGCGGCAAAAGTGGTGGCGGCTGAGGCTGTAATTAACAGCGATGTAGTAACCTAACCCTTGCCTTAAAGTTTAAGTAAGCATTTGATTTAAAAGCAAATAACACATACCCTAAATACTATTGAAATGAAGTACATCTTTGTTATAGCCACGCTTTTGTCTTTTCAAAAGCTATCCGCCCAAATCGAAACACCTGTAAAATGGGCATATGCAGCAAAAAAAATAAATGATAAAGAAGCGGTGGTTTTTATTAAAGCAACAATCGATGGCGGGTGGCATATTTATTCTCAAAACGTCAAGGATGGCGGGCCTGTTAAAACAAGTTTTACATTTCCGGCGTCAAAGTCATACAGCTTAAATGGCAAAACACAAGAGCCGGTGCCGGTTACCCATTTCGAAAAGTCATTTGGTATGGATGTGAGTTACTTTGAAAAATCGGTTGTTTTTCAGCAAAAGATCAAACTAAAATCGGGCAAAGCAACCGTTAAAGGCAGCCTGGAATATATGACCTGTAACGATCATAAATGTTTACCGCCATCTGATCTGGATTTTAGTATCGAAGTTAAATAATCAGCAAACCTATAATGAAACTATTTAAATCCGCGCTATTTCTTGTGCCTGCAATATTTTTGGCTTTTTTGCTCATTGCTAAACCGGGCCAGGCGGCACAAGGCAAATCAAAACCAGATACCGTATCAACAAGCGGCATTGATTTTACGCCGATACCAACCGCCGCAGATAGTATTGCCGCAGCTAAGGCAATGGCTAAGCCGCCTGTTTTAACCAAGCCGGTAGTAAACTCAAAAGCCAAAGAACATAAAACGCTTTGGCAAATTTTCATAGCTGGCTTTATCGGGGGCTTTGCCGCTTTACTCATGCCCTGTATTTTCCCGATGCTGCCTTTAACCGTCAGTTTTTTTACCAAAAAGGGAGGAACCAAGGCTAAAGCCGCGGGGCAGGCATCCTTGTACGGCCTTTCCATCATTGTAATTTACGTATTGGTGGGATTGGTTATAACCCTGATATTCGGATCCGACGCGTTAAATGCCTTGTCAACAAACGGCATCTTTAATTTCTTTTTCTTTTTATTGTTAATCGTATTTGGTATTTCTTTCCTGGGTGCTTTTGAGATAACATTGCCCAATTCTTTAGCCAACAAATTGGATCAAAATTCAGATAAAGGCGGGCTAACCGGCTTGTTTTTTATGGCCGCCACGCTGGTGGTTGTATCCTTTAGTTGCACAGGCCCAATCATCGGAACATTATTGGTTGAAGCAGCATCAAAAGGCGAGCGTCTTGGGCCGGCAATAGGTATGTTTGGTTTCTCCCTGGCATTGGCCATCCCTTTTACACTATTCGCATTATTCCCATCGGCATTGAAATCATTACCAAAATCGGGCGGCTGGTTAAATAGCGTCAAAGTGGTTTTAGGTTTACTTGAACTGGCCTTTGCCTTAAAGTTTTTATCGAATGTTGACCTGGCCTACCACTGGAACTGGTTTGATCGGGAAATATTCCTGGCACTTTGGATAGTGATATTTGCTGTAATGGGTTTTTACCTGCTTGGCAAGCTCAAATTTTCTCATGATAGTGATGTGTCCTATGTTTCAGTACCACGTACTTTCCTGGCCATCATTGTACTATCGTTTGTGGTTTATATGATCCCGGGAATGTGGGGCGCGCCATTAAAATCAATCAGCGCATTTCTGCCTCCATCATCAACCCAGGATTTTGATCTTTATACTTCGGCCCAGTTAAATGCAGGCAATAGCAGTAGCACGGCATCAACTACAGGTTTTAAAGGAGTAAAAAAATACGAGGCTGTTTTTCACCGCGCACCAAGCAGCAAACTGGGACTGGAAGCTTTTTATGATTATGACCAGGCATTGCAGGTAGCTAAAACAGAAGGCAAACCTGTTTTAATTGACTTTACAGGCTGGAATTGTGTGAACTGCCGCAAAATGGAAAGCACGATATGGACTAACCCTGAAGTGCTTAAGCTATTGAGGAATAAATTTATCATGGCCGAACTTTACGTAGATGACAAAACAGAGCTTGACAAAGCCGACCAATTCACTTCAACCTACAGCGGTAAAAAAATAACTACGCTCGGTGGCAAATGGAGCGATTTCCAGGCATCAAAATTTAATACCAACTCGCAGCCATTTTATGTGATTGTAAACAGTAACGGCGACGTATTGGTTACCCCGCAAGGTGCTGATTATGATGCGGGAAATTATATAAGTTTTTTAAACAGCGGAATTTCACAATCAAATAACCGTGTCAAATAATATTATGGATCAACAAACAGAGCATGTGAAGTGCCTTATCATTGGCTCCGGCCCGGCAGGTTATACGGCCGCAATTTACGCGTCGCGAGCGGACCTTAACCCGGTGATGTATACAGGTATGACTCCCGGCGGACAACTTACACAAACTACTGATGTAGAAAATTACCCCGGCTATCCCCTGGGGATTACCGGTCCGGAAATGATGGAGAATTTCAGAAAGCAGGCCGAACGCCTGGGGGCCGATATTCGTTTTGGTTATGTAAGCGCGGTAGACTTTTCGAGCCTTCCCCATAAGGTAATGATAGATGGTATTAAAACCGTACTGGCAGATACGGTCATCATATCTACAGGGGCTTCAGCTAAATGGCTCGGCTTAGCATCCGAACAAAAATACAGCGGATTTGGCGTATCGGCCTGTGCCGTTTGCGATGGCTTCTTTTTTAAAGGCCAGGATGTTGCCATTGTTGGTGCCGGTGATACAGCTGCCGAAGAAGCTACCTACCTGGCTAAACTATGCCGCAAAGTATATATGATTGTGCGCAGGGATGAGTTTCGCGCATCCAGGGCAATGGTACAGCGCGTGTTAAATACACCTAATATTGAGCTGCTTTACAATACCGAAACAAAAGAGATAGTTGGCGATGGGCAAAGCGTTACCGGCGTAACGGTTATTAATAACGAAACCCGGCAGGAGAAAACGTTAAACATCACAGGTTTTTTTGTTGCCATTGGCCATAAACCCAATACTGATATTTTTAGAGGCATCATCCATATGGACGATACCGGGTATATTAAAACCGCCCCCGGATCAACAATAACCAATATTGAAGGGGTGTTTTGTTGTGGCGATGCCCAGGATCATATATACAGGCAAGCGGTAACTGCGGCGGGAAGTGGCTGTATGGCGGCTATTGATGCGGAGCGTTACCTGGCAGCAAAAAAACATATGGTAACAGCGTAGAGCTATTGATTGTTAATGTGTTAAATAATATTAATATGGTAAGAACAAACCAGATTTCATGATAGCTACAGAATTTACAGCTAACCTTGTATTAACAAAAGAGATTATAAAATACCTGATTTTTAATGCTTGACTATGAAGATTGCCGATTATCAAATTTTTAAACGAAGCTGTAAATTGATGGGCAATCGTTTTGAGTTAAGTGTAGTTGCCGAAAATGAAGCCTGGGCAAACGAGCGGATTGATACAGGCGTAGAAGAAATAAAAAGGATTGAGCGGCTGCTAACCACTTTTAGCGATGAGAGTGAAACCAATCAGGTAAACCGTAATGCTGGTATTAAACCGGTTGCGGTAAGCAGGGAAACCTTAGAGCTTATTAAACGTTCGCTGATGATATCCAGAGTAACCCAGGGTGCATTCGATATCAGCTACGGTTCTATTGATAAACGTTTGTGGAACTTCGATCAGCAGATGACGGCCCTGCCGGATAAGGAAACCGCACAGAAAATGGTGCGGCTTATCAACTACCGTAATATCCTGGTAAATGAGGCCGATTGCAGTGTTTTTTTAGCAGAAAAGGGTATGCGTATTGGCTTTGGAGGTATTGGTAAAGGGTATGCGGCCGAACGTGCCAAATTGGTTATGAAACAAGAAGGGGTTACCAGCGGGGTAGTGAATGCCTCGGGAGATCTAACCGCCTGGGGCCTTCAGCCAAACGGGAAGAAGTGGACCATCGGTATTGCAAACCCCGATGCCTCCCATCAGATATTTTCTTACCTCAATGTGTCTGAAATGGCTGTAGCCACCTCGGGCAACTATGAAAAATTTATTATGATCGATGGTAAAAAATACTCGCATACCATTAACCCCCGCACCGGACTACCAGTTAGGGGAATCAAGAGCGTAACCATAATTACTACCAATGCCGAAATAGCCGATGCTATGGCTACACCGGTTACCATTATGGGGGTGCACGCAGGCCTGGATATGATTAACCAGATGAAGGATATTGAAGCCATACTTATTGATGATCATGACCGCCTGTATACATCCAGAAATATAAATATTACTTAATACCCCTATACAATGAATAAACGAATGATTAAAGTAACCGGCTGCCTGTTAATGGCAGCGTGTTTTACGTCGTGTGTGCAGTTAAAAGAGTATCAAAAAAACAGGATCAACGATTCTGAAATGGCATTGAGCAACCGGAAGGTGGAGAAAAACGAACTCAATTTCCAGTCGTACCGTGAAAGTGCTTCAGGTGCCAATGCCGGCAAAACCGGCGGAGGCTGTGGTTGCAATTAATACCTCATTCAGACCCTCATAAATCATGAAAAAGATATATTTAACCGTAGTGGGGTTTTACCTGGTATGTGGGATGCATACCTATGCACAGGTCTCCAAAGACAGTACTATACGCACACTGCCACAAGGCTTTAGTTTGGCCACTACGCCCGATCAGGATACGGTCACTTATCGTCCGAGAAGGTTACGCCTTGAAGAAATAAACCTGGTTTCCAGCTATTATAATCAAAACGGGAATCATTCTGCCGTTACCGGAGGTATAGGCACAGAAAAGGTGAACGATTTCTCGAACGGGTTAGATCTTAAGCTGGCGTGGCTGAACAACTCCCTTAATAAAAATACGTTGTCCATAGGTCTTGGTATCGATCATCATACTTCGGCTTCGGCGGCTTATGTTTCAACAACCGGAGCATCAAAAACCGGCGGAAGCCGGATTTACCCTTCATTGGACTGGACAATCCAGAATGATAAAAAAGGGATCAGCTTTGGCATCGGGTCTTATTATTCGGGCGAATACAATTATAAATCCGTTGGAGCTGATCTTCATTTCTCTGCAAAAACCCCCAACAAAATGGGCGAATTTGGTATAAAATTACAGGGATACTTTGATCATGTTACTTTAATTTACCCTTCGGAGTTTATTCCTAAGTCAACGGTTTCAACCGGACCAACCTATGTAACCACTGCCAGTGGTAATTCGGTACTAAGTTCAGACGGGAGTTCAAAGGCCAATATCCCAACAAGCCCAAGAAATACCTATACTGCTTCGTTTTCTTATTCGCAGATCATCAATTCGAGGTTACAAATCATGTTCCTGGCCGATCTGGTAACCCAGCACGGTTATTTGAGTCTGCCTTTTCACCGTGTATATTTTTCTAATGGAAAAGATACGATAGAGCGGCTGCCATCTTCGCGGTTTAAACTACCACTGGGATTTAGAGCAAACTATTTCCTGGGTGATAATATGATATTACGTTCCTATTACCGCTATTATACCGACAGTTGGGGTAGTAAATCAAACACGGCAAACCTGGAGCTTACCTATAAAATTTCTCCTTTTTTCTCCGTATCGCCCTTTTACAGGTATTATACACAAACGGCGGCTAAATATTTTGCGCCTTACGAAGCAGCCAGCCCTTCGCAAACTTATTTTACCAGTAATTATGAATATGCAAAATTCAACAGTCAGTTTTTTGGGGCGGGCTTCAGGATAGCACCGCCCAAGGGGGTACTGGGCTGGCAAAGCCTACATGAGTTAGAGATAAGGTACGGGCATTATAAACAAAATGTAGGCCTTGTATCTGATGTGGTCTCGTTAAATCTGGGGTTTAAATAAGCTATATAAAATGAACACGCCCAAAAAGACCGGAAAGATTTTAGTATGGTTAGCTATGCTGATTGCTCGTGTATGGGGCGTATCGGCACAAAAACCAGATGGGGATCGGATTATCGGAAAATGGGCCTCTGAAAAGAAAAATCTGATTGTTGAAGTTTATAAGTACGGTAGTAATGAATACGGGGGGAAAATAGTTTGGTTTCTATTTTTCAGATTCAATTATGATGCTTTTTCAGATAAATATAACAGTTTGGCCAGTTAAATACCAACTAATGTTACACAGGGAAAGCCAAACGCTAATTTTTTTATGCTTGGCTTACCGGCATACTAAAAGGCAGATTCGTTATTAATGTTTTAAATGGTAACATTGCAGTTATACAGTTAACCTTATGGAGCACATCAACAATTTCTTTTTGAACAACCCATCATCTACACAGGTAGCCTTATACGCTGTAATAATTTTAACCTTGTGGTTAATCGAAGTAACAACGCTGGCAACTTCATGGAAAGACAAATGGAAGCATACACTTACCAATTTATGGTTCATTGCAACGGCTTTACCTGTACAGTTATTGATGACAATTTTTGTACTCATGGTGTCTTTATGGGCTGTTAAGCATCACTGCGGGATGCTTTTCCTATTTCCGCACTCAGGCAGCTTTGTAGTGAAATATTTGATCGGCTTTATATTACTTGATTTTTGTGAATACCTGTATCATGTAATTATGCATAAGGTTAAGCCTCTTTGGAATTTTCACCTTGTTCATCACAGCGATCTTGAATTAGATGTTTCTACAACAGTACGTGAGCACCCGGTAGAAACTTTTCTGAGGATGTGTTTTTTAATTATCTGGGTGTTTTTACTCGGCGCTTCTTTCGGAGTATTGCTATTGCGCCAAACGATACAAACTGTTGCCAATATTACCTCTCATACTCAATTTAAACTACCCACAAGAGCTAATAATATCATCAGCTGGGTCTTTATTACGCCAAACCTTCACCATGTTCACCACCATTACCAATTACCTTTTACAGATCGTAATTACGGCGATGTGTTAAGTATATGGGATAGATTATTCAATACTTATTATAACAGCCTGCCTGCAACCGAAATAACTTTTGGCATTGACACCCACCTGGAAAAACACCTAAACTCCAGCTTTTTGAAAATCATAAAAATCCCTTTTCTGAAAAGAATACAGTAACCAATTCTTCATATTTGGCCATATTACCTGAAGCAAAAATGTAGCTGCCAAATAAAATATTGAATTAGGTGGTTGTTAAATGCTGAATATATTAGCAATATTGAGTATATAGAGCAACAATTTAAAAGTCTATCGCTATTTGAATTTCAGTAAAGGTTTCCCGATGACGGGGCCTCTGTCAAGTATTTAGCCGACCTGGAGAGGCTCGCCGAAAACCAGATTCTTCAGGGCAACGTGGCCTGCTTGTCAATTCTCGCCGCTCAGTTGCCTTAACTTTTTTCAGCCTTCGCTTAACCTCCTTTAATCTTTTTCAGCGATCACTGCTACTGCTTTAGCAGCAGCGGTCGCCCGCTGTTTGGCCATTTCTTTTTCAGCCTTATCTATAAAGCCCTTCGGATCTTTTGCTATCTTTGTTTCAATGGTATTACACACTTCAGTATAAAGCGCCCTAACCAGCCAGAAATTATAGGCTTCACCATTCAGGCACAAATCTTAAGAATCTCGCAGTTGCGTTTACCTTTGCCTCACCATTATTAGAATAGACATCTAAATACGCACTAAATTTGCCAGTACTTTGCCTTTTATGTCTGACGGTTACCATGATTATCAATCACCTTGGATTTGTTACTTTTGATACTCGTTGAATTTGAATAGTAGCACCTGAGTAACAAAATAACATCAAACAAAATTAAAAACGAAAGAATAAAAAAGGCGAATTTGAATTTATATGCTTATAATCAAGTTATTAAATATATTGATCTGTCCTGTTCTATTCCGGATTATACACTCTTAAAAGCATGGCCGGCATCTATCTCCATATCCCTTTTTGCAAGCAAGCTTGTCATTACTGCGATTTCCATTTCAGCACATCGCTGCAATACAAAGGCGACATGCTCAAGGCTCTTGCCAATGAGATCCGTTTACAAAAAGATTACCTGGCTAATGAAACTATCGAAACCATTTACCTTGGCGGCGGTACGCCCTCCTTGTTACAGGGCGACGAGGTTAATTCACTGATCGATATAATTACCCGGCACCATACCGTAGCATCGGACGCCGAGATCACTATTGAGGCTAATCCGGATGATTTGGATGAGCAAAAGGTGAAAGCGTTGCGGCAAACGCCGGTTAACCGATTTAGCATCGGCATCCAATCATTTTTTGACGAGGATCTTTTCTGGATGAACCGCGCCCACCGCAGCAGGGAGGCTGAATCGTCTGTTAAGCGGGTACAGGATGCGGGCTTCAGCAACATCACCGCCGATTTAATTTACGGTTACCCGCTGCTTACCGATCAAAAATGGAAGCATAACCTGGAGCAGATTTTTAAATTAAACATCCCGCATATCTCGGCCTATTCCATGACGGTTGAGCCTAAAACGGCGCTGGCATCCTTCATCAAAAAAAAGCTCTTCGCCCCGATGAGTGAATCTCAAAGTGCCGACCAGTTTTTGGTATTGCTCAACGAGATGGGCCAGCAAGGCTATGAGCAATATGAAATATCAAACTTTTGCCTTCCGGGCCATTATTCCAGGCACAATTCAAACTACTGGAAGGGCGTAAAATACCTGGGTATAGGCCCTTCGGCCCACTCGTTTAATGGCGAGGCCCGGCAGTGGAACATCGCCAACAATGCCAAATACATCCAGGCACTGAGCCTCAACAGCATCCCTGCCGAGCGGGAGGAGCTAAGCGAAAAGGACCGCCTGAACGAATATATCATGACTTCGCTCCGTACCATCTGGGGGCTTGATATCCAAAAGCTCGAAAGCATCAGCAAATACTCGGGCGAACAATTATTAAAAGCAGCCGAAGAGTTTTTTGAGAAAGGCTGGATCAACCGGAAAGAACAAATATTGACGCTCAGTGCGGAAGGAAAACTATACGCGGACCATATCGCTTCCGAATTATTCTTTTAAGTCTTACTACTTTCAACCGGATTAATTTAATTATAAACAACTGATATATTGATATTTAATAAGAAATTAAAATATCAAAAATCCAAAGTCAGGGCGGTGTCGTAATTCAATCAAATTGAAATATAAATCAGCTCATGAAAAAATTAATCATCGCCGCCTTTGCATTAGTAGCTTTTGCAACAGCGCCAAAAACTTACGCTCAATCCAAAATGGTAGGTGGAGCAGCAATGTATCCAACCAAAGACATTATTGATAACGCCGTTAACTCTAAGGACCATACCACCCTTGTTGCAGCTGTTAAAGCAGCAGGCTTGGTTGAAACCTTAAAGGGTGCAGGGCCGTTCACCGTATTTGCCCCAACTAACGAGGCTTTTAACAAATTACCCGCCGGTACCGTTGATAAATTGGTGATGCCAGAGAACAAGGCAACCTTAACCAAAATTTTAACTTACCACGTTGTTGCAGGTAAATTAAGCTCGAAAGAAATTGCCGCCAAAATTAAAGCCGGTATGGGTAAAGCCGAGTTTAAAACAGTAAGCGGTGGTACTTTAACTGCCATGATGCAAGGTAAAAAGATTTACCTGGTTGACGAAAAAGGCGGAAAATCATGGATCACGATAGCCGATGTTAATCAAAAAAATGGCGTAATCCATGTGGTTAATACCGTGTTAATGCCTAAGTAACTCCCCACCCCTGATAAACAATGTAAACATGGCCCGGCTGCTTAAGCGCCGGGCTTTTTTATTGCCGGTAAATTTCAAAAGGCATTTAGGATTTAGTAACGCGCTAATGCAACACCTTTTCGAAGTAATAATTATCCTCAATCAACGTTTCTTACTATTGTTTATAAAATGGTTTATCTTAGCGGCTTCGGTACTTCTAACTATTGCCGGGTAAATACCTAAGATATTGATAGTGCCGTATAACAATTTAATCAATGAGCTTTATCCTTTCGTCAATAGATACTGTAGATACTATAAGTGCTGCCGATTTTACCAAAAACTATTTAAACCCTCGTCGCCCGCTGGTTATCAAGGGGCTTACCAAAACCTGGCCCGCGCGCGATAAGTGGACACCCGAATATTTGAAGCAGGTAGTGGGCGATAAGGTGGTGCCTTTGTATGATAACTCTAAGGCCGATCCGGCAAAGCCGATTAATTCGGCCACCACGCATATGCCGTTTACAGATTATATCGATCTGATCAAATCGCAGCCAACTGAATTACGCATCTTCTTTTTTAATATATTTAAGCAGGCACCCGAGTTGCTGAACGATATTGTGATGCCGAAGGACCTGATGGGCGGTTTTTTAGAGAGTATGCCCGCGATGTTTTTTGGAGGATCAAATTCGGTTACGTTTTTACATTACGATATCGATCTGCCGCATATTTTCCATACCCATTTTGGTGGCCGCAAACATGTCATCCTGTTTGAAAACAAATGGAAACGCCGTTTATATTGTATCCCCAATGCTACTTACGCACTGGAAGATTATGATGTATTGAACCCCGATACCAAAAAATTTCCGGCGCTGGAAGGCGTGCAAGGCCAGGAGGTTTTTCTGGAGCATGGTGATACCTTATTTATGCCAACTGGATACTGGCACTGGATGAAATACCTCGACGGATCGTACTCGTTGAGCCTGCGCGCCTGGGATGCCTCGTTGAGCCGTAAGGCAGCAAGCTTATATAACCTGGCCGTTAAAGGCGGGATAGACAGTGTTTTAAAAATGACCTTGAAATCAGGCTATGCCAAATTCCGCGAAGAGTTAGCTATCAAATGGGCAAACAGGGAATTGAAAGCGGGGAAACCTTATTAATTATTTAGCCGGGAGTGCTGAGTATTTACCCATAAACTCAGATTCCCGACTTTAGACTCAAGGCTCCTGACTTTAGACTCCGGACTAATCTACTCTAACTGGTATGGTCGCAAACAATCTTCCATTCACCTTTAATCTTCCGGAACCATAGGGTAAAAAATCCGCCGGGGCTGTCTTTTTCCCGTTTCAAATTCCATCCGCCTAAAACAAAGGCATTGGTAGCATCCAATAAATCAACCTTTAAAATATGGAAGGTAAGCTCGCCCATGGCGGCTTTATCCGGGTATCCTTTTTTATAATGGTCCAGCGTGGTTTGCCAGCCGTAATTAGGGCCGGTTTTGCCAACAAACAACAGCGAATCCGATTTCCAATAACCCTGCATAAACGCGTCAATATCGCCCCTGTTCCAGGCATGGCTCTGTGTATCCAATACCTTTAAAATGGCTTGCTTATCGCGCTGGGCAAAGCAACAGCTAAAGCAAATGAGCAACAGGCAAAACAAAAAAAGCTTCTTCATCCCATAAAAATAGTAAATATCCGGCAGCTTTATCTTGTAGTGCGTTTAAGGTTCACATCAAATAAAACATAAATAAGCAAATTGCTAACATAAAGCTTATAGCTTTGCGTAATCTGCTAAAAGCTTTAAAAATGAAAAAACAAGTTCTATGTTACGGCGAGGTACTTTGGGATACTTTCGGCACAGAAAAAAAAGCAGGCGGCGCCCCCATGAATGTGGCTCTCCATCTGGTACAGCAGGGTATTGCCGCGCTACCGGTAAGCCGCCTGGGTAACGATGCTTCGGGGAATAAGCTGGTTGAGTTTCTGAAGGCGAACAAACTTTATTCGGATTTAATACAGACGGACGAAAAGCTGCCTACCTGCGAGGTTACCGTTAAGCTGGATGAAAATCAGCAGGCCACCTATACCATACCTCAGCCGGTGTCGTGGGATAATATCCGCGATGAGGCTCCTTTGTTAGAGAAAATTAGGAAAACAAATGTAATTGTATTTGGCAGTTTAGCCTGCCGTACCGAAACCAGCCGCAATACGTTGCTGAACCTGTTTGAAAACAGGCTGTTAAAAATATTTGATGTTAACCTTAGGCCGCCGCACTACCAGTTATCAACGATAGAAACGCTGGCAGCGATGGCCGATGTGATCAAAATGAACGAAGAGGAAGCCAACCTGCTGATAGGTGCTTACGATGAGCCCCTAAAGGACAAGATCATCGAATTCCAGAGAAAATTTCATTGTCAAACCATCTGTGTAACCCGCGGTGAAAACGGTGCCATGATTTGGCATAACGAAAAATTTTACGAACACCCAGGCTATACCGTAAAGGTTGAGGATACCGTTGGTGCGGGCGATGCTTTTTTAGCCACTTTTATTGCCGGGCTGTTAAATAAGCACCCGATGGATAAAGTACTTGAAAAAGCCTGCGCTATTGGTGCCTTTGTAACCAGCCGCCGCGGCGCTAACCCGGTTTATGATGAAGCGGAAATTAGTGAGATTATCAATAAACAGGAAAGCATCATTCCCCTAAATTAAAACATACTGTTGATGAGCCTGGCATTGCAAAGCTATTAGAGGCTTAAAACAGCCTTGTTGATATCCAGGTGTAAATCTCATGTCATAATCAGGCAAAATAGAACTCAAAACGTTTTACTATCAAACTATATGCCTTACCTTAACGTTAATTAAATTTGAAAGGGATATTATGCGCGGTTTTGGTTTTTCAAAGTACACACCCCGGCAAATCAATAAGGGCGGTTTCGATGAGTTGTTAAAGTTATTTTTGGAGCTGCTCAACTACACAGCGGGCGATGCAGGCGAAGCTCTGCAATGGATGAATGAGCTGGATAAGCAATATAAATTAACCAACGACCAGTATGGCATGGGCGATTTTATTGATGACCTGAAAAATAAAGGTTACCTGAATGAGGATCAGCAAAGCGGCGATATGAATATCACCGCTAAAACCGAGCAAAGCATCCGCCAGTCTGCATTAGAGGAGATTTTTGGCAAGCTTAAAAAGTCGGGGAAAGGCAATCACCGTACGCCGCAATCCGGCCAGGGCGACGAAAAAAATTCGGAACGGCGGGAGTTCCAGTTTGGCGACAGCCTCGACCAGATCGACATGACACAATCTGTTCATAACGCCCAGATCAATCATGGTATCGATGATTTCCACTTAACGGAACGTGATCTGGAAGTAGAGGAAATGGATTTTAAAACCCTGACTTCTACCGTGCTGATGATCGATATATCGCACTCTATGATCCTATACGGCGAAGACCGCATAACCCCAGCCAAAAAGGTAGCGATGGCTTTGGCTGAACTGATTAAAACCAAATACCCTAAGGATACGCTGGATATTGTTGTTTTTGGCAACGATGCCTGGCCCATTAGTTTGCAGGACCTGCCTTACCTGCAGGTTGGCCCCTACCACACCAATACTTACGCAGGTTTAGAGCTGGCTACCGATATATTGCGGAGACGTAAAACACACAACAAACAAATTTTTATGATAACCGATGGTAAACCTACCTGCTTAAAAGAGGGTACCAAGTATTATAAAAACAGCATAGGGCTTGATCGTAAAGTGGTAAACAAAACACTCAACATGGCCGCGCAGTGTAAGCGTTTAAAAATACCTATCACTACTTTTATGATAGCCAAAGACCCTTACCTGCAGCAGTTTGTACGTACATTTACCGAAACAAACGGCGGTAAAGCTTTTTACAGCTCGCTGAATGGCTTAGGCGAATATATTTTTGAAGATTATATCCGTAACCGCAGAAGGACCGTACGTTAAGCCCCCTCTAAATCTCCCCCGGTAGGGGAGATTTTTTTTAAGCCTGCCTTACCGGGGAGGCAAGTAAGGCTTTAGTCCGTTTTCTTTATGGTGTAGAGGCAAAAGTGGGCAAAGGCCTCGACTGCACGCCGGGCCGGGAGCTGGCCTTGTGGGCGGAAGGATCGGGCAGTCTTGACTTTTTGGTTACTTTTGTGTCAAGACAAAAGTAACAGCCCTTCACGCGGCGACTGAGCGTGCCGATGCTATAATTTAAGAATACTGATTTTTAAAGCAAAAATATACGCACTAATAATCAACAACTTAACAAGATGTCATTATACGCATCTTGATCGAAATTGACTAAAATAAAAAATTAAAAAAAAGAATTTCATTATACAATGAGCACACCCAACATAACAACATTAGGCGAACTAAAACAAAGTGGCTACATCAGCCGGTCGGTAAAAGATGAGCTGCGCGAAAACCTGATAACGCAGTTGCAAAAACAGGAAGGAGGCTTTGAAGGCATCATTGGCTACGAGGATACCGTTATACCCGATTTGCAAACCGCCATCCTATCGCGCCACAACATTTTATTATTGGGCTTACGCGGACAAGCCAAAACCCGCATTGCCCGCCTGCTAATTAATTTACTGGATGAATACGTACCCTACATTGAAGGGTCGGAATTATTTGACGACCCAATGGCACCCATATCATGGTTTGGCCATAACGAGGTTACCAGCAAAGGCGATGCTACCCCTATAGCGTGGATACACCGTTCCGAACGTTATACCGAAAAGCTGGCCACGCCTGACGTTACCGTTGCCGATTTAATTGGCGATGTTGACCCTATTAAGGCGGCCACACTTAAGCTTACCTATTCGGACGAACGGGTATTACACTTCGGGCTGATACCGCGCGCACACCGGGGAATTTTTGTAATTAACGAACTTCCGGATCTTCAGGCACGTATCCAGGTATCGCTGTTTAACATCCTGCAAGAAAAAGACATCCAGATCCGCGGCTTTAAATTACGTTTGCCGCTCGATATCCAGTTTGTATTTACCGCTAACCCCGAAGACTATACCAATCGTGGTTCAATCGTTACACCGTTAAAGGATCGTATTGAGAGCCAGATATTAACGCACTATCCGCGCAGCGTAGAAATTTCGCGTAAAATAACCCAGCAGGAAGCTTCCTTATCGCCACAACAAAAAACCGCTGTTGAGGCCGACGGACTGGTTAAAAATTTGGTGGAGCAAATTGCTTTTGAGGCCCGTAACTCCGAGTACATCGACAAAAAATCCGGGGTTTCAGCACGCTTAACCATATCTGCTTACGAAAACCTGATCAGTAATGCCGAGCGCAGGATGATTATCAATAAAGAGAAAAGTACCTTTGTACGCATCTCCGATTTTTTAGGTGTAATACCTGCCATTACCGGAAAAATAGAGTTGGTTTACGAGGGTGAACTGGAAGGACCGGCCAAAGTGGCCAATATTTTGGTTGGCAAGGCTATCAAAACCATGCTATTACAGTATTTCCCCGATCCTGAAAAAGCCAAAAAATCTAAGGCCAAAAACCCATATGTCGAAATCATCAACTGGTTTGGCAGCGGTAATACACTTGCGGTTATTGACGGGTTACCATTCCAGGAATATAAAAAACTGTTAAACTCGGTTACCGGTTTAAAGGATATTGTTAAACAAATGCATCCTAAGCTAACCGAAAATCAGCAGCTCTTGCTCATGGAGTTTGTTTTGCACGGCCTGGCCGAGTTTTCGCAATTGAACAAGGGCTTTTTAGATAACGGCTTCGCCTTCTCGGATATGTTTAACAGTTTGTTTAACCTTCAGCCAGATGATGATGACGATATTGAGGACGACCGTTATTAATTTTATACCTTTGTATTAATGGATACACAGCTCATCACTATGTTAGCCATAACAGTCGGCCTTATTGCGGCCGATTTTTATGTTTTATCCGGCCTGCGCGGAGCTTCAAAAAAATGGAAATTTCCTCATAAAAAAGGTTTCAAAATAGCCTATTGGGTGTTTTCTGTGCTGCTACTGGTTGGACTTTATATTTGTATTTACTGCAAAATGACCATCGGTGCAAAAGGCGCTTTTTTACTGGTGTTCTTTTTGGTTTGGATGGGCAAAATCCTGTTTCTGCCTTTTGTATTTGCCGATGACATACGCAGGTGGTTCGCCGCCCGGAAGCAAAAAAACACGGCGCTGCAGCAACTTCAACCTGTATCAGCACAACCTGCACCGGATGCTATTCCCCGTTCGGAATTTTTAATCAAAGCCGGTTTGCTGGCCGGTGCATTGCCCATTGCTTCGCTTACTTACGGCATCGCTTCGGGCGCTTACGATTATACCGTTGAGCGCCATACGCTATACTTGCCTAACCTGCCCAAGGCATTTGATGGCATTAAACTGGGGCAGATATCTGATATTCACTCGGGTAGTTTTTACAATAAAAAAGCGGTGTTGGGTGGCGTTGAGATGCTGATGCGCGAAAAAGCCGACTTTATATTTTTTACCGGCGACCTGGTGAATAAGATAAGCAGCGAGATGAGAGATTACCAGGATGTTTTTGCCAAAGTGAAAGCACCACTGGGGGTATACTCATCATTGGGCAACCACGACTACGGCGATTACACCGAATGGCCAAGCCCCGAAGCAAAAAAGAAAAACCTGGACGATTTAAAGGCCACCCACAAAAACATGGGCTGGGATTTGATTTTGAACAGCAACCGCAGTTTAAAAGTTGATGGCGAAGAAATTGGAATTTTAGGGGTTGAAAACTGGGGCAGCTTTAGCCGCTTCCCCAAATATGGCCGGGTTGACCTGGCGGTTAAAAACACGGATGACCTACCCGTAAAATTATTGCTATCGCACGATCCCTCGCACTGGCGTGCCCAGGTATTAAATTACCCGCAGGTTGACGTGATGTTTGCCGGCCATACTCACGGTATGCAGTTCGGCGTTAAAACATCCGAGTTTCAGTGGAGCCCTATCGAGTACGTATACAAAGAGTGGTCGGGCCTGTACCGCGAAGGTAATCAGCAGCTTTATGTAAATACCGGCTATGGCTTTTTAGGTTATCCGGGCAGGGTTGGAATATTGCCCGAAATAACGATATTTACGCTTAAAGCAACTGCCGATCCTGCTTTAAAAAACAACATATCTTAAACCAACAATTTAGCACCGGCAGGGCCCATTTTTGCTTAAATGAGTAAACTCTATCGGTCATTTCTTGATTGCATCTTATTCAGCAACCTGTTTATGGCGCTGTGCTCGGTAGCGCAGGCCATGGTAACGTTGCAATTGATAGGCAGCAAGCCGGTTTATCCCTTGCTGGGCCTGTTATTTACGTCCACGCTTTGCCTTTACAACTTCAGCATCTTTTTAAGTAAACCGCGCGATCCGCAAAAGTCTTCATTCAGGCGTATCCGCTGGTTCTTTAAAAATAACCGGCTCATGGTTGCCTTTACCTTATTATCGGTAGCTGCCTTGTTGCCTTTATTCCTGATGCTTTCGGTAAAGTCAAGGTTGTTGCTTATCGTATTATCAGTGCTATCGGTTGGCTATAGCTTGCCCATCTTCTCGTCAGGAACTCAAAAGTTCGGCCTGCGTAATATTCCGGGCCTCAAATCATTGTTGATCACCCTGGTTTGGACCCTCAGCTGCGTATTGCTACCTATATTTGAAGCGGAAAGCCACCACCTGGCCTTTGTTTCGTACACTGATGCCGTTATCCTGATCGCCAAGCGATTTCTTTTCATTTTTGCACTTACTATACCGTTTGATATCCGAGATCTTTTCCAGGATAGTAAATTGGGTTTAAAAACCATCCCCGTAGTTTTCGGCGAGAGAAAGGCTTACCTGTTTTGCCAGTTGCTATTGGTCGGCTACGTAGTGCTGCTGTTTGTTTTTAGAAGCAATGGCTTTAACCGCGACTTTTTTGCCCTTGGCCTCACCAGCTTATTGATGGGCTGGCTCATTTTTAAATCGGAATGGGAAAAGAATGAATACTATTACTTTTTTTTAATGGATGGGGTGCTTATTTTGCAATACCTTATCCTGATCGCATTTCATTTAATCTGAATAGCCCATGACTTCCAACTACGATAATTCGGCTATTTTTTACGACCGCCTTTCGCGGCTCGTGTTTGGCGATGCCTTAGTCAAAGCCCAGATCTATTTGTTGCGCTTTGTACCACCCAACTCTTCAGTATTGATTGTAGGCGGCGGCACCGGGTGGATATTGGAAGAACTGTCTGCCATTCATTATTCGGGCTTACAAATTACCTATGTTGAAATTTCGTCCCAGATGACGGCCCTGGCCAAAAAAAGGTTTACCGGAATTAACAAAGTGACCTATATTAACGAAGCCATTGAGAACACCACTTTAAATACCTTGTATGATGTGTTGATAACCCCCTTTCTGCTGGATAACTTTACCGAAGACACCCTGCAAAAAACATTCAGCCATATGCACCACCAGCTTAAGCCCAAAGGTTTATGGCTCTGTGCCGACTTTCAAATAACCGGCGGTTTGTGGCAAAAGGTAATGCTCAAAACCATGTACCTGCTTTTTAAAATAGTATGCCGTATTGAAACACTTAAAATGCCCAATATTGAAGCCCAGTTTGTTAAGTATAGGTACCGGCCTTTAAAGTCTAAAACTTTTTATGGAGATTTTATGATCTCAAGGACTTGGGAGAAGGTTGGGGAATGAGGGCGATTGAAGAGGATACGATGATAAGTCGAGATGCTGTAAAAGCAGCAATTGTCAGTTTATGCCGAAGCAACGAGAGTCATTTTAGCATTGAACTTCAAAGCATTACAACAAAAATCTATTCTTCTTTCACCCAATAATATATTCGCAATAACCGTTCGCTATCGGTATCAAAATACAAAACCCATTGATCAACAGAATTTTCAGCTTCAATAGATATATCCCGCAAGCTATCCATATCTGTACCCCTGATTAACTCTTTATATTTTACTGACTTAGGAAAGTATTGGGTTAGGCTTTTTAACGATGTGAAAGAATCAAATTTAACCATGTTATTGGCCGACAAAAATATTTTAGCCTTTTTTTTAAAATCAATACTGAGCAGTACCAGCGTGTCATTATATTTTTCAAATACAATATCTTTAAAAAAACAATATTTGAAAGGCCGATGGTAATAAGACGTACTCCTATACTGGGGCTTAACAACACTATCGGGGCTACCTAAAATTTCAACAACCCTTTTATAATTATCGATAAAATTTATTACTCCATTAATTTTAATTTCCGAAAGATGTTCTATAGTATCTGATTTACTTGCCGCCTGCCTTAGTACTACACCGGCTTGATGTGGTTGACAAGCTATCAAAAAACAAATAATCGGGTACAGCGCAATTTTCATGTCTGGTTGCGTGTGGGCCTATACATGCAATATCCTCAACACCATCTCCCCAACTAAAACAACGATACCGATGAAGAAAATTCTGTTTCCGTGCTTCCGGTCAGTATCTAAAAAGGTGTAAACCTGTTGGCCATTGGGCAAGGTTTTTTTCGCGGTCGATAAATACCACCCTATAAATATGCCAAACAGGCCGCCCATTAAAGCCGTCAGGTAACCGGCTATGATCCATCCGGATTCAGTTTTTTCCGGTTCTTTTAAGATCTTCAGCTTGTTTGCCTGTATGGTTTTAATGGCTTGGTCGTCTATAACATGTCCCCTCCCGTTCAATATTTTGCGGGCGAGTGCGAAATCAAACGCGTTCCATTCGTTATAGTTGATCAGGATATCCATTAACTCATCATCGGTAAAACCGAATAAGTAATATTCCGGGTCTACTTCGTCAATATGTTTGGCTTCTTCTTCAACCAGTAGTTCATTTACGCTATCAAAATCTTCCGGCTTAATCTTCACCAGGTATTCTTTAGATAAATCATCTGCGCTATTGATAAACGAAGGGTTAAATACCATCGAATTATCCTCCACCTCGTATTCAATATGATTTGCGATGAGGGTAGAAACAAGATGCTCCGACAAGGGTAATTGATTAAATTTCCGGAAAGTTAAAAATTGAGTATTTGCCATTGATGTATTCGTTTTACTTCCCCTTAGCTGCCATTCCCATATAATCCAGCGTTAAATTACACAAGGCTTTTACGCCCAGGGTAAATCCACTTTCGTCAATAAAAAAATCGGGCGTATGATGAGCCGGAGCCTTAAGCGGATCGCCACCTTTAGGCAGTCCTCCTAAATGAATAAATATGCCCGGTACTTTTTCCTCATAAAAGCTAAAATCTTCGGCACCTGTTTCTCCCTGCCGCAGTACTACGTTATCTACCCCCGCTGTGGCCTGTAAAGTGGGCAACATTTTGGCTACCAGTGCAGGGTTGTTATAAGTAACCGGGTAATGGTTGCTGTAGGGGATCTTCACTTCGGCGATGGCGTTATTGGCTTCGGCAGTTTTGGTGGCTATCTGCTTTACCCTTTCGATAATCAGCTTTTCATCTTCGGCGCTAAAGGTACGGATAGTGCCCAGCATACTTACGGATTCAGGGATGATATTGGAGCGGTTGCCACCGTTAATAGCGCCAATAGTAACCACCGCCGGATTGGCGGTAATATGTAAATTGCGGCTAACCACGGTTTGCAGGTTATTGATAATCTGGGCCGAGGTTACGATAGGATCAACGCCCGACCATGGATAGGCCCCGTGAGAGGAACGCCCCTTTACGATGATCTGCATATCGTTCACCGCTGCCATGTCGCCACCCGGGCGGTAGGCTATGGTACCAACCGGCTGATAGGATTGGATATGCAAACCAAAGATCGCATCAACCTTCGGATTCTCTAAAACGCCCTCCTTCACCATTTGCTCGGCACCGCCTTTTTCGCCGGGGGGCAAGCCCTCTTCGGCTGGCTGAAATATAAATTTAACGGAGCCATGCAGGTCCTTTTTCATGGAGGCTAATACTTCGGCCACGCCCATCAATATGGCCATGTGCGAATCGTGCCCGCAGGCATGCATTACCCCCACCTGGTTGCCCATATAAGTCGTAGTCGCTTTAGAGGCGAAGGGTACCGCCGTACGCTCTGTGACCGGCAAGCCATCCATATCGGCCCGCAGGGCAACAACAGGTCCCGGCTTGCCGCCGGTTAACAAGCCAACCACACCGGTAGTGGCTACGCCCCGCTTAACGGTAATCCCTAAGGATTCCAGATGTTTGGCGATAATCTCCGAAGTGCGCACCTCGTGGTTACCTAATTCCGGATGCTCATGAAAATCCTCGCGCCAGCCTATTACTTTTTTCTCGATGGCCTCAGCTTTTTTTGCCACTTCGGCTTTTGAGGTGGTTTGAGCAAAGGCATTGGCCGATAGCAAGCTCACTAAAACGACGAGTATGGGTTTCTTCATGAAGTGAAAGTTAAGTTTGTTAAATATAACAATTTATCAAACTCTACTGATAAAAAACATCAGCCTTAATACTTCGCCTCGCATAGGTTAGCCTTCTTCAACATAAAAAAATTTAAATAACACTGTAGCTATACCATCGGGCATAAGCGATAACTATCGAACTTTCCAGATCGCATCAGCAAACCAGTTTTTATCATCAAACAGGTAGTTAACAACATCAAAGCCGGTTTTAGCAGCCATATCGCGGGTTTGCTCAACGGTGAACTTTTGCGAGATCTCCATAAAAATATATTCGTCTTTCTGGAAATGGATCGACTGGTTATGATCGGCTATATGTACCATTTGATCGGCCGTACTGATGAGGTAGCTTTTACACGCGCCTGTTTCAGGATCGTACACCGGGAAATGATCAAACTGTTCGATTACAAAATCGGCGCCCAGCTCCTGATTGATCCGGTGGAGTAAATTGAGGTTGAATTTTTTGGTGATGCCTTCCTTATCGTTATAGGCTGCTAAAATAGTTTTAGGATTCTTTTTCAGGTCGAAGCCAATGAGCACCATATCACCCGGCGAAAGGTGGTTGCGCAGTTCGGCGCAGAAACTTTCGGCCTCGGCAACCGGCATATTGCCAATATTGGAGCCTAAAAATAAAACCACCTTGCGTTTATTGGATAGCGTGGCAGCCTTACTCAGCATATTAAAATACTCGCCATTGAGCCCTTCAAACTTTAAACCCGGCAAATTTTGGGTTAGCTCAACATCCAGTTGATCAATTACGTGGGCCGAAATATCAATAGGAAGATAGGTAAAGTTTACGCCCCGATCTAAAAGGTGCTTTAACAGGTAGGTTGATTTCATGGCATCGCCCGCACCTAATTCGATCAGGTCGAACTCATCGTTGTTATCGCCTATGATGGCGCTTGCCAGGGCCTCGGTTTTTTGCGAGAAGATCTCCAGTTCGCAATTGGTTGGATAGTATTCCTCGCAATTCATCAGATCCTGAAAAAGCTGATCGCCTATGGCATCATAAAAATACTTGGAATCTAAATGCTTGGGGCTTGCCGTTAGCCCTTTAAGCACATCTTCATAAAAATGATTAACCGCCGTATGGTTATAGGTTGAACCGTTTAGCGTTACCGGTGATGTTTGCGTGTTCATGTTTTTCAATGGTATATTATCGGGCCAGGCGTATTCCGCAAAAAAGCCAGCGTAAGTTGGGATGAAAAAAATTGCGATAGGTAACGCGCTCATGCCCCGGCGATGTTACCTCGGATGAGCCGCGTAAAACCTTCTGACTAACCATAAATTTGCCGTTATACTCGCCAATAGCTCCTTCGGCTTTTTTAAAACCGGGATAGGGCAGGTAGGCACTCTCGGTCCACTCCCAGCTTTTGCCCCATTTAAATTGATGTGCTGCCGCTTCCCATTCAAACTCGGTAGGCAGGCGCATCCCTTTCCACGATGCGTATGCGTAAGCTTCGTAATAGCTGATGTGGCAAACCGGCGCGGCCAAATCAACAGGCTTCAAGCCCGCGTAGGTATAGTTAAACCATTGCCCGTTAATGTGGTGCCAGTAAAGCGGGGCTTCAACATGGTTATTCTTTACCCAATCCCAGCCTTCGGCATGCCAAAAACGGAAGTCGTGGTAGCCGTTATCGTTGATAAACTCCAGGTATTCGGCATTGGTAACCATGGCCGTATTAATCTGGTAGCTGTTTAAATAAACTTTATGGCGGTTCAGCTCATTATCAAAGCAAAAGCCTTCGCCCTCAAAACCAACCTCGTAAATACCTTCGGGCATGCTGATCCATTGGGCAGTTGGTTGCTCAAAAACCTGTGGCCTATAGGTTTCATCATAAGCCGGGAACAAAGGGTTATGGCCCAAAATGTATTTAATATCGTAATAAAGTAATTCCTGGTGCTGCTCCTCGTGGTTTAAGCCCAGGATCATCAACTCCCTGATGGCTGCCGAAGGCTCCTCCCGCAGAAAGTTTTCCATCGCATCGTCCACATAAGTGCGGTATTTGTAAATATCGGCTACGGTGGGCCTGCTCAGGTTACCACGATCGGTACGGATAACCCGGTTACCTACGGTTTCGTAATAACTGTTAAATACATAGTTATAATCGGCATTAAACTCCTGGTAGCCCATAAAATAGGGCTTTAAAATAAAGGTTTCAAAAAACCAGGTGGTATGGCCTATATGCCATTTGGGCGGACTAACATCCACTACCGGCTGTACCACGTAATCTTCAATTTGCAGCGGACTGCAAATGCGGACACTTAATTGGCGTACTTTTTTATAACAGTCGGCTAAACTCATCATTCTATTGATTATCCAGGTATCGTTTTAAGTTCGAAATTGTTTTAATATCCAGGCTTTGGGCCTGTTTTCTTCGCATCATCAACGCATAAGCGTTATTAAACCCTATAGGCTTTAACCACAATATACCGTATTTAGTTTTAAACTGTCCGCTCACGTAATTGTAAACTTTCTGTTTATCGCCAGCTAACGAGTCGATGGTTTTGCTGTCTGCCTGCAACATCACCAATAAACCGGTGCCGGTATATTCGGGGTAAAAATCAATCTGGTTGTTGGTTAGCGCGTCAAAGCAAATTTTAGTACCACCCAGGCCGGTTTTAGTGGCTACATCATAATCGGTATTGCCTTTAATCAGTAAGCTGTACATGCCCGCTAAAATGTATTGCTCGCCAAAAATTTTTGAGCCGATGCGCACCGTGCCCGCGCTGCCATTGCGCGACGGTTTGTACAGGCCCTTGGATACTAAAAAATCCTTAGCCACGGCTTCGGGGCTCTGGTGCAGGTAATCAACCCGGTAGTTGAGCTCCGTCATGATGGAATCGGTGATATGGCCCGAAAGTAAATTGAGCGTAGCTTCCAGTTTTGGGAATTTTTGAAGCGCCGTTCCGGATACGATAGGCGCAGCATAATAGGGCGGAAAGATGCCTTTATCATCTTTTAAAACCACCAGATCAAAAGCTTTAAGGCGCCCATCGGTAGAGTAACCGCTAATCACGTCGAGGTGTTTCTCGTAAGCGGCTTTGTACATCACGGCATCGCTGATCACCACCGTATGGATTTTAAGGCCGTATTTTTGTTTGAGGCCCAGATCGCCATCCTTCCGGCCCATAAACTCGGGCGTGAAACCGGCAGTGAGTTTGCCGCCGTAAGCAGAGGGGATGAGGTAAAACGAGGCCAGGAACAAAATAGCGGCAGGTACAGCCCAGGCACCCGACCTCATTTTTTTAAAGTTGATGTTCTGGATCCGCGAAAGCAAAAAATCAAAAACAATGGCCAGCAGTGCCGATGGTATGGCCCCGGCCAAAATCATGTTGGTATTGTTTAGGGAGATGCCGCCAAAAATAAACTCGCCCAGGCCGCCCGCGGCAATTAACGATGCCAGCGTAGCCACCCCCACATTAATTACCGTAGCCGTACGGATACCGGCCAGAATAACCGGCATAGCCAGGGGCAGCTCCACCTTTAATAAAATTTGACTATAGCTCATGCCCATGCCTTTGGCCGCTTCTTTAATGGTAGCATCAACCTGGGTAATGCCCGTATAGGTATTGCGGATGATGGGCAGCAATGCATATAAAAATAAGGCGAAGATGGCGGGCTTGGCGCCGATGCCTAAAATGGGGATCAAAAAACCTAATAAAGCGATGCTCGGAATGGTTTGCATTACCCCGGCAAAGCCTAAAACGGCACCCGAAAATTGTTTTTTACGGGCGATAAAAATGCCCAGCGGTAAACCGATGAGGATGGCGATGAACAGCGAGGTAAATGTTAAGCCGATATGCGTTAAGGTTTGCCCGGCTATTTTATCCGATTCCTGGCGCATAAAGTCAAGTAAGCTTTGTTGTCCTTCTTTCATTTAGCCTCCGTAATTTGATAGTGATAAAAAGCCGCCATCAGACCCTCAAAAGTCAGGGTTTTTGATTGGCCGTTGCCGGGATGAGCGACGGAGGCCGTTTTTTGAGGGCGGCCGGTTAATACTTCCAGCGCTTCCCAAACGGTAAAGTTTGGATTGATCAGCCCGGTTGCGGACGTTGACAGATCATCCGGCAGGGTATCCCACAGATCCATTACCGTTACTGCCTTAAACTCCAGCTGCAGGCGCTGCTCTTTTAAAAACTCCTGTACAAAACTGTTAGCCGGTTTAAACAGCAACTGCGCGAGTGTTCCGGTTTGCACGATGCGGCCCTGGTCCATCAGGCAGATCCGGTCGCCCATTTCAAAGGCTTCCTGCACATCGTGGGTCACCATGATGATGGTTTTGCGTTTCAGCTCGTCCAGTTCCTTAAACTCGCGGCGTATTTTAAAGCGCGTTACGGGGTCGAGCGCGCCGAAAGGCTCATCCATTAGCAACACCGGCGGATCGGCCATCAGCGCCCTCGCCAGGCCCACTCTTTGCTGCTGTCCGCCGCTTAGCTGATCGGGATATACGGCAAGCTGCTCCGGTTGCAGGTGCAGCTTGCCGGTCAGCTCGTTAATCCTTTCGGCAATCCGGCTTTTATCCCAGCCTAAAAGCTGCGGAACAATGGCCATATTTTCGGCAACGGTATAATGCGGAAATAAGCCGTTATTCTGCAAAACGTAGCCTATGCCCCGGCGCAGCACCTCGGGCGACTGCTCATAAACGCTTTTGCCGTTCACCGAGATCTCGCCTTTTGTAGGCTCAATTAAACGGTTGATCATTTTTAGCGTGGTGGTTTTGCCGCAGCCGCTGGTGCCGAGCAAAATCATGTTCTCGCCCTCGTTCACCCCGAACGAAATATCATCAACCGCCTTTACCTGTCCAAAATGTTTGCTTAAGTTTTTAACGGCTATCATATAGTAATAAATAAATGCCTCACCTAAATCCTCTCCAAAGGAGAGGACTTGAACTTCACTGCTTTAAAAAGATGGCACCCAAAATTCACCGCATTAAAAGCCCTCTCCTTTGGAGAGGGTTGGGTGAGGCCGCCCTGTCCCGCTACCCTAAATTCACCGCTTTAAAAAGCCCTCTCCTTTGGAGAGGGTTGGGTGAGGCTATCCAACTTCATGAATAAATTGTTTAACGATTCGGAGTAGGTAGGGTGCGCGAACACCATATACCTGATTTCGGGATAAGTAATACCGCCTACCATGGCCATCTGCATTACCGACACAATCTCGCCGCCTTCTTCACCCAGTATAGCCACGCCCAATATCTTTTTGGTATCGGCATCCACAATGGCTTTCATAAAGCCCCGCGTATCGCCAACTTCAATGGCACGGGCCACATACTGCATGGGCAGCTTGGCCACTTTATAATTCAAACCCTGCTTTTTAGCTTCTGCTTCGGTGATACCAACACGGCCCAGCGGCGGATCGGTAAACATGCAGTAAGGCACCAGCCTGTTTTTAATGCTCAGGTTGGCCTTTTCAATTAAATTGCGGTAAACAATGGTATAATCGTTATAGGCAATGTGCGTAAAGGCGGGCCCGGGCTTAACATCGCCCAGGGCATAAACGCCGGGTATGTTGGTTTCCAGCCTATCATTCACCTTAACGTAGCCTCTATCATCTGTTTCAACGCCGGCTTTTTGCAGCCCCAAAGCCTCCGTTTGGGGCTTACGGCCTGCCGCCACCAAAATATGCGAACAACTTATAAGCCTGGTTTCGCCCACCACCGTTATTTCGGCCTCCAAATCGCCATTGGGCTTTTTGCTTACTTTAGTCACTTTGGCATCGGCGTGAAAGGTAATCTCTTCGGCCTCCAGTATTTTGACGATCTCTTCGGCGATATCCTCATCCTCTTTAGGCAGCGCGCGCGGCGAAGTTTCGAGCATAGTGATCTTACTGCCAAACCGGCGGAACATCTGCCCAAACTCCATCCCGATATAGCTTGCGCCGATGATAAGCAGATGTTGGGGCACGGTTTCGAGCTCCAGGATAGAGGTTGAGGTGAGGTAATCGATATCGCTTAAACCCGGCACATCGGGTATTGCGGTTTTGGCCCCGGTATTGATGAATATCAAATCGGCCTGCATCTCTTCGGTACCGCCATCTTTTAGCTTTACCATGATGGCTTGGGGGCCTGTAAAAACGGCCTCGCCAAATATCAGGTCGAGGCCAGCAGTACCTTCCAATCCCTTTTGTGCGCCGCCCTGGAACGATTTAACAATTTCGTTTTTCCGTTTAAGGATCTGCGGTAAATCAACCGTGAAATTTTTAATATGCACGCCCAGGTTATCGCTATGCCCGGCCAGGTAAGCCATTTTTGCCGATGCTACCATGGCCTTGGTGGGTGTGCAGCCATCGTTAATGCAGGTGCCGCCCACCATGCGTTTTTCAATGATAGCCGTTTTTTTGCCGGCCATGGCCAGTTTTTTTGCCAAAGGCGTGCCAGCCTGGCCGGAGCCAATTACTATAGCGTCGTAAATTTTCATTCGCTTACTTTTACTCCCTTCCAAAAGGCCACATAATTTTTAATTTCGGCGGCCGCCTCTTTGGGTTCCGGGTAATACCAGGCGGCATCGGGGTTGGTTTCACCGTCAACCTCCAAGGTATAATAGGAAGCCAACCCTTTCCAGGGGCAGGTGGTATGTGTGGCAGAAGGTTTAAAAAACTCCTTGCGGATGCTGTTTTCGGGGAAATAATGGTTACGCTCTATCACAATGGTATCGTTGCTATCGGCAATAACCTGGTTGTTCCAAACTGCTTTCATAAAGGTTGATTTGATGATATGAATATAGTAAATAATTGGGGTGAATTTATTTGCGCCGCTTTTATCAATCAGCATAAGTAATTAACGGGGTACTAAGCCTGCGCTGTTATAAGAAAGAAACGGAGGCTTTTTTTGTTTTAGGGTAGCCAATAATGTGTTGAAAATAAACTATGATATTACACTGATAAAAAATTTAAGATAAAATTTTTAAATTATTTTTAAACTTATATCTTTGCAATCCCAAAATAAGGGTGTTCTTTTTAATGTTTGCAAGTTTGATATTAAAATTTGCAGCGCCATTGGAGTAATCAAATACAAAAATGGCCCGTTCGTCTAGGGGTTAGGACGTTAGATTTTCATTCTAGAAACAGGGGTTCGATTCCCCTACGGGCTACAAATAATAAGTTGATCATCATCAGTCCAAAGCAAATGAGTAGGCTTTGGGAAAATACGAAGATTAAAGACTCAGTACTAAATACTCAGAAAAAGCAATGGCCCGTTCGTCTAGGGGTTAGGACGTTAGATTTTCATTCTAGAAACAGGGGTTCGATTCCCCTACGGGCTACTAAGCCGCTTTACGAAAGTAGAGCGGCTTTTGTGTTTTGGGGAGGGAGACTACGAGCATAGTGATTCGAAGTTAAGAAACTTCGGATAGCGGGGGGGCTTATCACTATCTTTGAAATTATTTTTGTCTATATTTACCAATATAACAATCAGTATAATATGAAAAATCACATAGAAGAAGGTGACTATGTTAGACACATTAATCCTACAATAAATGGTGGATTACAAATGAGTGTTCTTGAAATACATGAAAATGGAATTCAAGCAAAGTGCTCTCATTTTAGTGGTGCAGAGGCAATTCATCGAGAAGATTGGTTTTCTTTAGAAGATTTGATATTAGTTACAAAAGGAGATGGTGGATTTTCTGGCAATTAATTACACTGGTAACCCCAAATAAAATGAACATTTCAATATAAATCAGAAAAGAAAGATTGCCAGTTTATAACTTTATAAAAGTTATTGAATAAAATAATATGGTTCTTGGTGAACTGAATTTGATAGGGTGAATAATTCATAAGGTTTGAAGTGTGGAATGACCTGGTTTAGTTTTTTTACCCCCCCCATTATGTCACTTGATCCGTTATATGTAGAATGTTTTTAAACAAAGAACCCCAAAGTTGTAGCTTCAGGGTTATTTGCTTATATTTGCATATAACTGTAAAGACAGTTAATACGTAGCCATTTGGACGGGGTTGGGAGTGTTCACTTGTTTGATAGACCGGTATCCTCTCAATTCCCATATTGGCAATTGCAAATTATGTTTTTCTCTTCCTTTTTGCTGTATATACTATTTGTACTGTTGCTATAGCATCTTCTTTGAAGGAAGAATTTACTTTCGTTACTATTGATAATTGAAATCCTTCTTAACTTCTCTTAACTCTTCTTGAGCAAAGATATAACAAAATGTTTCAAAGTGAAACATTTGGAACTAATTTTCTTGTTGCTCTTGCTGGTTTCGTTGCATTTCCTGTTCTTTCTGTTTTTCTTTTTCTTCTTGTTCTTCCTATTGTTCTTGTTACTAAGTTTTAAATACTATGCGTACTCCTCGTTACTATCTATTCAGATTATTGTGGTGACTTTCCTTATACCAATTAATTTAGCTGGCCGGCTTTCCTCATTATAATAAATTACAGGCATATATATTTGCAATCCTGATCCAGTTTTGCAATCGCCGTTTTAAGCCACTCAATAAATACATTCGGATTTTTGATTCACATGGCTGATTCGCCAAATTTGATATTTCTTTCGTTAAATCTGTGAGTCTTATGTGCTATCCTGTTGTTTATAGCATACATGCAGTACAAATGAGAATACTTGTCTTGAAATACATTGAGATTAGCTTCGTTAACCGAGATTTTTTGCCCAGTTATCCGTAGTTTGTTGTCCGAATGTCTCCGACTTCGGACGACTATGCTTACGAGTGAAAAGGGCTATTCAGCTTGGCTTGGTAATGTGTCAGTCCTGTTGTTGTACAAACCAGCCCGATAATAGGTGTAATTAAATACAACAATGGCCCGTTCGTCTATGGGTTAGGAGGTTAGATTTTCATCCTATCCCGAAGTTAAGAAACTTCGGATAGAGTGGCAATTATGTCCGTTATCTGATTTCCGACACTTTCAATTCGAACTCCTTAATTACGGAGTCGATATCGAACTCGAAATTCTTTGGTATATTGATAGTTAAGAATCCGCCAAAATCCACTTGCCAAAATCCTCCGCGGTTTCCAAGTTCGTCGCCAAGCATTCGGTAGTCATTAACGTTGAAATTAATTGGAAGCAGGAATCTTCGGGTAACATATTCAGAATTTTTGATGACTCTAACGATCACATGCTGGCCATCCTGATTTAACCGCGTCTCGAATTCTGTCCCCTTGGTGAGCCGACAATCAAAAATATCATTTTCAGCCATCCTGAATCTGTTTTCGGTCAATTTCTCCACGCATGTAGTTGTAAGAACTTTTTCTCTCTTATCGTATAATTGAATTTGTACTTCCATAACTATTGAGGCAATATATAAATCTAATATAAATATTGTAGATAATACTTTACCCAGTTATCCGTAGTTTGTTGTCCGAATGTCTCCGAAATCGGACGGCTATACTTACGTGTGAAAAGGGCTATTCAGCTTGGCTTGGTAATGTGTCAGTCCTGTTGTTGTACAAACCAGCCGAACAACAGGTTTATTTATTGATCTGATTAATACATACGAGATCTGAGTTATAATAAATTGTTAAAGCAGCATACACCCGAAGAACTTGCTGAATCGTTTGTTTTTCCTGTTAAGCCCACGCCTAAACAACAAAGAGAAACCTACAGGGGAGTTAGCCGAAGTTAAGAAGCTTCGGCTATCGGGGTTATATAATCGAATGAGTTGCTAAAAAAATCTACTGACAGAAAAACGTCACCTTTTTCGAGGTCTTGATATTCTTCAATTGTTCTCCTGATATTCATTTAGTTCAGGGTTAATTGTAAGTTTACAAGGCGTTTAATTGCCGCCTTTCTGATACCCTCGTAAACATTTAAAAAAGAAGCCAATCCTATGTAGACGAAAATGGTGCCGTCGGGCATCGTATCCATGTGAGGAAATATTTTTTTGGAGCTATCGGAAAAAGTAGCCACGGCCTGGTTGTTTTTCTCTTTCATCGATCTAATTTTATTTTCCAATTCAACCAGGGTTTGGTTGAAAAAAAGTTTCATATCCTGAAAGCCATCCGATCTTTTCATTTCATCGATTACTTGATCGCTTGTTCTAAAGCCAATCCAAGACGGCTCAACCTCATAGGGACTTACAATTACTAATCCCATTCTGTATGTTGCCGTGTCCATTGCTTCGGCCTCTTCGTTTTTGTACCCCGTGATTTCTTTAATACAAAACTCCTGTAATTCGGACTGTTGAACCTTCTTTAATAGTTTGAATGTCTTATTAAAAGAGGTAGAAAGAAGGATTTTGTGATCCGAAAAGTCTTGTATCAAAGCGGATATTTCTTCCTGTACTGGCTCAAGATCATTTTTAATCATTAAGGATTTCATCCAGTTGGCAATTTCCAGAATTTCTCTACCGCTCGCCTCTGAGTTTGACGACCCACGACGGATGTAAATAATTCCGGCATCTATTCCTTTAAGTTTCAACGTCGCAGACAAAGGCTCTGGGTAATACTTGATCGGAATTTCGATAATGCCAAAAAGCAGATTTCGGTAACTGAAAGTGTAACTTAGGAAATTAATTGCTGGGCCAATCTTTCCTTTTACTTTCTGCTGTAGAATAGCATCGTCGGTAAAAGAATCAATACCTACCGGGAAATTTTGACCTTCACTACTTCTGACTCCTGATATAATATAAGCAGGAACAACACGTACCGTATTGGCAAAGCTCAAAAGATCCTTAACGAACTTGGCGTCTTCGGTATCTTTGTTCAGGTCAAACCTATAGCTTTTTTCTTTAAAATCCAAGGTGTTGCTTTCGGGCGACGATAGAAGCAGTTCAAAAAAGGCAGTTGTCATCATCTGGTGTATGATCAAAATGGTAGGTCGTCAGCCGAGTTGTCTTTTATCGGCGGGAACGCCGCTGGCGGAAGCGATATACCGTTTACAATAAATAGGTTTAAAATATCTTCCCTATCCATAAACATGATCTGGCTCCGCTTTGACCTGTCTAATTCGTGGGCGATCCAGTTTTTGGCGTGTTTCGTTATTTCACCTCCCGCAATGATAAAAGCATGATCGACGAGCGCAGTTCGCCCCAATTCGTGGTCAAATACTTCATGTCCTAACATCATCGTCACCTGATTATGTATTTCAGCAATATTTGCATTGCCGGGCTTTCCCATACCTGCGGAATCTAATTTCCCTTTCTTCGCCTGTATCCCGAAATAAAGCACATTTTGCGTCGGCAGTACATATCTCATCCAAATATCTTTTCCATATTCGAGGGCTTTATCTTTATGACCGGCTATAGTAATGCGTTGAAAACCCATGTACCGGAATAATGGCATTAAGATCTCGCCGATAAGATCGTCTTCGGATGCCTGGTTAAGATAACCAATCAAGAGTGCCTTCCGTTCAAGTTCCGCCTCCGAAAGTGGCCGGTGTACATTCATTTCAGGGATAGTCGAAGAGGCCCTCGGAATGATATTGACTTGGACAAGTTCTTCGCTTTCGGATCGTCGTATGGTTTCTGTAAATCTTTGTAGGAGATCATCCTCAATAGCTTTCAAGTTGCTTTTAACTGAAACGTAAGACTTTACGTCGACTGTCACAAAAATGGTAAAATAATCGGTGCCATTATTCCAGTTATTATACCCAGTTTGCTCTATACTCAACTCTGCCTTAGTAAGTAGCGGCAGAATATGATCAGCGTTTTCGGCCTGAGCAATTTCTATTGCGGTACTAAGAACAGATTGTAGTTGGTCGTTTTTAAGCATAGTAGTTGGGGAATATGGTTATTTTCCGGACGTGTAATATCTGAAATTGTACCCGTATATCCAAGTATCATAACTATGATTAGAATCTTTTCATAAGTGTTTTTTTTTGTTATTTTAAATTAAGGATCAATTTCTTGTTGTAATCCTTTAGGTAGGTTGATGAAATTTTTATCAACCACTGTTCCAAGTACGTGAGTTATCAGTGAGTAGTTCTAGAGAGCCTCTTATCAACTGATGGATATACTTATTGCAGAAAGGAGTAATCGTCTTGCCATCTGAATTGATTTCTACAATGCCCAGTTATCCGTAGTCTGTTGTCCGAATGTCTCCGACGAACGGCTATGCTTACCAGTGAAAAGGGCTATTCAGCTTGGCCTGGTAATGTGTCAGTCCGTTGTTGTACAAACCAGCCGGACAGCAGATTTATTTATCTGATTAACACATACGAGATATAAGTTATAAGAAATTGTTAAAGCAGCATACCCCCGAAGCACTTGCCGAATCGTTTGTTTTTCCTGTTAAGCTTACAGCTAAACAACAAAAAGAAGCCGACAGGGAGTGATCCGAAGTTAGAAACTTCGGCTATTGGGGTTTATACCGTAAATTTTCGCATGCTGATATCATTTGTTGATATACATCAACTTGATTTTAAAATGGGGAGCGTAAATTTGTTTATGGGTATTGTTACCCAATAATGATATCAGTTAATTCCCGAAAAAAAGCAAACTATAATGGCAAATAAATTATTTAGCGAACTGCAAGAAATACATGTAGCCGCCTGGAATGAAAAAGATGGGGCGAAGCGGGATGAACTGCTTAAAAAGATTTATTCAGACGACATTAAAATGTACGATAAAGAATTCATTCTTGACGGTTTAAAAGCAGTGTCGGATTTTATTGGAAAGCTTATTGCTGAGGATCCGGCATTTAATTTTTCCGCAGCCAAACCAATTGAGGAACTTCAGAACAGTGCAAGGCTTTTCGGGCATATCCAAACCAGCGGAGGAATGTTAAACAGCATGGACTTTTTTCTGATTGAAAATGAAAAAGTGAAACATTTATATGCTTTTATGGCACCTGCGGAGAATTAGAGTTAATCCCCCTTTTTTATGAACTCGAGCATTTCTTCTATCTTAATTTACAAATTTAGGCGGGTGGTAAGCGCTAAACGATGATCGCCGATAGTAAAATTGTTGATGTCCATCAACGAACGCTAACATGGTTGACTTCGCGATGTATGACAATGGGAATAGGCGGGGTATTTTTTAGCTTTGTAAATGTTCATATCTCTTTTTAACTATTTTAGCAAGCAGTCGTCTATACCTCTTTCTCAGGAAGACATACAGTTGATCCAAAAAGCGTTTGTACCTAAACAGTTTAAAAAAAGGCAATTCCTGTTACGGGAAGGTGAGGTATGCAAATACATTTCGTTTATCGTAAAAGGGGCAGTGCGCCAATATACCGTAGACGATAAAGGAAACCAACATGTGCTGAATTTGGGTATAGAGAACTGGTGGACATCCGACAGGGAAAGCTATCACAAATTAACGCCCTCGATCTATAACATAGATGCCTGGGAAGAAACCGAAGTGTTGATGCTGCCCAAAACAGAGGGTTGGTACGATAAAGTAAATGCCATTCCTGCATTTTGTGAATTGCGAAAAAAGCTTGATGATGCCCATCACATGGCCATGCAGCGCAGGTTACATTCTTCAATCAATTATACAGCAGAATACCGGTATGATGAGCTCATACAGAACTATCCGGATTTCCTTCAGCGCTTTCCACAACACATCATTGCCTCCTACCTGGGTATTACTAAAGAAACGCTTAGCCGTATTCGAAACCAAGCGTTAAAAAAATAAAGAATAAGATTGATGTACAGGTACTTTTACTAAAAAACATCAGATGATCTACGGGCATCGTGATCCGAAGGTAGAAACTTCGGATAGCGTGGGCTCAGAAGCAACCATAAAGTAAAACTTTTTTAACATATTTACTTCCTGTAAAATAAGCCGGCTTTTTTAGTCGGCGTAACAGATTAACATGACACCGGCTACATCATTACCAATAATACGGACCAATACTTAATAACATGAGTAAAACAACAGGCCTTATTGAACCCAAAAACCATTACCAAATTTTAGATGGCCTGCGCGGTGTTGCCGCTTTATTGGTAGTGGCTTTCCATATCATGGAGGCTTTTGCCGATGGCAACCGTTTTAAGCAGATTATTAATCATGGTTATTTAGCTGTAGATTTCTTTTTCCTGCTTTCGGGCTTTGTAGTGGCCTACGCTTATGATGACCGCTGGGCCAAAATGAGTGTGTGGGATTTTTATAAGCGCCGTATTATACGTTTACAACCCATGCTTATTGCAGGCACTATCATAGGGGCTGTTTTATTTTATTTCCAGGCAAGTGAGGTTTTTGCCTTAATTGCCCAAACACCGCTTTGGCAAATGCTGCTGGTAATGTTAGTTGGCTTTACCCTTATACCGCTACCGGTATCGATGGATATCAGGGGCTGGCAGGAAATGCACCCGCTGAACGGGCCGGCCTGGTCGCTTTTTTTCGAGTACATCGCTAATATTTTATACGCGCTGGTTATCCGCAAGTTTTCTAAAAAAGCACTGGCCGTGTTTGTGCTTTTGGCGGCATGTTTACTGATCCATTATACGGTGATGGGGCCGCGCGGCGATGTAATTGGCGGCTGGTCGTTAAATGGCGATCAGCTCAATATTGGTTTTACACGCATGCTCTATCCCTTTTTTGCCGGTGTACTCTTATCGCGTATGGATAAGCTGATACACATCAAAGGTGCATTTATGATTTGCAGCCTCATCGTCGCCATTGTTTTATGTATGCCACGCATAGGCGACGAACAGCATTTATGGATGAATGGGCTATATGAATCGTTGGTAATTATTGTTGTTTTCCCGGTTGTGATAGCAATTGGCGCTGGCGGCACATTAAACGGTTTTTATGCCAATAAACTGTGCCGGCTTTTGGGGGACATCTCCTACCCTATTTACATTACTCATTATCCCTTGATTTATCTTTATACCGCCTGGGTGGTTAGTCATAAAGTTCCAATAACTATGGGCCTTGCCGTTGGCTCCCTGTTATTGATCGTTGCAGTGACCATAGCTTATGCCTGCTTGAAATGGTATGATGAACCCATGCGTGAATGGCTTAAAACAAAATGGTTAAAAACAAAAAAAGGGCAGGGTTGAGGCTAACTGACGAAGAGGCTGAGTACCTACTTGGGTGACCAATAATAAGCAAAAGTAGGTAACTACGTTGATGCCACTCAAGAAATCGATCGCCGATACAGGGTAACGATTTCAGAGTATTAATAATGAGCCGGATTGCGCCTGCTTTTATGTTAAAGCAATTAAGTAAACCCGGAGCAAATGAAATGATGGGATAGGAAAACTATAGTTTTTTGATTTTTTAAGAACGAGACGGCATTTTACACTGCATCTTTGAAAAAAAACAAAATTCATGAACGATCAAAATAAACCTCAAGAGCCATTTACCAAACCGATGGCCTTAAATCTTAAATTCGAAGAAGTCGCTATCACTGGCGTTGCCATTTATTTTTTAACACGGCATAGCCTGGGTTTCTCGTTCTGGGTTTGGATACCCTTATTCTTAATGCCAGACCTTTCTATGCTGGGTTATCTATTTAATAACCGTGTAGGTGCTCTTACTTATAACTTGTTCCACCATCGCGGCCTGGCTTTGCTGCTATCTGCGGCGGGCTTTTTACTGCACCAGGAGATAATGATCTCGCTCGGAATACTATTATTCGCGCATTCCTCTTTCGACCGTATGTTTGGCTACGGGTTAAAATACAATGATAGTTTTAACCACACCAGTTTAGGCTGGACCGGAAAAAACAAGACACTCCAATAAATGAAAGCAGGACGACGGAAAATCAGTGGTTTAGAGGTAATAGTATGTATATCGATAAACCGGACTAAAAACAGGTATAAAGACTCGTCTGACAATCTAAAAATCAGCAGGTAAAACATATAACATACGCTCAAATTTTCACGAATGTGCTACACTATAAGGAAAGCCGAAAGATGGTGTATTAAGTTTATTAAAAAAATGCCTCCCTCGTTGATGTTTGAGCTAAATCCAGTTATATACTTTGCCTGCAGCAATAGCCAAGCGAATCTGAAACTCTAAATTTACAACAGGAGAGCCACCTATTGAATACTTTTTTTTGTTAGCTAAATTTCCGGATCGCATCGGCTGTAACCGGCGTAAAAAAATTAATTAAATTTCCATCCGGATCTCGAAATAACAATGAACGATTGCCCCAAGGCATTGTGGTTGGTACTTGAACAATGTCTTTAATAAAATCTCTGATTCTTTCGAATTCATCATCAACATTGGCCACGCGAAACTCGATAATTACGCTATGGTTACTGGCTGGCTTTACTAATCCCTCGCCAAATAAGCTCATTGTTCTGGTGCTTCCTATGGCCAGGGTAGCCGTAAGGGTAGTGATTTCTGCAAAGTCATCAGTGTACCATTGAGCCGGCAATCCGGTTACTTGTTCAAAAAACCAAACTAAAGGTTTAATTTCAGCAGTTATAATTCTTAAAGATGTTAATTTCATGATGGTATTGCCGTTTAATTAATTGTGTTAGGCAAAAGTAATAGGGCGGTGTGACAGCAGTATGTCAGGAGTGTTGGAAGTTTTTTTCTTTATCTTTTAAATAGGATGCAAGGATGAGTTGGTGGGCCTCGAAATTGATATTAAGTGGTACTATCCTTGTTATTCACCCCCTCCCCCGTCCAGACCAATATCCGCCCACAAGTCGCAATTGCCCCCTAAACTTGTCCTTTTTACACACGCGTATGTAGGTGGCATTGCTGTACCTTTGAAAAAACTAAATCAGAAAAACATTTATGGCAACTCAAATTTTTGTGAACCTCCCGGTTAAAGACCTCGACAGATCTATACAGTTTTTCACCAAACTCGGTTATACTTTTAACCCACAATTTACCAACGAGAAAGCCACCTGCATGATTGTAAGCGATACCATCTACATCATGCTGCTGACAGAAACTTTCTTCCAGACTTTTACTACAAAAGAAATTGTAGATGCTCACAAAGCTGTAGAGTGCGCTATTTGCATATCTACCGACAGTAAAGATGCCGTTAACGAAATAGTAAACAAAGCAGAAGCAGCAGGCGCCACAATACCGAATCCGGCCAGCGACTACGGCTTTATGTACCAGCACAGCTTTGCAGACCTGGACGGCCATCATTGGGAATTTATGTGGATGGACCCCAACGGCATGCCCGAGCATCTGGGATAACAACGGGTAGATTTACAAGGCAGGGTAAACCTTATTCAGCCTATGGTGGTGCTATAGCGTTACCAAGGTGATTAGTGATGCACCTGCCAATTCTAAATACAATCGGGCAAACCAGCTTATCTACAAATAAGCTGCTACACATCATTACTGATCGAATGCGCATAAAACAAGTGCATAGGTCGAGGAATACAAAAACCAAGTAAAGTAAATAAACTGTCAATACCCCGCGACTACTCAATATAAAAACACAAGGTAAATTAAGTAGCCGCGCTACAGGTATTGAAAGTTAAAGGCGCCTATAATGACGCCCACTTAAGTTATTGATTATCAGACATTCTTATTTTGCTTGTATAATCAATATTCTTAATTTATAGCCGGCTCCTTACTCAGTATAACACGTCCTTTTTTTGTGCGCGAAAGCGGTCATCATTATACTTCGTCAG
Organism: Mucilaginibacter paludis DSM 18603; assembly: GCF_000166195.2. Classification (NCBI taxonomy): domain Bacteria; kingdom Pseudomonadati; phylum Bacteroidota; class Sphingobacteriia; order Sphingobacteriales; family Sphingobacteriaceae; genus Mucilaginibacter; species Mucilaginibacter paludis. The sequence goes on from NZ_CM001403.1 coordinate 3,063,399, forward strand.
GCTCTGTAATCGAAGGACGTGCGGCATGGCCCTGTACGAGGTGTTTTTTGATGCGGCTTATCATTTTACCTGGTTAAGTTTTTGATTGTCAATTATGTACACTATTGCTCTAATGTACAGTATTCTTAATTTACAACATCGGCACGCTCAATCGCCGCGTGGCTGTTACCTTATCCACCTGCTGTTTGTTTTTGGTGCGAATGATTGCTAACGCAATTTCTCTTGACACAAAAAAACCAAAACCGACCGGAGGAAGCTCATGAACACCTTAAAAAACAAACAACAGGTGAATAACATCAATACTGCCCGATCCTTCCGCCCGCAAGGCCAGCTCCCGGCCCGGCGTGCAGTCGGGGCCCTTGCCAGCTTTGTTCTTGCACTTGGTAATCTATAAGTTTTCATCGTCATACCTATTTTTTTCCGGCTGGCCGGGTCCAGTACCTATAATAGCCCATCCATAGCGGCCTTCTCTTTCATAAATGCCAGGCTGTCTTTGGCCAGATCTTCGGCATTGTAAGGCGATTTCCGCCACAGGGATACAGCCTCGGCCATGCCGGGTATCGATGACGAAAAGTTCTCGAGCACCAGCGCCCCAGTGTAGTTGATGGCTGCCAGTCCGCTAAACAGGTCGTCCCAGCGCACATTGCCTTCGCCCAGCATACCTCGGTCGCTTTCTGTTATGTGCAGGTGCTTCAGCAAATCTCCTGCTTTAATCACGGGTTCGTAAAATCCATTCTCTTCTATATTCATGTGGAAGGTATCGAGGTGCAGGCCCAGGTTGGGTGCATTTACCCTGGCAATGATTCTCAACACATCCGAAGCCGCTGTACACACATAGCTCTCGTAACGGTTAATCGGCTCTACACCGATGGTGATGCCGAGTGTTTGGGCATAACCGGCACATTCGGCCCAAACTTCGCAAACCCGGTTTTCTTCCTCCAGCGTGAGCGGATGGCCCGAGAATACGCCGATGCCGCCATGCAGCACTCCGCCTAAAAAGCTGGCGTCGAGCGCGGCTGTTTTCTCCAGGGCTTTTTTGATCAGCTCTGCTGCCGCTTTGGGGTAGAATGGAATATGGGCAAAGGCCGGCAGGTTGAGCGAGCAAACCACACCTAACTGATGCTTGCGGAGCTGTTGCTTAACCGTATCCGCATCCAGCTCCATTGATGGTGGAAGCAATATTTCCAGCAGGTCGAATCCCGCGGCTGCGGTCTTCATAATCGCGTAGTTGCCGCTCTCAGCCGTCCACGACGGTAATGCCCACGATAGTAGCGAGGCTCCAAATTGTGTTTTCATCGTTGTAATATAAGGTTTAAAAAATCCACCATTCTGTTCTTACTCCAAAATACGTGCCCCATCTTTGGTTGCCTGCCTGTTGCAAAAAATCCGAGTACCCGTTTTCGGCGGCATAATGGTTATAGCGGGCAAATGAGCAAATCAGCCTGATATGCGGGCGTGCCCAGACGCTGCGTTCGGCGGTTGGAACGATGGTTGGAGCGATGATGAACTTCCACATCTGCGCATCGGGGTTCTGGCCATCCTGCCTCTGGGCATAGTGCAATTCGGTAATCAGGTGAAACCAGTTAGTGAGGTAGGTAATGCCCCGTGCCCCGGTTACAAAATCTGTTTTATAGTTCGGTATCAGCCGTCCGTAATAATCCAGGGCCTCGTTTATTGATGTGCCGCCACCCTTGCTTTGGATATATACCGCGTAGCCGTTCAAGCTGAACTTATTGGAGCAGTTGAGCAAAAAATGTTCGACCGCGGTAAATGAGTAAGCACCGGTATAAAGCCCGGTTATGGGATCTGGTGCGCCATAAGTACGCCAGGTTTGCGTGTTGCCGTTATCGCCGCCGTTAGCCACACCTGTGCCGTAACGTATGGCGAATTGATTAAACGAACCTTTTTGTTCGGTTTTAATGTCGTGCGACCATTTTATCCCCGCAACCCAGCCCTTATCTTCGGGGTAGTAAGGGGTTGCCCTGGCGGCAGATCCGGCAACGAGATGAAATTCGCCCAAAAGTTTAATATCGTTCCCCGGCCATTTACGGATATTGTGTTCCAAAACAAAGATCTCGCGCTGGCGGTAAGTGAGTGATTTTTTTCCGGAGATGATATTCTCATACGAATAGGGTAATATGCCAGATGAGGAGGTATCGATAGCCGCAGGAAAAAACATGGAGAAGGACGTGTTTTTGTATTTAACGCCAAAGCCCTGCGAAGAGTGATCGTCAAAATAAAAATAATCGCAAATATGGATGTCGTCATAACGCATATACCTTGCCCCGGCCCAAACGCTCCAATGGCTGCCAACAATGTTGCTCGCTTCAACAAAAGCCTCGGGCAGGCTGCTTACCATACCACCGATAGAGCTTGAATTCACGTTGCCCAAAAAGGTGCCATTGGTGGAGTAAAAGGCCAGCCTGGCCTGGAAATCAATCCGGGTGCTATCCTTATTGGCATTTACCGGCGTAAAGTGGAAGGAGGGCAAAAGATCTATATAGTCTCCCTGCTCAAGCCTGCTGCCCAACGATCCCTGCCCGGTAAGGTTTAGCTGCCGGCCAGTGTGCCCAGGTATGGAGGGCGATATGCCCGAGCCTATCCGCCCGGTGGTCCCCATGGAGAAAGACTGGTTGGTGATGACTATTTGCGCGTGTGCCATGCACGCCATAAAGCAAAAGCTAATCAATAAAAGGTATCGTTTCATCATCAAAAATGGTTTCGGTTAAAGCAAAGCGGTGGCTAAACAGGCTTTTTTGTTCAGCCTGTTCAGCCATTCAACGCGTTAAGTTTACGCTGTTTTTTTATACCCTTTTAAGCCATAAAAGGCAACAACGGCAAATGCCAGCAACGGTATCGCCATAGCAGTGGTTATGCCGGTAACATCGGATAGTTTACCCATCAGCGCCGTTAGCACGGCACCACCGATAATAGCCATTACAATTACCGACGACCCAAGTTTTGCCTGGCGGCCAAGGCCACTAATGCCAAGCGTAAAAATAGTGGGGTACATAATGGACATAAAAAAACTGGTGAGCACCAGGGCCCAAAGCCCAATGGTACCCGGTAAAAGTACCGCTAAGGCTACCAAAAGCATGCTGGCTATGGCGTATATGGCCAGTAGCAGGTGATCCTTCACTTTTTTTAGTAGCGCAGTCCCCACAAACCGGCCAGCGGTGAATATAACCAGCGAAATGATGAGGTAATTAGCGGCTGCCTTTTCGGGAGTGCCGGGCAGGTTATGCTGGATATACCTGATCAGGAAGCTCCAGATACATACTTGCCCGCCTACATAAAAAAACTGCGCCAGTACGGCCAGCCTGAAGTGCCTGATCTTTAATATACCGAACTTGCCTTCGCCTGATTTTGCGTTTTCGCTTTCCTCCTCCTCGTCCTTAACTACCGGGAAACGGGTTAGCAGCACAAGCACGGCAAACAATATCACCACGATGCCGATACACAGATAAGGGATTTTTACCGCCGAAGATTCAGATAAATAATAGGCTTTAAGGGCTTGCGGTGTCATCCGGGCCAAGGTTTCCTTTGAGTGCTCGATGCCCGAAAATATAAACTGTTGCCCCACAACAATGCCAGTAACACAACCTATCGGGTTAAAAGCCTGTGCCAGATTCAGCCTGAAGCTTGCCGTTTCGGGCGTGCCTAAAACCGATACATAAGGGTTGGCCGCTGTTTCCAGGAAAGCCAAACCACTCGCGATGACGAACAAGGCGAACAGAAAAAAGCCGTAAGTACCACTATCAGCCGCAGGCACAAAAAGAAAGGCTCCGGCAGCATAAAGAACCAAGCCTATTACAATGCCAGTTTTGTAGCTAAAGCGGCGCATCACATAAGCCGCGGGTAAGGCCAGCACAAAATAGCCGAGGTAAAATGCCGACTGAACGAGGCCTGACTGGAAATCAGAAAGTTCGAACGCTTTTTTGAACTGCCGGATAAGGATGTCGTTGAGGTTGTTAGCCATACCCCAAAGGAAAAACAGGCAGGTAATCAGTATAAGCGGGAAAATATAAAATTTTGTACCCGATAGGCTTGCGTTGGTGGGTTGCAGGGGGCGGATTTTTGTTTCCGCTGCCCCAGACATCATTGCCATATATAAATTGATTAAGGTTAAGTAATTGATTATTGGGTTTGGTTTTTTTAAGCTGTTTTATCAAATGGAGCCTGCGGAAGGTTCTGCTGTTTGAATTTTTCGAAATCCTCCAATTGGTACGGAGGGCAAGCGCCACTCCTGGTGGTTATAAACGCCCCCATTGCAGCAGCGTTGTACAGCGCCTCGGCGACGGATGCATTACTTGCCCTGGCCGCAAGATATCCGGCCAAAAACGAATCGCCGCTACCTACGGTATCATTAACCGTTACGGTAATGGCATCGCAAGGTGTGGCTATGCCCTTGCTGTAATGTATAGCGCCACGGCTACCTTTGGTAAGCAATATTTCGTCGGTATTAAATTTTTCTTTCAGAAAACGGAGGCTCTCCTCTTCGGATATGTATGGCTTGTTATAGATGTCTAATATTTCTCTCAGCTCGGCTTTGTTAAGCTTTACCAAATTGGCTTTACTAATTAAGTAGGAAAGGAGTTCGGGATTATAAAACGGAGGCCTGAGGTTGATATCGAATACTTTAAAAGGTGCAGCCTCAATAAGCCGGCAAAGGGTATTTCTTGAGGTTTCGTTACGTGCCGACAGGCTGCCATATACAAATGCGTCGGACGAGCGTACCAGGGCATCATTTTCGGGTGTCCAGGCTATATTGTCCCAGGCTACATCTTCAACTATTTGATAATGTGCTTCGTTTTTTTCGTCGATGGTAGCCATTACGGTTCCCGTCGGGATGTTGTGGTACCGCTGGCATTCATCCAGGGGAATATTCCAGTCCTTTATTTGGGCCAGCAGCCGGTCGCCCAACTCGTCGTAACCAACGGCGCTAATGATGCGGCTGTCAATTCCTTGCTTTTTTAAATTATAAGTCACATTAAAGGGGGCTCCACCTGCCTTTTCTCCGTCAGGGAAAATATCCCATAAAACTTCGCCGTAGCAAACTATTTTAGGTTGATTCATCATAATTGGTCTTGTTTAAACGTTTAAACAATATGTTAAATAAAAATTTATTTGTTTTTGGAGTTAGCAAATGAGACCGACTCGCCGGTAACGAACACAGTTTCTAACATCAGCTGTACCGGCGCCGCAGACATCTCGCCAAGCTGATCGAGCAGCAGTTTTACCGCCGTCTGCCCCATATTTTCCAATGGCTGTCGTATCAAGGTTAACGCTACCGGGAAAAATTCAAATGCCTCGCTGTCATCAAACATCACAACGGATACATCCTCAGGAACGTGCAATTGATAAGCGTTTAGATAACGCAGGCCCGCTACACCCAGTTTGTTGCTGGTAAAGAATATGGCATCCACCCGCTCATTTTTGAGTTGCGCTATGCACATACGCATATCGCTCTCCACTTCCTGAGCCTTTACCGCAACCGTAATCATTTGTGATTGCTTAAACCCGGCATTAACGAGCGCTTCGTTGGCACCTCTCACACGTTCTTGCAAGTGATACAGCGAGGTATCATAAGCAACAATGCCAATCCTTTGCTTACCCGAACGAGCCAGATATTGAGCGGCTTTGTAGGATGCATCATAGTTATCTACCGTTACACTATGAACCGCCATGCCCGGAAAGAGCCTGTCAATTAACACCAATGGGATATTTTGCTCGTGTAAAGCCTTGATCGTATCTTCTGTGCCCTCGGCGGCGGCTATAATAAAGCCATCAACCTGACGGTCGCGGAAGTTATTGATGAGTTTTTCCGACTTTTCTTTGCTTTCGTCCGAACTGCCAATAATCAAGGTATAGCCCGCCCGCTCGGCCTCATCACTGATGATGCGTGCCAGGGCCGACGAAAATGGGTTGGCTATATCTGCAACAATCAGGCCGATGCTAAACGTCCGGTTTCGCTTCAGGCTTTGCGCAAGCTGGTTAGGGCGATAGCCCAGCTCTTTCACAGCCGCTCTGATCCGTTGTTCGGCATCCTTACTAATGCGGCCAACTTTCTGATTATTTAACACATAAGAAACCAAGGCGGTAGATACACCTGCCCTTAAAGCCACATCGCGAAGTAAAACCTTTGTCATGATGGTTAGTCCCTTGGTTAATTAAAGTAAATCTAATTTGTTTAAACGATTAAACAAATTAGATTTAAACATTTGATAAAAATTCAATGTTTTTGGGGCGATAAGTATAATTTATTTAATCAAACGCCTTTTTTTATTAAAATATGGTATTGTTTTGTGGGATTTAATGAAGAGGAATAGGATTATTGGGGTGGATAATATGGTGTGATTGGGCGATGTTTTGCTTGTGTTTAAGTGAAACGGGAGGTTGAATTGGGTTGAAATTCAGCTGATTGCCGGGGTGATTAACGTTGTTACAGGAAGGTTTATTTTATAGAATTCGTTAAACTGGCTTGGGCGGAACGCGCGATACGCGCGCACCAGGTGGGGATTCAAGTTTTTAACTTTTGATTTTAAATCCAAAAGCTATCTTAGAATCTGTTTTAAATCACGTTAGTTTTTGGGATTGATAAGGTTAACGACGACTTTAACCATTATATCTTTCTCATCCGACCTACTTTCTGCAATCATTAAGGTTAGTGCAACTAAAGCATTATCTGCAATTCTTTTCGAGCCATCTTCGCGATACAGGATACCATTCTTTTCCATGAACCAAACGAATAAATAGGCAGCAATCCGCTTATTGCCATCAGAAAATGAATGGTTTTTGACCACAAAGTATAACAGGTTTGCTGCTTTATCTTCAATGGTAGGAGAGACTGTAAAATGAACTGTGTCAGTTAAAAATTTGGATAGAATTTTTAACTTAGACATAGTAGAATGAACAAAAACAACAATTTCGATTTTGAAAGTTTCAAACGAGAGGCGATCAAGGGGATGTACGCTGGTAAACCCCTTAACGGAGAAAAGGGCATCTTTGCGCCTTTACTGAAACATTTTTTAGAAGCAGCGCTTGAGGGCGAGCTAGAAACCCATCTACAGGAAGAAAAAGCCGCAGGCTTATCCAATCGCCTTAATGGTAAAATCACGAAACGAGTTAAGAGCCTTTCGGGCGAATTTGATCTGCAAAGCAACCGGGACCGGTCTGGCAGCTTTGAACCTGTAGTGTTACCAAAGCGACAAGTGATTATAACCGAAGAACTGGAAGAGAAGGTAATCGGCTTGTATGGGCTTGGCCTGAGCACACGGGATATTTCCAAACATATCATGGAAATATATCAAATGGATATCTCTGCAACTACCTTATCCTCTATTACAGACAAAGTTATCCCAGCCATGAACGAATGGCGGCAGCGGCCACTGGAATCGGTTTATGCATTTGTATACCTGGACTGTATGCACTATAAAGTACGTGAAGGCAACGGCGTAATTACCAGGGCTGTTTACAATATTCTTGGTGTTTCCCTTCGTGGGCAAAAGGATCTGTTAGGCATGTATTTATCAGAAAGCGAAGGCGCTAAGTTCTGGCTATCGGTTTTGACCGATCTAAAGAACCGTGGTTTGCAGGATATGCTAATTGCATGCATAGATGGTTTAAAAGGCTTTCCCGAGGCCATAGCAGCCATCTTTCCAAAAACGGAGATACAGACCTGCGTTGTTCATCAGATCCGTAATAGCTTGCGCTATATTGCCGAGAAAGACAAGAAGAAATTCATGGCTGATCTTAAGCCGGTTTACCAAGCCATTAATAAAGAACAGGGCTACGAAAATCTGATTTCCCTGGATGAAAAATGGGCTAAAAAGTATCCGGTTCCGGTCGGGTCGTGGTACAATAACTGGGAAAACCTGTCAACTTTTTTTAAGTATGATGCACACATTCGCAGAGTGATCTACACAACTAACGCGGTTGAGGGCTTTCACCGCCAGGTACGCAAAGTAACTAAAACAAAGGGCGCATTCACATCAGATACAGCCTTGTTAAAGCTGGTATATCTGGTAGTCCAGAATATCTCTGAGAAATGGACAATGCCAATGCACAACTGGAGTTTGACTTTATCTCAACTTTACATTATGTTTGGCGATAGGATAGCTGGTCACCTAAATAACGGATAGATGTTGAAATGTGGGAAACTGAAGGAGTTTCCCACATTTCAACATCTTAAACAATAACAAGTTTATTTTTAGTTGACACAGTTTAGTTTACACTCCCTGGTAGGATAAAATTCTACGCCGCCAAAAGATTGGTAGATCGTTCCTATAGAACCTTTAAACGAATCATCTTTCTCGTTGCCAAACAAAGAACTTCCCCCAAACTTATCTTTCAAGTATTTTATCGCCTGAATAGCATCATCATAAGTAGCCACAAATAATTGATTATCTTGTGTCCCCTCAAGTACTAATTGCTGATGATCATACCTATCTAATATATCTAAAGCATAACTGTAATCTGTTACTACTTTTAGTAGGCCATTAGCCTCATCCGTTGTAAGTTCTTCTTTGTTTTTTAGTACTTTAGCAAGTAATCCTACTATTTGCTTTAGTTCTTCCAAATGTTCAGTTTTCTCCTTAAGCTTTCGTTCATTAATCGCATAGCCTTTCTTTAGATAGGTTTTTAGAATAGCATTTGCCCATATCCTAAATTGTGTTCCTCTTTGTGATCTTACTCTGTAACCTACTGATATAATTACATCTAAGTTATATGTCCTTAACTTTCTTACTACTCTTCTACCTGCTTCTTCTTGAACTACCGAGGATTCCTCGGTAGTTGCTCCTGCATCTAATTCCCCTTCTCTAAATATATTTCTAATGTGTAGACCTATTGTATCTGCATCTTTACCAAATAACTCTGACATCTGACGCTGGGTAAGCCAAACTGTTTCTTCAGCAATTTGTACATCTATTTTTGCATCGCTACCTGTTAATTGATATATAATAATTTGATCATTGTTCATAAAATTAAAATTAAGTGTTTTTATCGAGCTTATCCTATTTCAAGAAGCCAATTTGGCACCTTGAAATGTTTGTAATAAGTTGGTGTTCCCCATCGCTGGTGCGCGCGTGTCGCGCGTTCCGCAATATGTCCAAAACCTTTTAAGTGAGCAGGATACTGAATTAAGTTGAAATTCCGCCGGTTGACGGTATGATTAACAACATTGCCGGGAAGTTCCTTGGGGGAACACGCGACACGCGCGCACCAGCGTTGGATATGCTCGGCTGCTTGGGCCTGTTCGTTAATGCATTATACTTCAGGTGGGGCGAATCTAAAAAGCAAAAGCCGTTACCGGCAGAGCCTTAACAGCACTACCGGTAACGGCTTGTAAGTTCCTTATACTTCCCTAATGCGTATTAGCCCCGATAGTAATCTGCTTGGTTTGATAACCCACTCTGCCCCGCATATCGCTGCCTTCAAACATAATGGTATAATGGGTAGGCTTATCGGCAGCATAAAATGATACAGTTGATGTGCCGTTTTTATCGGTAACTACATTAGGTTCCCAGTGGATGGTAGAGCGCAGGTCGGCAAAGTTTTTCAGGTTATCCTTTACGGGATAACGCGGGCGGTAAAACTGTTTATACTCGGCAAGCGGTAGCGGCTTGTACAGGTAAATACCATTGGCGCGTTGGATGAAGGGCCCATTGCCTGCCCGGGTAGTAATTTCAAGGTAGGCGAAATCAGACCCGCGCGGGCCTGTCGGTGTGGCAGCCAGCAGATCGTCGGTATTGGTTAGGTTGACTACATTATACCGGCCATTGTTGCTGTAAATCACTTCTACGCCCAAAATATCTTCGGCAGATATATAGTCCAGGTATTGTTTTTGATATTCATAATGCTCGTTGGGTTGTCCGCCGAAGGGTTCATAAAACCGGTCGAGGTCTACGCCGTCAAACACAAATCTTACCCTTTTATCCTTGATAAAATACTCCAGGTTCATGTTCTTGGCACTGTCTTTATGAAAGCTGGAGTGAAAGTTTTTTATTTTACTTGATAACACATCCAACAGGCTCACCCTCCCGGCGTTTACCAACACATCTTCGGTAAGCGTTTGGTCCGATTCGCCTGCGCCGTTTAAGTTCTGCGAGTTTTTAATCACGGCCCTGTCTTTAATATCAACCCCTCTAAGCAGCCTGCCCGTGGTGCCGTATAAGGCTTTATCTAAACTGGTATGATAGTTTTTGTTAGCCTTAACATAGTTTAAAACGGTTGTATCGGTATTTACATTCCAAGGGTTTAAAAGCATCGGGGGCCCGGCACTTACCGGCAATTGGTTTTTCTCATCAACGCTGATTCCGCCATTAACTACCTTGCCCTTTGCGTTTCTGGCTGAGATGATGAAGGTGGCTTTATCAATTCTCGGGAATCTTTTAAACACAAACTTTCCTTCTTTATTGGTGGTGGTATCCATAAAAAAGTTTTGTGTACCTTTTGATAATAACATCACATTGGAGTTGCTAACCGGTTTATTAAACAAATTAGTTACCGTTCCTTTAACCATAAACTCGGTTTCGGCATCAAACGCAGGTTTTACGGGCTGGTTTATTTTTTTCAGATCATAGCCAACCCAGCCCTGTGTTAACAGCAGAGCATCCAGAGCCTTCCAGGCCTGCTCGTTTTGTTGAAAGTAATAGGTAGGATCTTCCACATATCCTTTCAGGTCCGAAGCCAGCAACAGGTGCGATAGGATATTATCATCAGAAGCGCTTTCGGGTTTCACCTGGTTATCATCCGTTACCGCCATCGAAAAACTACCTATTACCGGCTTTCCCTCTTCATCTTTTACAGTAATATGTACAGGGATACTATCACGCGACGCGAAAGATTGAGCATCTGTTTTAAGTTCTATTTTTAAGTTGTCGTTACGATTGACAAACGTAAGCCGTTCATTGATGGGCTGTTGAGCCTGGTTGAGCAGAATAAAATGCACCGTACCGGTTGGGAATAAGTTTTTAGGGATTCGGGTAGAGAAATAGTTATTGTTAAAGGCTATTGTTGCACCATAACATACCACTCCCCTGGCCATAGCCAACAAGTAATATTTATTAGCGGTTTGGTCGGTAGTGTTATAAACGGAAACCGACAGGGTATCCCGGTCAATGGCGTTCCGTACTCTTAAAACAATTCCTGTTTTTTCGGGAACAGGTAAGGGCGCCGTTTTTTTGAATCCGCCGGGTAAATTAATTTCGGCGGTATAAAGCTTACCTGGCTGGGCGGTGATATCAATAGTACCGATACCGTATCGAAGTGTATTGATGGCGGCTATCTCGTTATGGTCATTATCGTATACTGTTCCGCTTACGCTGATGCCCTTGCCCTCTTCACCAATAGCCTTAAAGCCGATGTGCGCCGGTATTCCGGTAACAAACTGACCGCTCTCGGGCATAAATTGTATATCCACGTCCTGGGGGCGGTTAACCATAATCGGGATCATCGCCTTGCGCGATTTATCCAGTTTATCCTGGGCAACAAGATTTAGATTTTTTAAGGCAGTTTGCGCGGGCAGGTTGAAATCTACATTCATGGTCCCATCGGCCGCTGTTTGGGCCGTATTGCGTAACAGCACTTTTTTGCCATTTACCACTTTGAGTTGCATATCGCGCATGCCTGCAGCCTTATCATCAAGACCTGCAAATTTTAATGATAATTTAACGTCATCCTTCCCCCCTGAAGATACTAAAGTGGGGTGCACATTCACCAGCCAGGTGTTTTCGCCCTGGTTATTGATGTAAAATGTTTGTTTAAAAAAATAATCATCACCGAAGTTGCGCATCCAGTTAGTATAGGCGCGAATGGTGTATGTACCCTCATGCACATAGCTTGCATCTAAAGGGATACTGCCCCAGGTAAGCCCAACGCCCACTGGAAAAACAAAGCGTTTAATAACTGCGCTGCTATCATTTAATAACTCTACATATAACCTGCTGCTTAGTGGCGAATAATTAATGGCCTCTGTTGTTAAATAAACCTTAAACCACAGGGTATCAGTGGTAGAATAATAAGGTTTATCAAAGTGCATAAACACTTTTTCGGTAGGCATGGCCGCGTTATAGGTGCTTATTTTGGATATGAGCGAATTGATGCCGCTAACCGGGGCCTGGGCCATTGCGCCCGTACAAACCAAACTAAAAAAGACAAAGAACCGGAACAGGAGTGACTTGGTAAACATGTTTTTCACAAATGAAGATTTACGGTTAGACAGGAAAACTAATAATGGTTTAATGATCTATTCTGTTTAAAGCTAAGTATTTATCTGTTTACACACAATAGGCCGACGCCCGACGGGCCAATCAACCTGAAGTTAATAGGATGAGTTATTGAGGGGCGAAAAGCACCTTGCTAAGTCGTGAGTACCTTACATGGAGTCAACTTGGGTGTTTTAACATATCATTATAGGTAATGGACCCGACCAACCGGAAAAAAAGAGGGAATGATGTATGGAACTTCGTGATCTAAAGTAGCGCACAAGTGCATAGAGGCCCGAACTGCGAGGCCGGGAGCTGGCCTCGCGGGGAGAAGGATCAGGGAGGATTGACGTTATTCACCTTTTGTTTGTTTTTTCAAGGTGTTCATGAATTCCGCATCAAAAAACACCTCGTACAGGGCCATGCCGCACGCCCTTCGACAGGCTCAGGAGGACAGCTTTCGCGCACAAAAAAAGGGCGCGTAATACTGGGTAAGGATCCGGACGGCCGGAAAAAACAGAGATGACGTTTGAAACTCGTGAATCTATTCGGCGCAAGGGGTAAAAGCGGGCAAAGGCCTGACTGCACGCCGGGCCGGGTTTGGCCTGTGGGCGGAAGATCGGGCAGTCTTGATTTTTTTGGTTACTTTTTGTATCAAGACAAAATTGCGATAGCAATCATTCACACCAAAAACAAACACAAGTGAATAACGAACAAGCTCTTCCGCGGCGATTGAGCGGGCCGATGTTATAAGTTAAGTACTACTGATTATTAATGCAAAATAAGCCTATTGACAATCAGCGTACCCTATATATTGTATACGTACCGCGCGCAAAAGGTCCCTCCCTCCGGTCGGGATGACATGGAGGTGATGTGTTGCGCACTAATAAATCAACAGCTTAATAAACCATCATTATAAGCAGATCCCGACAGCCGGAAAAAATAGACGCGGCATTACTGGTTGGATTTTTATTTAACCAACTCTACCCTAAACCAGTCGAAATCAGCATACCCAGAATCATTTGTTTGCGTAGTACGGGTGCAAAACAACCCTACTTTGGCACCAATCCAACGCCCAACCTCGGCCTGAAATTCCTGTCCGGCATCGGTATATTGCTGCCCGTCCAAACTGTAGCTAAACCGGCATTTGGCTCCTGCTGTTACCTTTACTCGGAAATAAACCGTGGGGGTAACCAGCTTCATCAAGGTTTCTGCCTTTTCCGGCTTTCCCTTTTCGGCATCTTTGCAATCAATATAAGTGAGGTAAATACCATCCTTTTTGCTTTGCAGGGTCAGGCCTGCATAGCTAAAGCCCATTACCACTAAACCGGCGCGCTCATTCTCTAATTTAGCATTTGGTTTAAACGTGAATTTGGTGGTGGCCATAAACTCGTCGGCCGGCATTTTTTGCAGCAGCACATTAGGCGCTTGCCAAAGGTTTTTTGCCGTGTCCGGCGATAGGTAACTGAACAATCGTAAATAGCCCAGGTTGGTTGTGGTATACCAGGTTGATTTAGGGTTAGCCATCCACTGCCATTGCAAACCGAGGCTGATACCGTTAAACTCGTCGGATTCCGGCGGGGTTTGGATGGGATAAACCCTGCCTACATTGGGCTTTTTATAAGTCAGTACCGGTTCCCCTTTCCCTGTGTGGTTCGGATCGGTGCCTATTACCGGCCAGTTGTTTATCCATTTCATAGGCTGCAAATGCATTACCCTGCCATAAGGCCCCTTATCCTGGAAATGCAAAAACCAATCTTCCCCGGTTTCTGTATCAACCCAGGCGCCCTGGTGCGGACCGTTAACCGCTGATTTACTCTGATCCATCACTACCCTGCGCTCATAAGGGCCATAGATATTTTCAGAACGCAGCACCAGCTGCCAACCGGTAGATACGCCGCCCGCAGGCGCAAAAATATAATAGTAGCCATTGCGCTTGTATAGTTTAGGCCCCTCAACGGTAGGGTCGGTATCGTGTCCGTCAAAAACCATCACCCCTTCATCAGTTACTTTGGTGCCATCCGCGTTAAGTTTATTGATGCTGATGATACTTTTAATACCGGCGCGGCTACCGGCCCAGCCATGTACCAGGTAAACGGCGCCATCCTCGTCCCACAAAGGGCAGGGGTCAATCAATCCTGATCCTCCGTAAACCAATGCGGGGTTAGTCCAAGGGCCCGCCGCGTTTTTGGCTTTAATTACATAAATGCCATAATCCGGATCGGGGTAATAAATGTAAAACTCGCCATTATGGTAACGGATGGCTGGCGCCCAAACACCATCGCCATGGCGTGGTTTGGCAAAATGATCAAAGGGTGGCTGCCTGAGTAAAGCATGGCCAATCAGCGTCCAGTTAACCAGATCCTTTGAGTGCAGTATCGGCAAACCGGGCATATCTTCAAAACTGGAGGATACCAGGTAAAAATCATCGCCTACGCGGATAGCATCCGGGTCGGAATAATCAGCATTTAATACTGGGTTTTTATAGGTTCCGTTTCCCTGATCGGCTACCCAAACCTTCGACACGTAATTCGTAGCCGATGGAATTGGCTTTGCCAATTTTTGCTGGGCTGTTGCCGCAAATGTAAAAACTGTACATGCTGCTACTAGGCATCTTTTGATCATCATTCGGAATATTTAACTCAATGAAATGTAAAAATGATTGTAAACCCAAAATACAAAAATCATTGTGCAAAATGTAATTGTTAATGATTTAAAGGGTCCCATGGCGTGTTACCTGCAAATATATTAGCAAGCGTGTACTCCTTAGCCTCCCTATCGGTTAGCCGATGCGCCCACTCTACCCTTTTTTTAGTATCTGCCCCGGGCCCTGTGTTTTTGTACTCGGCATAATAAGCCGTTTTAAATTTATCCGGAAACATGGCATCGCCCTTCCACGGGTTCCAGCCCTCAGGGGCGATATGACCGCCTATTTCCGTACGGATATAAACCGTTTTGGCATAAGAGCGCCACGGCCTGCCTAAGTAAGCCCGGTGAACCGATGTATCCGCTATCAGCTTACAATCAAAAAACACAAAGCCATATTTTTGCCTTGCGGTGGTTGATGCCGCTGTGGCGAAAGATGGGGTCAAGCTTTTGATGGTGCAGCTCTGAAACACGCAGGTGGCTTCGCCAAAAATGAAATCGGTAGTGCCTTCAATATAACAATTTTGATAGTACTGGCGGCTGTTTTCGTTGGATAGGTACAGCGTATCCTGGTTGCCCAAAAACCGGCAATTGATAAACTTACACCGGTCGGCCTCCACATCCAGTGCCACGGCCTGCCCAACCCGCCCCGCAGTGTTTTCTATAGTTAGATTTTCGGCAGTAAAATCATCGCCCTGCACCAATACAGTGTACGATGTATAAGTAGTAAACTCTGGTTTGCCAAAGGCATCCTTACCTCCGGGGTTGGGCTTACCCGAATAATCGTTGTTGGTAATCACCGTATTTACCTTATCCTCGCCAACTAAACTGATCTGTGTTTTCCAGGCCGGTATAACCAGTTTTTCGTGATAAATTCCTTTTTTGATATGGATAATCACGCGCTGGCCAAAGTCTCTTACCGAGTTAACTGCCTCCTGTATAGTTTTATAATTGCCGCTTCCATCGGGGGCCACGGTTAACTCTTTGGGGTAAACCGGACCCTGAGCTGTTAAACGGGCAAATACGAACAGCAATAAAGTAAAGAGCGATATCTTTTTCATTACCGTATTATTTTATCAGAGCCTTACTTTCAGCACCAGAAGTAAACTCAACTTTAGTTTTGGCATTCGATGTATTGGTATTGATCAGCTGGATCTGCGCCGATCTTTCGCCCTGGATGGTTAAAAGCTGCTCGGCATGGGTATATTTAATATTATCCAGTTTAATTTGTGTACTGTTCTCGATATTGATGAGCGGTTTGGTATTTTTGCTTTCGAGGGTGATGTTTTTCAGGCTGATGTTATTCGCTTCAATCAGTTCGGCACCTTTATCGGCCTTTAACACCATGTTTTCAAGATAAATGTTCTTGATACTCATCTCGGGCAGGCCGCGCACAAAAATCCCGGTTTCGGCACCGTTGCAGGCCACATTGCTCACATAAAAATTACGGAACTGTGGTGTAGCCTCGGTTACCGGCGGAAAGGTTTTTAAACCCAGCGTTGATCCGGCTTTCGACATGTAGTACATATCGAACAAAATAGCCTCGTGCAAAATATCACGCATGCTGATGTTTTTGATGTAGATATTTTCTACAATACCGCCCCGGCCCCTCGCGGTTTTAAAACGCAGGCCTATATCGGTACCTATAAAGGTACAATCGCTTACAAAGATATTCCTGGCACCGCCGCTCATTTCGCTGCCTATTACAAAGCCGCCATGGGCACGGTAAACAATATTGTTGCGCATTACTACATTCTCGGTTGGCACACCACGTTTACGGCCCTCTTCATCCCGGCCCGACTTAATGCAAAGACCATCGTCGCCCGCATCAAAAGTGCTGTTCTCCACCAATACGTTCCTGCACGATTCTACATCTATCGCATCGCCATTCTGCGCGTTCCAGGGGTTTCTTACATGCACATCCTGCAAGGTTAAATCTTCACACAACAAAGTATGAAGGCACCAGTTGGGCGAGTTCTGGAAAGTTGTGCCGCTTAGCAGGATCTTTTTGCAGCCTGTTAAAACCACCATATTGGGGCGGAAATAATCCTTATACTCTTCGTAATCGCTCAGGCTTTTTCCGGGTTTAAGCAAGCTTACATCCTTAATGGCATTGCCTTTAGCGTAACTCTGTGATGGGTACCAGCTTTTGCCGTTTTCGCTAACCACACCGCCCGATGCTACCAGTTCCTTCCATTCGCTTTCGGTGAGCCTGTCTTTGCCAATGGCACGCCATACCCCGGTGCCATTGCCATCAATAATACCGCCACCGGTAATAGCAATATTCACCAAATTGGTGCCCGATACCGGCGATTGATTACGCACCGCGGCGTGGCCCTCATAATTACCCTCTACCAAAGGGTACTGGCTTTTATCGTCGGTCATCTGCACCATGGCTGCACGGTCGATATGCAGGTTGACATTGCTTTTTAGTACGATAGGCCCCGTCATCCATAAACCTTGCGGAATCAATACTACACCGCCGCCGTTTTTGCTGCAGGCGTCAATAGCATTGTTGATGCTTTTGGTGTTTAGCGTAATGCCATCGGCAACGGCGCCGTATTTAATAATGTTGAAAGTATCTTTTTTAAACGTGGGAACTGCCGCCTTAGGCAAATTGCTCCAGGAGTATGGGCCTGCAGTTTGGGCTTGGGCACCCAGGCCGCATGCTGCTATACAAAAAGAAATAAACAGTAATTTTTTCATTAGATCTATTTATGATGAGTGATGTATGTTAATTGGTTAACCCAGGGTTCCAGTTATCTTTTCCGCCTAACACCGCTTTTAGGGTGAGCTTACCAGCTTCGGCAGGTGTTAACTGGTGCGACCACGATACCCTGCCCGATGCCGAAGCGCCGGGACCATAGTTTTGATATTCAAAGTACCGGGCGGTTTTAAAGCTTTCGGTTTTGTTCCAGTTCGACCAGCCTTCGGGCTTTATCTGCTGGCCCATGTAACAATGTATATAAGTTACCCAGGCGTAAGGTCGCCACGGCCTGCCTAAGGATACCGCATGCAGCGTACTGTCCCCGGTTAGGGTACAATCGTTAAACACATAACCGTAGGCATGGTTTTGTGGGGTTGAAGCGGCCGTAATATGCGAGTTTTTTTTGCTGTGGATGTGGCACTGCTCAAACCAGGCTGTTGCTGCACCAAAAATAAAATCGGTGGTACCTTCTATATAGCAATCCTTATAATACTGGCGGCTGTTTTCGCCGTTCATAAATAAAATATCCTGGTTCCCAATAAAACGGCAATTGGTAAATGCGGCCCTGTCGCCCCGTGCTTCAACGGCTACGGCCTGCCCGGCGGTAAAACCGGCATCGTTTCTAAAAGTAATGTTACTGGCGCTAAAGTTATCGGCCGCCACCAAAAAACTGTATGACGTCCGGGTGTTAATACTATCGCCCCTGGCGGATACCTTGCCGGGATGATCATCATAAGTAAGGATGGTATTAAACTTTGATTCGCCGGTTAAGGTGACAAAATTTTTGCCCGAATCGAGATGCAGTTTTTCTTTATATAAGCCGTTTTTTATATACACCACCAAAGGCTTTTTATTATTGAGCGGGATGGCATCAAGAGCTGCCTGCACGGTTTGATAGTTGCCGCTGCCATCCTGGGCAACGGTTAAACGCCTTTGCGCATTTGCCCCTGCAAAGCATGCCAGCGCAACGCTTATCAGCATAAACCTTTTCATTTTGCCTGGGGGTTAACGGTTGGCTTATTGTTGCCTTTTACAATATGATCGGCCAGGGCTATCTTTTTTTCCTTTAGGTCATTCAGGATAATTTGAGCCAGCATACGGGCGCCTGTTTCGTTAAAATGAGTATTATCTTTTCGTCCCAACGGGTAATTAGGGTGCTCGGCCGTATCCAGGTCCATAAACAGCATCTGCGTTTTAACCAGCCCCAATTGCTGAAACAGCTCACGGCTCTTTCTGTCCAGGTCAATTACCGCTACGTGGTATTGCTCACCTACTTCTAATACCGCCTTTGAGTATTCAACATGGGTTTCAAGCGCCTTGCCATCTTTATCAAAACTGCGGCGGCTTACCGGGGTAATCAGTATTGGGTTTGCCTTTTTTTTACGCGCATCGTTAATAAAGCCAACCAGGTAATTTTTATAATCGGGTACCGGTGTATATCGTTCCGGGTGCTGAGGTGTTTTAGCCTCATCGTTATGGCCGAACTGGATCATCACATAATCGCCTTCTTTCAGGCTGTCGGCTATAGGCCTCCAGCGGTTCTCGGCCACAAAGGTTTTAGTGCTGCGGCCACCCCTGGCGCAGTTATCAATACTAACGCCGCTATCAAAATAATCGGCAAAAGGCATTCCCCAGCCCGTTAGCGGGAGTTGTTTGCCTTTATACAAACACATCGTTGAATCGCCGATAAGGTATACCTTGATTTTGGGGGGCTCGGGCAAGCTGAACGACATCAGCAACAACAAACTTAAAACGGATAACCTGTTAAGCTTTTTTTTTAATAGATGTTGCATATTACTTGGTTACAGGTTTAACTTCGGGTTTCCATATTCTGGCGGCCAGTTCAAGCTTTAAACTTTTAATATCTGCCAAAACAATTTCGGCCATTTTGCGGGCACCTAATTCACTAAAATGGGTATCATCTATTTTGCCATCCGGGTAATTGGGGTTTTCGCCGGGAGCCAGGTGGTTATAATATAAGGTTGACGCATCCGGGCCTAATTTCTGCAATACTTCCTGGCTTTCCTTATCCAGGTCAATCAAAGGCACATGCTGTTCGGCGGCAACCTGGCGTACAATTTCAGCATATACGGCATGAGTTTCTTCAATGTTACCGGCGGCGTTAAATTTACGGCGGGCAACCGGCGTAATCAGCACCGGGATAGCTTTTTTATTTCTGGATTCGGTTACAAACTTAACCAGGTTCGTTTTAAAACCTTCCTCATTAATATAACTGCCTTTGGTGGGCACCTCATCGTTATGGCCAAACTGGATCAATACATAATCGCCTTCCTGCAAATCGCGTTCAACGGGTTCCCACAGCTTAGCGTTAATAAAGGTTTTGGTGCTGCGCCCATTTTGAGCACGGTTATCAACCGTAACCGTACTATCCCAGAAATAAACGAAGGGCATTCCCCAGCCTGTTTCAGGATAGGCTTTTACCTGCTTATTAGCCATGGTAGAATCGCCGATGAGGTAAACTTTGATATTATTTTGCTGACTGGCAGTGAAAGATACCAACGATAATAACAGCAAGGCGGGGATGATTTTAAACAGGGGTGATCTCATGGGACAGTTAACTTAAGACAGGTTTTATTTTGCCGATCTAAAATTAAAAAAAGGCCGCTTCAAAAAAGCGGCCTTTTATGTAATATTATCATTGATATCCGGGATTTTGCTGGCCCGAAAGTAAGGGATTAGCTTGCATTGTTGCCTGCGGGATGGGTAATAGCTCACCGTTATTAGGCGTAAAAAACTTAGCAACATAATCAATATAGGGTATGGTACCTGTATTGGTAAGCGAACTTACCCAACCTATTTTGGTATAACCGGTAGGTGTTGCTGATGGCGTAGGGGCATATAAAGAGTTGCTGTACACAATAGACTGCTGGCCGGTAAGATAGTACATGGATTGTGGCAGGTTATTATAAGGCGCCTGTTTGTTCATCATCAAAGTTAAATTTGCCCTTGTAGCTAAAATATTGGTGTAAAGTTTATTCCAGCGGATCAAATCATATTTACGTATTCCTTCGCCACCAAACTCGAACGACCTTTCGTTCATTATCGCGGTAAAAAACGCATCATAAGTGGTTGGTGTGGTTCCTATTAAAGCCGTGTTACCGCCAAAACCACGCGCACGTACCTGGTTAAAATATTGAATGCTGGTTGCACTTGGTTTCTGGTTAATTTCGTTATCCGCCTCGGCATACATCAGCAGGATATCCGAATAACGTAGTATAGGCCAGTTGATACCAAAATACTGTGAACCAGTGTAGGCCAGCCCAACAAATCCAGGATTAGTTATCCAGTCGCGTCTAAATTTGCCGGTAGTTAACGATACCAACTTTTGCAAAACTTTTGTGCCATCAATATTTACATAATAAGGCGCTACGGTTACATCGCGGCGGGTATCATTCTGATCAAACGCGTAAAAATAGGTTGGTAAAATATATATACTTGAATTACCGTAGCTGCTTGATCCGTTTACCAAACGCGGGCCATCATAATAACCCAGTTTACTGTCTGCAGTACCGCTTCCGCCAGCCATGGCAACTTCAAATAAAATTTCGCCGGTAGGGTCAAGCGTATGTGCATCCACATAATTTTTAAACAAGGCCTGGTAGCTCGAATTTAAGCCATGAGCATTACTTGCAATCACATCGGCACACTCGCTCAGGGCTATCTGGTAATATTTCAAATAGTCTGACCGGCGTTCCATTATTTTTGAATCGTTTCTTAAAGAATAGCCTCCTCTAAATAAAGCTATCCTCGCCCTCAACCCCTTTACCGCTCCTTTGGTAATACGCTCGTCTCTGGTAACCCCGGCATCCGTCCTCCAGGGTACCAATGGCTCGGCGGTAAGCAAGTCATCCAGGATATGATCATAAATTACATCGCGATTGGTTTTAGGAATGACCAATGTAGGCATATCGGCAGATGGGATAAACTGGGCGGGCATATCACCCCAGTTTCTGATGATTTCAAAATAAAACTGCGCCCTTAGTGTTAATACTTCGCCATACAATCTTTTCAACGTGGCCTGGTCGCTTGAGCTGCCATTGGTATATTGGCTCATTAATGGGATGTATTTAATACAAATGTTGGCTCTTTCAATGCCAGTATATAAGTTTTCGAGTGGTCCTTCTATCTGGCCGTTGGTTTGGGTGGCACCGTAGCGGGCAATATCCCTCCTGTCGCCATCGGGCGAAGTATTGCTTGATGCTCCAAGCATTTCATCATTATCGTAGGGAAAATACATGCTCAACCTGATACCGTAACCAGAATCGCCAGACAATCTTGCATAAACTCCCATTACCACATCGGTAGCCATAGCCACGTTACTGAACGCGGCGGCAGTTGAGAAAGCGGCAGCAGGCGTCTCAGTCAGGTATTTTTTACATGAACTTATCATGGATACTGTTGACGTAACAGCTATCATGAGCATGCTATATATTAATTTCTTTTTCATTTGAATCAAATTGATGGATGTTATAAACTTAGATTTACACCAAAAATGTACGACCTGCTGCGAGGGTAAGCCGCATAATCAACCCCAGGTGTAACACCGGTTGAACGCCTGGTATTTACATCAGGATCATAGCCGGAGTACCCTGTTATAATGCCGAGGTTATTTCCGGTGGCGTAAACTCTAAGCTTGCTTACTTTTATTTTTTTCAAAAATTGGTTTGCAAAGGTATATCCAATGGTTACGTTGTTTATACGTATAAATGAGGCGTCTTCCAGATAATCGGATGTTAAATAAAAGGCCGCGCTGCCTGTAACCGGAATAGAAGTTGTGGCGTTGGCGTTAATTGCTGCAAGTTGATCAAGAGGAACACCGGTGGCGTTCGCTATATTTTCAACCTGGTTGCCGTTAGCATCAATGGTTTTCCACCGGCCTGCTGCGCTGGCAAGTAAATTGGTATTTGATGTGTATCCGTTGGTAAACTCAATTTTATTAGCGTTAAATACTTTTCCACCTGCCTGAAAATT
This sequence comes from Mucilaginibacter paludis DSM 18603, assembly GCF_000166195.2. Classification (NCBI taxonomy): domain Bacteria; kingdom Pseudomonadati; phylum Bacteroidota; class Sphingobacteriia; order Sphingobacteriales; family Sphingobacteriaceae; genus Mucilaginibacter; species Mucilaginibacter paludis. The sequence continues at coordinate 3,085,950 of NZ_CM001403.1, forward strand.
GAGGAAAACACTCATGTCAAAGTTTTTGTAGGTAAACTGTTGATTGAGGCCACCTGTAAATTTAGGATTGGTATTGCCCAACACGGTCCTGTCCGCGTCAGATAACACCGGGTTACCATTTGCATTGTAGGTAGGGTTAGCCGATGTAACTTTAAACTTAACCATTCCGGGCACTGGTGTTCCGATGATTTTAGAAGGGTCAACATAACCCGCGCCCGATTTCAGGGTATATTTTCTGGTGGCGGCATCGTAGGTAAAATCGTTGGTGGTGTAAAAACCATCGGCAACATAACCATAAGCAGTACCAACCGGCTGCCCTACCTTTACGATAAAATCGGCAGGCGTACCCGAAACTCCATAACCGGATGATTGCAGATAAAAATCCTGTCCGGATGCAAGCGCTAAAATTTTATTGGTATTGTAAGATATGTTAAAGTTGGCGGTCCAGTTAAAATTCTTTTTCCTGATCACTGTCGCATTAATCTGGGTTTCAATCCCTTGATTGGATGTTTTACCCACGTTTTGATACTGGGTTTGGTAACCGGAGCTTGTTGGGATATTAGCACTCAGTAACAGGTCTTTAGTTACGTTTCTGTAAGCATCAACAGATACCTGGATCCGGTCATTCAGTATCCCAAAATCCACGCCTATGTTTTTGGATACGGTGGTTTCCCACTTCAGGTCTAAGTTTGCCAGGGTTGCCGAACTAAAGCCTATGTTAGATGTATTTTCGTTTAAGGGATAGATGGCATTAGCGGCAAATGCGGTCTGGTAAAGATAGTCGTTGATCCGGTTATTACCCGATGTTCCATAGCTTAGTCTTAACTTAATGTTCGACAAGGCTTTAAAATCCTTCATAAAGTCTTCGTCGCTTACTTTCCATGCCAGCGAGCCTGATGGGAAATATCCCCAGCGGTTGCCATCGCTAAATTTTGATGAACCATCGGCCCTGATGGTGAATTGAGCCAGGTATTTTTTATCTAATGTATAATTTAACCTGGTAAAAAATGACAGTAAGTGATTGGTATAATTGGTGGGTACTGGGTTACCCGGAGATAAAATACCCAAATTAGGCTGATTGATAGCATCTGTGGCAGATATGCCATTGGGGTAAGTTTTATAAGTATAACTTAAGCCCTCGGCATGCTGGTTATAAAACTCGTTACCTAATACAACAGTGATATCGTGGTGTTTAGGATTGTTGGCCGCATTTGAAAAAGACAAAACGTTCGACAGATCTAAGGTATTTAAGTTTAAATTTGTGAGGGTTACAATAGGCAAACCGGCACCATTAATACGTGCATTGAATGTGATTACATCATCAAATGCATTTTGTTTCTGATCATTAAAATCTACACCAAGGGTGGACTTGAATGACAAGTATTTATTAAAGGTATAATTGGCATATCCATTTAAATTTGTTACCGTAGTGGTATTTTTCCGGTATTGGGCTGCCGAGTTTACAATTGGATTTAAGACACCCACATTATTACCCGCAGCGTTGGTTTCGGCCAGATAATTGGGATCAATCACATCATCGGGAATACCTGGAACATCAAACGGGCGATATTTTACGCTGTTTCTTAAATTATTGTAGGTGGAGCTCCCGGCATTTGATGTACCGGCTCCGTTTACCACCTGGTTGTTGTAGCGCACGTTGAAGCCGAACTTAAAATGATCGGTTGCAGTGTGATCAAACCTGAAACTTAACAAGTTACGGGAATAATCTGAATTAACCACAGTACCTGCCTGCTCATTATTAGTAAAACTCACATTAAATTGAGTGGTTTTTGTACCACCTGCTATACTGATATTATGTGTTTGCTGAAACCCGTGGCGGCCTAAAGCCTTTTTTTGCCAGTCAACAAAAGGTACGTTTTGATAGGCAGATAGGCCGCTGAACGTTGGGCCGTAGTCGGCGATAAAGCTTGTACTGTCAGAGGTGAAACGGTTTCTTTCGTACTGATAAACCACAAAATCATACGGGTTTAATACTTTAAGTTCCTTTGCTAAGGTATTAACGCCGACAAACCCGTTATAACTAACTGTTGTAGGCATTTCGTGGCCGCCCTTGGTTGTAATAATAACAACACCGTTGGCCCCACGTGCACCATATATGGAGGTTGATGCGGCGTCTTTCAGAACGTCAATTGATTCAATGTCTTGTGGAGATAACGACGACAGGCCATTTTCCACCTGCACGCCATTAATAATATACAGCGGCGAATTATCCTGGGTTATTGATCCTCCTCCACGAATCCGGATACGAACATCAGCATCAGGAGAGCCCTCAGATTTGGTTACCTGGACCCCGGCCAATCTGCCCGCCAAAGCCTCGCCTGCGGAGTTAATCGGGATATCCCGTAGCTGCTTTGCTGTAACCGATGAAACGGCGCCTGCCAAATCCCTGCGTTTAACTGTTGCAAAGCCGATAGCTACAACTTCGTTTAGTTCGACAGCATCGGTTTGAAGCGTAACTTTAATAGCAGAACGGCCAGCCAGGGCAATTTCCTGAGTTTTGTACCCTATAAAGCGTACTATTAAGGTGATATCGCCTTTGGAGGAAACCGATAGTTTAAATTTACCATCAACATCGGTTTGCGTTCCGTTCGACGTACCTTTTACTAAAACGGACGCACCAATTACGGGTTCATTGGTTCCGTTTTCAATTACGGTACCGGTAATTTGCCGGGTTTGGGCATTTGCTTTTACTAAAAGCAATGTAAATAACGCCGCAAAAAGAAGTAAAACTTTTCTCATTAATTTAAAATTTAGTTTATAAACAAAACGCATTCAAACATCAGCACAAGTGGTTAAGTTGAGCTTTAGAATATTAGGTTACAATTTATTTTTTAATAAAAATACCAGTTAATACAATTTTGCAATCGGTTGAATTATATCCAAAACAATTTGATTCCAGGGCTCAGATCCATCATTCATTTGGTCTTTGTAAGGTATAAAAACAACTCAGCCGTTACAGCTTAAGCCTAATTGGTTATTAATTATCGGGTTTGTTTAAATTGATAGCTCTAAATTATAGTTCTTGAATTGAATAAAACTGCAATGCATGCATAATTATTTGTGCAATCGTTCCCGGCAACGTTGCCGGGTTTATTTAAAAAATTGATATTATATTTGCCAGGCACGAATTTTGAGCTTTTAACCTTTTGTCCATATATTGAGTAGTTAAATAGAAAATATGTTTGAGCCTATAACCATAAAAGATATTGCAAAGGCACTCGGGCTTTCAACTTCTACAGTGTCGCGGGCATTAAGGGGCGGGTACGAAATAAGCGCTGAAACAAAAAAACTGGTGCTCGAATACGCCGAAAAAATAAACTACCATCCTAACCCGATAGCTTTGAGTTTGAAGGAGCGCCGCAGCCATTCTATAGGCGTGGTGGTGTGCGAGGTTGCCAACAATTACTTTTCGCAGGCTATTAATGGCATCGAATCCATTGCTTATAGCCGGGGCTATCACGTTATTATTACTCAAACACACGAATCAAGCGAGCGCGAGGTGGTAAACGTGCAACATTTGGCATCCCGCTCTGTAGACGGGTTGCTGATCTCGCTCTCATCAGAAACGCAGGATCTTTCGCATCTGAAATATTTACATGAAAAGGGGCTGCCTATGGTGTTTTTCGATAGGGTAACCAATGATATTGACACACACAAGGTAATTGCCAATAATTACGAAGGGGCATTTTCGGCCACTGAGCATTTAATTAAGGCGGGCTTCCGCCGCATAGGCCACCTAACCAGTTCGCCGCAACTGTCTATTAGTATAGAGCGGCTTGAGGGCTATAAGGCGGCACTGGCCAAGTACAAAATCCCTTTTAACCCTGACTATCTGCAAAACTGTATGCACGGGGGGATGATACAGGAGGAAGTTGAAGTGGCGGTTAAACGGTTGATTACTTTACCAGATCGCCCCGACTCTGTTTTTGTAGCAGGCGACAGGCTGAGTACAGGCTGTTTAATATCACTTAAAAAACACGGCTTAAAGGTACCGTCTGACATTTCTATGGCCGGGTTTACCAATTCGGATTATGCGGAACTGTTTAGTCCCGCGCTGACTACGGTACGCCAACCGGCTTTTAAAATAGGACAGATAGCCACCGAAATGCTTATCCAACTGATTGAAAGCAAATACCCGGTTACCGAATTTGAAACCAGGATGCTCGATACGGAGCTTTTCATACGCGAATCGTCGGAATTTGACGTTTCTGTAGAAAACTAACACTGCCGTATTATGATAGAGGATAGGTTAACTCACCTTTACTGGTACTCTATAAAAATAATAAAACCTGACCCTATACCTGATAGGGCTTATTTAACAATTTAGTTTATTTTTTCCGCTTACGCACCGGCTCTCCATCACGTATTTCATCGTTGGCAGCTGTAATTATCTCGTCGCCGGGTTTTAAATCGCCATAAATTTCCACTTTGCCATCGGCCTCGCGGCCTTTTTGTACATCCACCCATTCGGCTTTATTATCAACCACCCTGATTACAAAAACTTTTTCGGTCGACATCACCAACGCTGTCCGCGGAACAATAAACGTACTGTCTTTAGCAGGCATATCCATGCTTACTTCGGCATACATACCTGGCAACAGTGTTTTATCATTGTTATACACATCCATCTCCAATCGCTCAGAACGCAGGCGAATATCTAACGATCCCGCCATCCGGTTAACCGTAGCCTGAAACTTTTGCCCCGGCATAGAGCGTACCGTAAAGCTTACTTTGTTTTTCTGCTTTAAAATACCCGAATAGGCCTCGGGTACGGAGATCACCAAACGCAGCCTTTTTTGTTGCTGTAATACCAGCAATGGCATATCCGAGCCTTTGCCAGTTGGGCCTACATAAGCCCCAGGGTTGGTGTTACGGGCACTTACCACAGCATCAAACGGTGCACGGATGTTTAGATAAGACAAGTTTGCGGCAACGGCCTGGTAAGCGGCTTTGGCGGCCTCCAATTGCGACTGGTCGGAGTTTTTACGAGCAGCGGCCTGGTCCAGATCGTTACCGGATATGGTTCCGGGGGTTTTGCTGGTTTCAAACAAGCGGTCGTAATTGGCTTTGCTGGCCATATAAATTGCTTGCTGGGTAGCTATTTTAGATTTTGCCTCCGCCAGCTGCGAGTTTATTTCGGGTGCTTCCATGCTGATGAGCAATTGCCCCTGCTTTACCTCGGAGCCCACATCAACATAAACTTTTTTTACAAAGCTGCTTACTTTAGCATACAGGTCAACCTGTTGGTAAGGTGTAAGCTCGCCAGGCATTTTTAATTCCGAAGATAATATACCTTTCTGCAAAGGCACAACGGCAAGCGCCGGGATAGAGTCTGTTTGCTGGTCAGCGGCCTCCTTGCCTTTATCTTTCGACCCACATGAACTCAGGCCCGAAATGGCTAACAGTGTTATTGTTGTAAAAACGGATGCTCTTTTTAAATTAGTTATGATCATGATGCGATGGAATGTAGTGTTTACTTTCTTTATCTTCTGGATCTAAAGAAACTGATTGTGTGGTTGTTTTACTCTGTACCCAGGCAAAAACAAGTGGTAAAACAAATAATGCGGCTATGGTTGACATAAATAAACCGCCAATAACCGCGCGGCCCAAGGGTGATGCCTGATCGCCACCTTCGCCTAAGCCGGATGCCATCGGTATCATACCTACTATCATGGCCAAACTGGTCATCACAATAGGTCGCATTCTTAGGGCAACGGCCTCTTTGGCAGCCTCAATAGCATTGCCGCTATGCATCCGCAACTGCTCAGCATTGGTAATGAGCAATACGGAGTTAGAAATAGATACCCCGACAGACATGATCATCCCCATATACGATTGTAAGTTTAAGGTTGATCCGGTTAACCGCAGCAGCAGCAACGAGCCTAACAATACCGCCGGTACAGTTGATAAAACCACCAACGATACTTTAAACGACTGGAAGTTTGCTGCCAGCATTAAAAATATCACAATAATAGCCACTATTAAACCGTTTTGCAGGCTATCCAGTGTTTCTGTTAGTGTTGTAGTTAAACCTTTGGTTTCTATATTTAACCCCCGGGGTAGTTTACCAATAGATTTAATGGCTTTTTGCACATCGGTGTTAGCGGTACCTAAATCCATGTTGTTTAAATTGGCCGTTACCGACATAATGGGCAAAGCCCCTAAGTCGTCATTTTCGCCATAGGTTGTATCGCGCTTAATATCGGCAACATCCCTTAGCACCGGCCTTGTTGAGTTACTTAATACAGGTATTTCGCCAATATCATTTACGCTGGCCATGTTATATTCGGGCACTTCTACCTGCACGTTATAAGTTAAGCCTATCTTCTCGTCCATCCACACGTTTTTTTCTGTGTAGCGGGATGAGGATGTGGAGGCTATTAGGGAGCGCGAAATATCATCAACCCCAACACCCAATTGCGCTGCCCTGGTACGATCGATGTTGATATTGATAGCCGGATACTTGATGGCCTGACCCAGCTGCACATCGCGCAGGTATTTAATTTTATCCATTCGGTTAATTACGGTATCGGCATACGCCGCCAGTAACTTTTTATTCTTGCCGGATATCTGCACCTCTATAGGTGTTGGCGATCCCTGGCTCAATATTTTATCGGTAAGCTCTATCGGCTCAAAAGAAAGTTTAACATCGGGCAATTCCTTTTTCATCTGGCGGCGGAAACGCTCTTTCAAATCGTCGAGGTTAACCTTATAATCTTCATCAAGATTAACTTGTAGTACCCCCTCCTGTGGGCCAGCCATAAACAAATAGATGGGGCTGGTAGAAAACTGACCGGGGTGTTGCCCAACAAAAGCCGATGTAACAGCAATGTTTTTTTTGCCAACCAGCTCTTCCAGTACGTGCAGGGTTTTAACCATATCTACTTCGGTACGTTCAAGCCGCGTACCGTCGGGTGCACGTAGCCTTACCTGGAACTGGCCACCATTTACTTTAGGCAATACATCGCGGCCGATAGTTAAAAGCAATAACAGGGCTAAGGCAGTTGCTGCCACGATATAAACCGTTACAATACTTTTGCTATAGACAATAATACGGCTTACAAACACCAAATAGCGTTCGCGAACTCTCTCGAATCGTGATTTTTTTTCTTCGGGTTCATGTTCTGCCCTATTTAAAGCGGCCAATTTTTGTTCGGCACTATCGTGTCCTTCATCAAGCACATAATCCTTCTCCTGGTGCTGTGCATCTACATTATGGTCTTTCATTAACCAGTTGGCCATAATAGGCACAAAGGTTTGCGAAAGCAGGTACGACGTGATCATGGAGAATCCAATGGCCAGGGCCAAGGGTAAAAACAAAGCTCCGGGGATACCCTTCATGGTTAGGGCGGGTGCAAACACCGCCAGGATACAAAACAGGATAAGCAATTTGGGGAAAGCGATCTCGCGGCAGGCATCCCAAATGGCCAGGGCCTTGGGTTTACCCATGTCCATATGCTGGTGGATGTTTTCGATAGTTACCGTGGATTCATCAACCAAGATACCGATGGCGAGCGAAAGTCCGCTCAATGTCATGATATTGATGGTTTGATGGAACAGGTATAAAAACATCACCCCGGATATGATACAGATAGGTATGGTGATGATCACAATTAAAGCCGCGCGCCTGTCGCCCAGAAACAGCAATACCATTAAACCGGTTAATATAGCGCCAATGGCACCTTCGGTAATTAAACTCTTCACCGAGTTAATTACGTATACTGATTGGTCGAACTCGTACGAGAGTTTAACATCATCGGGCAATAAAGCCTGGAAACGGGGGATTGCTTTTTTTAGATTTTGAACTACTTCCCAGGTTGAGGCATCAGCCGACTTAGTGATGGGCAGATAAACCGAACGCTTGCCGTTAACCAGGGCATAACTGCTGGTGATATCGGCACCATCCTCAACAGTGGCTACATCCTTTAAAAACAAAGTTTGAATGCCCCCTTTAAACAGCGGAATGTTTTCAAAATCCTTTACATTTTTAATGGTGGTGTTGGTGGGTGTAAAATAGTTAAGGTTGCCAACGCGAACGTTACCCGCCGGCGAGGTTTGATTATTAACCCGTATAGCGGTAACAATCTGATCTGGGGTAAGGTTATGCGACCGCATTAATTGAGGGTCAACCTTAATAACCACCGCCCGGGTATTACCGCCAAATGGCGCAGGTGCTATTAAGCCGGGGATGGATGTAAAGCCGGAGCGAACGTAAACGTTAGCCAGGTCGAGCAACTCGTTGTTCGTTCGTTTGGGGCTGCTCAGTACCAATTGCCCTACCGGGAGGGTTGATGCATCAAAGCGCAGAATAAAAGGCGGATTGGAGCCATTGGGGAATATGGCCTGCGCCCGGTTAGAAAATGCCGTTACCTCGGCCGAGGCTTGCGCCATATTGGTGCCCTCGTAAAAGGTGAGTTTAATTAAAGTTAAACCCTGAATGTTTTTGGTTTCGATACTTTTAACGCCGGACACATATAACAGCAAGTTAACGTACTGCTTACCAAAGTAAGCCTCCATCTGGTTGGGTGTATAGCCGCCGTAAGGGTGCGAAATGTAAATTACCGGCAGATTGAGATCGGGGAAAATATCTACCTTAATATTGCGTACGGCGTTTATACCAAAAAAGAATACCCCCGCTACAATAACCAGTATGGTAATTGGCTTTCTTAATGCACTTTTAATTAAACCCATATTATTAAATACTCAAAATGTAAGGATTAGCGGCCCAGGGCCAAACACTAAAATTCGTTAATAAATATCCCGAAATCGCCGTTTGAGGCCGCTTTATAAAGCAAGGCCTGCCAAACATTATTGTAGGCTATATAACGATCTGTTTCTGCACGGTTAAGGGCATACAAAGCTTGCGTAACATCTACAATGGTGGTTAATCCATTTTTATAGAGTACGCTTTTCTGTAAAAACGCATCCGATGCGGCTTTGTAACCTACCGGTGCCTCGCGGTAATTTCTAAGCGCGTTTTCTATCCTGGTTTCTGCCAGCAGCGCCTGGTTTCTCAAATTCTGATCAACTACATCGTACTCGTTTTTTAAACCTAAGGAGTTGTACTGCTGGGCTTCCACTTGCTGGTGTACCCGCAAAGGGCTGGTTAAGTTCCATATCATCCCGATGCCAAATAAATAGTTGCCTCTTGTAGGGTTTACGCCGGCGCCATAGTTTGAGCTATAATCGTTAAGGTTGTTTACCCCGTAGCCCGATCCAAAGCCGCTACCACGCCCCTGCATAATTCCAAAGACGGAGAAAGTAGGATAGCTGAATGTTTTATAGTACTTAGCAAGGGCGTCGCTGTAGTTTATCCGGTTTTGATAAAACTTCAGTACAGGATGATCTTCCGGTTTGAAGCGCGATTGCGGATCAATCGCCTTAGGTATCGTAGTGACAAATAAACTGTCCAGGTTAAAATTCTGGGCCGTGATGCCCAACAGCTGTGCCAGCTGGCTGGCCTGCGTCTGTTCAAAATCGCGGGCATTTGTGAGGGCAATTTTGGCGCTCGATACTTCAGCATTAGCCAAGGATGAATCTACGCCCGCATTCAGGCCGTTTTTGGCCCTCAATACAACCACCTTTAGTATTTCGCCGGCCCGATCCAGATTTTTTTGCTGCGCCCGGCTTAGCTGCTGGGCCGCTAACAAATTGAGGTAAGCGGTAGATACCCGTATCTCGTGCTGAAACTGCTCCTGTGTAAGGTCGGCCTGATCACGATTCAACGAAGCCTGCGCTACTTTAACTTTACCACGCGCTTTACCGAACGAGAAAAAATCCCAGTTGATATTGGCCAGGTATAATGAACCAAAAGCGGCGTTCCAATTTTGGTTGGGCAACGTAGGCCCTGATGAGGAAACACTCAAACCGCGGTAACCATAGGATGGACCAAACTGACTGTTAATGGTTCCGTAATCCTGCTGGGCGGAGATGTTAAGATCGGGCAGTTGCTCACGGCGATTCTCTTTAACATTTGATACCGACGCACTAACGTAGTTGGCCTTTGCCTTGATAGTACCGTAGTTATTTAACCCGGTTTGGATAGCATCTTTTAAGGTGAGTACTTTTTGTTGGCTGCTTGCCGTTAATCCACAAAGCATTAATACGACAGCTAAACATATATTACGTTTTTTTAACATGCAGAATAAATTATTTTCGGATTGACGACGCAAATGTATAGTTGGTGTAAGTATGAAAGAAATGAATTAAATTTGTAAAAACTATTAATAAAATTCATAATGAATATTGCACTCCATCATTTTAAGCTGATAGAAACTATTTCGAAGGAAGGAACACTCACCAAATCGGCCCTGGCGCTGCATTTAACGCAATCTGCGTTGAGCCATCAGCTTAAAGAGCTGGAGAGCGAAACGGACGCCAGAATATTTGAGCGGATGGGTAAAAGGATGCAATTGACCGATATTGGCACAAGATTTTTACAAAGTGCAGAGAAAATACTAACCGAAATCAAGTCATTAGAAGAGGATATCAGCAATTCAAAGAATGGTAAAACCGGCAAATTAAACATCAGCACCCAATGTTATACCGCTTACCACTGGCTACCCGGCATTATTAAAAACTATAAAACCTCGTCGCCAAATATCAATATCCACATTGTTTCCGAGGCTTCTAAGCGCCCTTTGGAGTACCTGCTTCGCGGAGATCTTGACGTGGCTATTGTACGCACGCAAATGGCCAACATGCATATTTTTTATGAACCCGTATTTGATGATCAGTTAATGGTGGTGGTATCTAAAAACAACCCGCTTGCCGAAAAGGCTTTTTTTGAGATATCAGATTTTGAAAATACCGAACTCATTATGCCGTCGTACGATGCTTCGTACCAGGATACCCCCTTGATAGAACATTTGATACAAATACAACAGGTTAAATTAAAAAACCTGCACCGCATACATTATACCGATGCCACCATTGAAATGGTAAACGCGGAGCTGGGTATAGGTGTAATGGCCGACTGGATTGTGAAGCCATACCTGGATCATAAGGATATAGTAGCCATACCCATTTCAAGAGCGATAGCCCGGCGCACCTGGTATGCGGCAACCTGCAAGCAAAGCCCGGCTATACAAAATTTCCTGTTGTGCTTAAAACAACATTTTTCCAAAGCCGCTTTAACTAACGAGTATAATATTGCACTTACTCAAACAGCGCAAAACCTTATTCTACAGGGCCAAAAGGCCGAAATTTTGTAACATTTCGGTTGAAATTCCGGCAAAGAGGTGTCAACATTAAACCGAGATTAAAAAAGTGCGTTTAGGCCATATACAGCAACAATATTTTAGTTAAATAAATGTTAACAGCATTAAAGGATTAAGACCATGAAACATTTTATAAAAAACATGACCGCGCTCTGTATCGGGGCGATGTCATTACTGGTTATTGACGCCGCGAGCGCTGCGGGCCCAGGGCCACGTGGCGGCGGCATGAGGGGTGGAGGCGGATTTCGCGGTGGCCCTGGCTTTGGTTTCCGTGGAGGCATCGGTTTTGGCTATCGCCCGTTTTGGGGTGGCTATTACAGATACGGCTATCCGTCTATTGGCTTAAGTATCGGTTATTTACCCTATGGCTATTTACCGTTTTATTTCGGCTCCGATCTGTATTACTGTTACGATGGAATTTATTACAGGCAATATGACGACAATTACCAGGTTGTAGCACCACCTCTGGGCGCCGAAGTTCCAAAACTTCCGGCTAAAGCCAAATCCATCATGATTAACAATGAGCAGTACTATGTTTTAAACGGAGTTTATTATAAAGAAGTAGCTCATCAGGATGGAACCAAAGGCTACCAGATTGTTGGTAAGGATGGTGTATTAAACACCGGGCAGGCACAAGCTCCAGCCCCGCCGCAGGTTGGCGATATTGTTGCTCAGTTACCGCCTGACTGCCATACCGTAAACATAGGAGGTAAAAAATACTTCGTATCGCCTGACGATGTTTATTACGAGGAAATTTCTGATGGTACATCAACAAGCTACAAAATAGTAGGCGTACCAGAAGATCAGGGTAAACCAGGGGCTCCAAATAATCCACCGGGACAATATAATCAGTAAATTTATCCATCTAAAAAAAGGGGGCGTGTTAATTTCACGCCCCCTTTTTTTGTGTAATTGAATTGAAAATTTTATAATTTCAATTAAAATTATTGAAGCCGTATTTAATTATGACCTTTATTTAAAATTTATGCATTTTAAATGCATAAATTTTCAAATTTTATAACCATTATTGATTATAGGTTCTTTTTTTATTAAAAATTACTTTATAAATTACAATTTTTAAACCGTAGATAAAGATCATTACCGGAAAGGAGGGTTAAACAATGCAAGATTCAGCTTATTTTAATAATTATCATCCAACACCTGGTACATGGGATGAAATGTTTGGCTCCGATTCAAAAATCCGCGACCACTACCAAAAGGTTATTCAGTATTTAACCCGCGAATCAATTGATGAACTAAACAAGAAAGAGGATTTGGCCAAGCGCTTATTTATGAGCCAGGGTATCACCTTTACCGTTTACAGCAGCGGCGAAGGGATAGAAAAAATTTTCCCGTTCGATATTATTCCCCGCATCATCACCGGGGATGAGTGGGCCTTTGTAGAGAAAGGTATTAAACAGCGCCTTCATGTATTGAATCTGTTTTTAAAGGATGTATACAGCAACCAGTTTATTATTAAGGATGGCATTGTACCCATCGATATTATTTACTCGTGCCCGCACTTTTTGCGGGAAATGTATAATGTAAAAGTACCCTACGATATTTACGTACACATAGCCGGCATTGATTTAATACGCGACCACGAGGGAACATTTTATGTACTTGAAGATAACCTGCGTACCCCATCGGGTGTGAGTTATATGCTGGAGAACCGCGAAATTACCAAGAGGCTGTTCCCAGACTTGCTCCCGCAATGCAAAGTGCGCAGCGTAACCGAGTATCCAAACATCCTGTATAAAAATCTTTTGTCGTTATCGCCGCGGCAAATACCTCACCCGGTTATTGTTTTGCTTAGTCCGGGTATTTATAATTCGGCCTATTTTGAGCATACTACGCTTGCCCGTTTAATGGGTGTTGAGCTGGTGGAAGGCCGCGACCTGGTTGTTGATAACCACAAGGTATACATGAAAACAACTACAGGCTTGCAGCAGGTTGATGTAATTTACCGCCGTGTTGATGACGAGTATCTGGATCCGCTGGAATTTAACCCGGCAAGCATATTAGGTGTGGCCGGCATTATGGGCGCTTACCGGAAGGGTAACGTGGCCATTGTAAATGCAGTAGGCAATGGTGTTGCAGATGATAAGGCCATCTACTCATATGTGCCAGACATGATACGTTATTACCTCAACGAAGAACCCCTGTTAAAAAATGTACCCACTTACCAGTTAGGCAACCCCGACGAGAAGGAATACGTTTTTTCAAACATCAATAAAATGGTGGTAAAACGTACCAACGGCAGTGGTGGCTATGGTATGTTGATGGGCCACGCAGCAACTGAAGCCGAAACCGAGGATTATAAAAACGAGATTCTTAAAAACCCGCGCGATTTTATAGCGCAGCCAACCATCAGCCTTTCGGCAGCGCCGTGCTATATGCAGGGTTCACTCACGCCACGACGGATCGACTTGCGGCCATATGCCCTGTGCGGGCCTGACGGAATAGAGATTGTTCCGGGCGGATTAACCAGGGTGGCCTTGCGCGAGGGATCGTTAGTGGTAAACAGCTCGCAGGGTGGCGGTAGTAAAGATACCTGGGTTTTACTTTAATTAATTGTACTATTGAACAACATTATACATACATGTTAAGCAGGGTAGCATCAAGTTTATATTGGATGAGCCGTTACATTGAGCGCAGTGACGGTATATTGCGGATGCTGAAAATTAATTACGCATCGTCGCAGGATACAATTCAAAAGTTTACCTGGGAACCGGTGATCAGGATATTTGCCGGTGTACAGGATGATGAAATTGAAGTATTGGAGAACGATAGCCGCTCGGTTTTAAAATACATGGTGCTGGACCGGGATAATCCCAACTCGATATTGAATATCATTACCCAGGCCAGGGAAAACGCCCGCGGTGTGCAAGAGCATATCACTAAGGATTTATGGCAGTGTTTAAACGAATACTACCATGCCGTACGTGATCCTAAGCTCAACTTCTGGCTTCAAAAGGATGACCCCATTACGGCGCTCGATATCCTGATCAGGCAAGGGATGCTCTATTATGGCACCACGGAAATAACCATGGAGCGTGGGGAGGGCCGCAGCTTTATGAATATCGGACATTATCTGGAGCGCGGCATCCAGTCAGTCGATATATTAGACACCAAGTTTGGCTCTATTGACGACGATCCCGACCTGCTTACAGATACTACCTATTGGAAGCATTTGCTGCTATCGCTCGGCGGCTACGAGATTTATCTTAAAACCTACCGGAGCAAAGGCTTTGAGGCCGAAAACGTTTTAGAGCAGGTGGTTTTTAATAATGACTTTCCGCGCTCGGTTCTTTACTCGGTTAACCATATCCAACGTTACTTTGAACGCCTCAAAAGCGAAAGCAACATCGATGAGTTTCGCGAATTATCGTTCCTGATAGGCCGACTGCAAAGCAGCATCAAATACAGCTCGGTAAAAACTATCCAGCAAGAGGGCCTGCACGAATATCTCACCAATATCCGTAATGAACTGTTTAAAATCGGAAATATGTTAAATGAACATTATTTTGCTTATTCGTAATCATAAACCTATTCTTGCGTTCCTGTTTATTAATTTAATGTTGCAAAAAATTTGTTATGCCCGAATTTAAAATTCACCACGTTACCAAATACACCTACGAAAGCGTGGTGCGAGATAGCGCCAATCAAATTATTCTTTTCCCGATTAAAGATCAATTTCAGGAGGTAATTAAACATGACCTTAAAATAAGCGGCGACCCGATAGTTGATATCCATACCGATTATTACGGTAACGAAATTGGCAGTTTTACTTATATCGAGCCACACCTGCAACTGGAAATATCTTCGAAAATTAAGGTGAGCACCACACACAGACCCTTCCCGGTAGACGATATGTTTGCGGAACACCAGTGGAACGATTTATTGAGCCTGCGGTACCAGGTGCCTTATATCGATTTTTTAAGGCAGGAATATTTTGCGGGCTTAAACGAAATGAAATCCGTAGTAGAGGCCGAAAAACAAGTTAACGAAACACCTTACCAAACAGCATCCCGGTATTGCAAATACGTATACGAAAACTTTGAATATATTAAAGGGGTTACCACCGTTGAAACTACCCTGGATGAGATCTGGAAATTAAAGGCAGGCGTTTGCCAGGATTTTGCCCATATTTTAATGGAGATGCTTCGTGTGGCCAATATACCGGCAAGGTATGTGAGCGGTTATATCTGTACATCAAAAAGCAGTATGCGTGGCGAAGGTGCAACGCATGCCTGGGCCGAAGCGTACATCCCCAATTATGGCTGGTTGGGCCTCGATCCTACCAACAATATCATAGCGAACGAAAATCATGTGCGCCTGGCTGTTGGTCGTAATTTTACGGACTGTTCGCCGGTAAAAGGCGTGTACAAAGGCGCAGGTGATCACAAACTGGAAGTTACGGTATCTGTAGGGAGCCCCGATGATGCCGAGGAACACTTTGACTATGAAAGTGTACTGCACGAAGAACCGCCCGTAACCAAAGCAGCAAAACCTGTTGCCAGAAACAGCTACCGCGAATACCTGGAGATGATTCAGCAGCAACAACAGCAGCAACAGTAGGTTGGTTTGTTAGTTATTGGGTTATTAAGTTAGTAAGTTATTGGGTTTGGAGACAGGTAGGAAGTGATTTTTTTGCCTGATCATCAATTAGTTATCAGTATAACAATAACCTAAACTCCATTAACCAGTAATTTAATAACCAATAGCTCAAAGCAATTCCAGCAACTTAATAACCCAATAACCAATAACTCAATAACCATTAACTCAATAACCATTAACCAAACTCAAAATTTATATTTAAGCCGCACCGATACCAGGCTGTAAAATCCCCTGAGGTGGCTTTGCGGGGATGTTCTGAAACCATCGGTGTATAGCGAGTTTACATAGTTGAGTTGATAGTTGGGGTTAATTGCTAACTTATCGCGACCTAAAATGCCTGGCAAGTCAATATTGGTGCCCACGTTCAAGGGGAAATAAATGGAGTTGGAACTGGTGATCGGACTCCCATATACAGTATAGGCCAGATCGTCGTTATAAGTAAATTTAATCCTGGTATGTATTGCACCAATCCCCGTACCAATGTACAGTCTCTTAATCGCGTCGTTAAGTTTATTCCGCGAAAAGTAGTGATAAAATTGGCCCAGCGCCACTCTCACGTTCAGGTTGGCAGCCAGGTAATTATCCGTACTGGTTTTGTAGTAAAATCGGTGGCTGTTATCAACACCCTCTAAAATTCCAGATTGAGCCTCACCGCCGAAAGAGAAATAGGGATTAACGTCATAATCCAACGATCCAACAAAAGCCCCTTTGACTGGCTTACCATAATAATGCGTTTTTAAGGTGGTGATACCACCTCCTATGCCTAACCTGAAGCCACTGTTATTCTTTTTATAAAAATAATCAATCTGGCTGTAAGCCATGTGCGGGTTTATGATGTTAAAAAAAAATAAAACAGCAAGCGTTACCAGCGGAAATTTAAACTGTACGGATTTAGTTGATGTTATACTCATAGTTTGTATTGCTTAAATAATGCCCCTGCAATTTATGAGCCAAATTACCGCGTTATAGGCTTTTGGGGCGCTTATGGCAAGTAATTAAAAAAAACATCAAATAATTTGCCCCCAATGTCTAATTTTACCATAACAAGCCAAAGTTTTATAAATTGCGGCATGTTCATTACTTTGTTATGAAGAAACACCTTTTTATTTTGCTTGTTTTGATCTGTACGGGTTGTTTTTTAGCCTCGGCTAAAGTGCCATCAGCGCCTGCCTTAAAATTTTACCCAGCCAACAACAAGTATATCCAATACACCGGGCGGATAGATTACTCCGACCAATTAAAACCACGTTTCTGGTCGTCGGGTGTATACATTAAAATGCGTTTCAAGGGCAAAGGGTGCGAAATTACCGTGAATGATGAAATGCTGTACGGCAATTCGCACAACTATATCAACATCGCGGTTGACGATGAAAAGCCTTATCGCGTGCAAACAACCGATTTAACCGACAACTTTAAAATTGGTGGTAACCTGAGCGATAAGCCGCACATTATTACCATTTGTAAAGATACCGAAGCCGGCATTGGCTACCTTGAATTTGTGGGCATCAAATGCGAAAAATTGTTACCCATGCCAGCAAGGCCCAAGCGTAAAATAGAATTTATAGGTACAACGATTACCTGTGGCGCCGATTTGGACCGATCATTATACCCATGCAATTTTGGTGAGTGGTATGCACACCATAACGCCTATATGAGCTACGGGGCGGTAACCGCGCGTAACCTGGGTGCCGAATGGCAAATCACAGCTATATCTGGTATCGGCCTTACCAACAGCTGCTGCAATATTCCCATCATGCCCGAGGCTTTCGACAAGATCAGCATGCGTACAGATAGCCTGCAATGGAACTTCAGCGCCTACCAGCCCGATGTGGTTAGCATTTGCCTTGGCGAGAGCGATGGCGCTACAGCCCTCGACTCGACGGCCTTTTGCGGCGCATACGTTAATTTTATAAACGATTTGCGAAGGTATTACCCCCGCTCGGAAATCATTTGCCTCAACATACCCACCGGCGATGTCAGGTTAAACGCAGCCATGAAACGTTATGTAGTTGGCATCAGCGATTATATGGAAGCCAACGGAGACACCAAAGTGCATCCATACAGCATCACCAAAACCTATACCTCGGGATGCAATGATCACCCCGATATGGGCGACCATAGCATGATAGCTACCGAACTAACGGAATACATCCGTAAACTTAAAAAATGGAAAGAACGTTAATGATTTGTTGAAAAATCAGCATTGAGCTATAAAAAGCAAAACGCCGGGCTATTACACCCAGCGTTTGTTTCATAGTAATTTGCCCGAAAGAACCAGGATAGAAGCAATTAGTCGCTTTGGCTTCTTGCTTCCTGCCTCTTACATCTTGCCTCTTAATTGACCACCCCCGCGTCTACCTTGGTTTCTAAAGCCGTGCGTACCGATGTGGGCAGGGCAGATAATAAGGTGTAGCCGGTGGCATTTTCAATGCTTTGTATGGTGGTGATGTACTGGGTCCAATCGCTGCTCACGGTATTGATATTCGGAGTATCAACTGCAATTACGCGTGTTGAAGTGGTAATACGGCTTAAATCGTTATCGCCGTTAGGCAATACAACAATCACTTTCCAGATATGCGCCGGCACATTAACGTGGCCGCCGTCAACAGTATTGGCACTCCCGCTTGATCCTGTTCCGCCTGTTCCGTACGAACCCATGATAACGTAAATCTCGTTTCCGGCATTTACTAATGATCTGCCATAGTCTTCTAAGTTGCCCCATGTTTGCTGATTGTTATTGGGTGCTTGCGGCACCATGTTATCCATTAAAAAAGTAGCCTGGTTGGCCGCCACGGTAGATGTACGGTCGGCCGAAGGGCAGTTATGCCCCCTGTCGAAGCCAGAGCCCGAGTAACTCGAAGCCCCAACCTGGTACCATCCGGAAGGCAAATTGGTATCGGCCCTAAAATCATCCTGCCGTGCTGTTGAGCCTAAGCTTGTGCTGCCCACATACCAGCATGTCCAGTTAGGTTCGCCTTTATCCCGGTTGTAGCTCTGGGTATAGTAGGTATGGTCGTACAGGTAATTATTATAGTCGGTTACAATACTGGTGGTAGCGTTGCTTGGATTACCCAGCAACATATTGCTGTTATCGCCGGTAGAACCCGCGCCGCCGCCGGTTCCGCCGCTTCCCGAATCATAACTGTTAATGGTAAAATCATCAATGTTGATCCTCGTTGATGATCCGGTAGCCTTACGAATCTGGAAACGGAGCGTACCGCTGGTATTAACCGTGAAAGTAGCCGTAGCCAATGTAGTAGATGAAGTGGTGATGGTTGAGCCAACCTGCGTATAAGAGCTCCCCCCATTTGCAGACATCCATAAGCCCCAGGTTGAAGAACCATCGCTGCCAAAAGCGGCATGTTTTACAGTAACCGTTGATGCACCAGTTGTTACATCAAAATTCATACTCAGTACCCCTGTGGTTTGGATACGAACGGATTTACTTCCGTTTTTAGCATCCGAGGTACTGGTACCTACCAGGGCGTTGCTTAAATTCCAACTGCCGCTGCTAAAAGTTACATCGGCCGCAGCATAAGCGGTTTTACTTCCCGATTCAAAAGTTTCGGAGAAGGTTTGCGTAATGGCGCTGATACGCATGGTTCCGCCGGTAGGGCTTTCAACCGAAAACGGTGTTAAAGCCTGATCAGACGCTGGTGCCGACCCTTCCTTTGAGCAGGAAACCAGCATGGCTGCTACGGCTAAAGGGAAAATAAGTAGTTTGTTAAATTTCATAGTTTGTTATTTATTTTCCAATTTAAACGGTTGCCTTAAACGATTGGTTGTTAAGCCTATGTTAACAATAAAAAATTTCTATTTATTTGTTAAACTATTTGTAATTAAAATTAATTGGCAGATAAAAAACGATAATAATAAACTAACAATTTTTCCTTATTTTTCTATCAACACACTGTTTAAAACTTACTGGAATGTGCATAAAAAATGACACTCACCTATCGACTTTAGTCCGTAACTTTGACGAACGTTCTTTCAAACATATTATTAAATTCATGATAAATTAACATTTATGATGACATTGAGGTTGTGTGTATTAATTTACAATGCCGGTCCCGATCATAAACAAGGTAGCTAATTAGCTGTATATTAATCTATTATATCAGCAGGATAACTACCCGGTTAAACAAAGGCTACTAATGAACTATAAACTCAAGCCACATATCACTTTGAGTTTGATTGAACGCCACCACAATTAAAAAGTATTTGACGAAAGTCTGTAGTCTGTGCTCTTTTTAAAGAGAATGGATTTGCTATCTGCCATCAATACGAAATACAAAAAAGTAAACACGGTAACAAGAATGAGCCAGGAAAACGAATTATTGCTGAGAGAAAACAAGGACCGCTTTGTTATTCTGCCGATCAATTATCCCCAGATATGGGAAATGTACAAAAAACACGAAGCCAGTTTCTGGACAGCCGAAGAGATCGACCTCTCTGACGATATGAAAGACTGGAATAATTTAAACGACGGCGAACGACATTTTATATCACATATATTGGCATTTTTTGCTGCCAGCGATGGCATTGTTAACGAAAACCTGGCCGTTAACTTTATGAGCGAAGTGCAATTACCCGAGGCCCGTTGTTTTTATGGTTTCCAGATTATGATGGAAAACATTCACTCCGAAACCTACGCCTTACTGATAGATACCTATATTAAAGATACTACCGAAAAAAACCGTTTGTTCCACGCCATTGAAACCGTTCCGTGTGTAAAAAAGAAAGGCGAGTGGGCCCTGAAGTGGATTGAGAACGGCACCTTTGCCGAGCGCCTGGTTGCGTTTGCAGCTGTAGAGGGCATCTTTTTTTCGGGAAGTTTTTGCTCTATCTTCTGGCTCAAAAAACGCGGATTAATGCCTGGCCTAACGTTCAGCAACGAGTTAATATCGCGCGACGAGGGTATGCATTGCGAATTTGCCTGCCTGCTGTACAGTATGTTGAGCAATAAATTATCCAAAGAGGCAGTAACCACCATTATTGCCGATGCCGTTGAAATTGAAAAAGAGTTTGTAACCGATGCTTTACCGGTAAACCTGATTGGCATGAACGCCAAACTGATGAGCCAGTATATTGAGTTTGTGGCCGACCGCTGGTTGCAGGAGCTTGGTTACGATAAATTATATCATGCTACCAATCCGTTCGACTTTATGGAAATGATATCCCTGCAAGGGAAAACCAATTTCTTTGAGAAACGGGTAGGTGATTATCAAAAAAGCGGTGTATTGAACAACGATGCCAAATCGCAGGCGTTTTCAATGGACGAAGATTTTTAGATGGCGAATGTTAGTTGAGCGTACTTAGTCCGGAGTGTTAAGCCAATTAGGCTAACTACCTCACTAATCAACCTTGGCTTAGAGCTAACTGCTAATTATAGCTGACCTAACAGCCTGGTCAATTGTCAGCAGAGCTTAGTTAAATAACAATTGTCCATTATAGTTTGTTAATTTTTCATCGTTTTTAATATATGTTCTTACAATCAGGTTATACCACATCGGCTGTTTATGCCCCGGTATCACAATTATTAAAAAAATTGTGCCGGAAAGTGTGGTACCTTGTTGAAGAAAAAACCACCTTATCACTACAGTTAAAAAGAACGGCTTTGGCTGTTCCGGTTAATATGGCCCTCAAGGCTCTATTAATTCTATTTTACCCTAAACACACACAATATACATTGCCTAATGAACTTACACTTCACCCTTAACTCCTCACCTTATGTTTGTAATTAAACGCGACGGAAAAAAAGAAACAGTAAAATTTGATAAAATTACGGCCAGGATTGAGAAGCTGTGCTACGGCTTAAATCCATCCTTGGTTGACCCTATAGATGTGTCCAAAAAGGTAGTTGAAGGCCTGTATGATGGAGTAACCACATCAGAGCTGGATAACCTTGCTGCCGAAACCGCGGCTTCGTTAACTACCAAGCACCCCGACTACGCTTTACTGGCATCGCGCATAGCGGTATCAAACCTGCATAAAAATACCATTAAGTCGTTCTCCGAAACGATGCGCAACCTTTACCTTTATACTGATAAAAAAACCGGTAAAAACGCGTCGCTTATAGCCGATGATGTTTGGCAGGCCATTGAAGCCAATGCCGAACTGTTAGACAGCACCATTATTTATGACCGCGATTTTGGCTTTGACTACTTCGGTTTTAAAACCCTCGAAAAATCATACCTGCTTAAAATAGACGGCAAAATTGCCGAGCGTCCGCAGCATTTATTTATGCGTGTTTCGGTAGGCATCCATAAAGAGGATATCGACAGCGTTATCAAAACCTATAACCTGATGAGCGAGCGCTGGTTTACCCATGCTACGCCAACGCTGTTTAACGCGGGTACGCCTAAACCGCAAATGTCGTCGTGCTTTTTACTCACCATGCAGGACGATAGCATCGATGGTATTTACGATACGCTGAAACAAACCGCTAAAATATCACAAAGCGCCGGCGGCATAGGCCTGAGCATACACAATGTACGCGCAACAGGCTCATACATCAGCGGCACAAACGGAACCAGCAACGGCATTATCCCTATGCTGAAGGTGTTTAACGATACCGCCCGTTACGTTGACCAGGGCGGCGGCAAGCGCAAAGGTGCCTTCGCTATTTACCTGGAGCCATGGCATGCCGATATTTTTGAATTTTTAGACCTGCGTAAAAATCACGGCAAGGAAGAAATGCGCGCCCGCGATTTATTTTACGCGTTATGGATCTGCGATTTATTTATGCAACGTGTGGAAGAAGACGGGCAGTGGAGCCTGTTTTGCCCGCACGAAGCACCGGGATTACATGAGTGCTGGGGTAAGGAGTTTGAAGCTTTGTATACTAAATACGAAGCCGAAGGCCGCGCCCGTAAAACCATCAGGGCTCAGGAGCTTTGGTTTGCCATTTTAGATGCGCAGGTTGAAACCGGCACACCTTATTTGTTATACAAGGATGCCGCCAACAGCAAATCAAACCAGCAAAACCTGGGCACTATTAAAAGTTCTAACCTATGTACCGAGATTATCGAGTATACATCTGCCGATGAGGTAGCTGTGTGTAACCTGGCTTCGTTAGCGTTACCAAGGTATATTACAGCCGGTGTATTTGACCATCAGAAACTTTACGAAGTTACTTACCAGGTAACGCTGAACCTCAACAAGATCATCGATCATAATTACTATCCGGTGGTTGAGGCCAGCAACTCCAACTTCCGCCACCGCCCTATCGGCTTAGGCGTGCAAGGTTTGGCCGATACCTTTATCCGCCTGCGCCTGCCCTTTGAAAGCGATGAGGCCAAAAAGCTGAACAAAGAAATATTTGAAACCATTTACTTTGCCGCCATGACGGCTTCGAAGGATCTGGCTATTCAAGACGGCCCTTACGAAACCTTTAAAGGCTCGCCTTTATCGCAAGGAAAATTCCAGTTCGACCTGTGGAATGTTACACCTGATAGTGGCCGCTGGAACTGGGAAGACCTGCGTAGCGACGTGATGAACCACGGTGTGCGTAACTCTTTACTGGTTGCCCCTATGCCTACGGCTTCTACGTCCCAAATATTGGGTAACAACGAGTGCTTTGAGCCTTATACCTCCAACATTTATACCCGCCGGGTATTAAGCGGCGAATTTGTGGTGGTAAACAAATACCTGCTGCACGATTTGGTTGAACTTGGCTTATGGAACAACGACATGAAGAACCAGATCATCAGCGCCAATGGTTCAGTACAGGATATTCCTGAAATCCCTGCCGAAATCAAGGAACTATACAAAACCGTATGGGAAATTAAGATGCGTACCATTATAGATATGGCTGCCGACCGTGGCGCTTATGTATGCCAGTCGCAATCGCTTAACTTGTTCATCAGCTCGCCAAACGCGTCGAAACTAACCTCTATGCATTTTTATGCCTGGAAAAAGGGATTGAAAACAGGTATGTACTACCTGCGCACCCAAGCGGCATCGCAAGCGGTTAAGTTTACCATTGAGAGCCAGGGAGGCAAATCAATGGAACCTGTAATACCGGAAAACGGTGTAGCCGTAGTTGACGAAATACCCGACGGGCCGGTTTGCTCGATGGAAGAAGGCTGTGTAACCTGCTCCGCATAATTTTAATAGCCGATGCGATAGGTTCTATAATATAGAAAAACCCTTAGCTTTAATTAGCTAAGGGTTTTTGTGTTTTCAACCCCAAACAACAGGTATAGTCTTGGTGCGAAACCCACGACAAAGGGCCATCTAAAGCATGTAAAAAAAAAAGGGGTTAAAAAATTTTTTTTTATCAAAATAACTGTAACTTACACAAGGTTTATTTACGTATAAAACATACAATAAGTTTATTTTATGTGTAAAATAAACTTTGCGCATAAAATAAAAAATACTTATCTTTGCGGACTTTTTAAAGGGAATATATTTTGCAAACTTTATACAATTTACCTGCATTCTATTTCGTTTTAATTAATAGAAGAACATACAATATGTGTTTTTATTGGAGGAATCAATAATGAAATCATACACTCATATAGCCAAAATCTATGGCTTCAAATGTTACTTTAATGAGGACAATGGAGAAGTAGAAGGCACAAATTGGCTCAACGAAAAAATGATTGAATTATTTGTTTGGATAGATTTAACCTTTAGTGATAACGAACAATTTAAAATAGAAATTATTGAAAAACTTTGACATCTCTAATTTGTTGAATAAAAAAAGAGGGTCGAGTTGACCAGACCCAACACCTCTATTACTGAGAAATAACCATGCTGGGGGGCTTAGTTTTTAATCAGTATTTTGAAGGGTTTACCGTTTGCTCTACGAATTACTTTTCCTTTTACGGTAATTGTCATTCTGTAAATGTAGTAACCATCTTCTTCTTTTTTATCTTTTTGAGACATAAAGCTTAAATCTGCGTCCTTTGGCGCACTTTTCTGATATTTTTTCTCCTAATCAGGAAAGGATTACTCAACCTTTTTGGTCTTAAAAAGCTTTACCGGCTGAGGGGCTTAGCGATAACTTAAGCAAGCTCAACAGCGTGAGTATATTTTTTAGGTGCTTTATATTGTAACAAATAAGATAAGCTCCAAAAATACTAAAAATTTTACTAATTACTATTATAATTATTCTGCTTTTTGGAGATTTGAGTTAACTCTCATATAACTCCCTGATAGACATTTAATTGCTATATATTTTCACTCATCTAAATCTTTCGGGCTAATAATATAGATCTATTGACTCGTTTTATTGACCTACAACTTTTATCATCCAATTGTTAATATTTGTTAAAATGCCCCATCCAGTAAAACCTTTGCCGCTACCGCCACTCTATATCACTAAACAAAAATTTTCAACTATGAAAAAGATTCTTTTTACAGCGATATGCTTGTTATTGGTAGCTGGGTCGGTTAGTGCCCAGCAACATCGCCGATACTATCCTCGCAACCGCCCTCAGCCTAATCACCGCCGGCCGGTTCAAAACGATTTTAACACCATTAAATTTGGTATAGTTGGCGGCGTTAACGTATCCAATATTATCAACACCAACGATGCCAATTTTTCAACAGGTACCAGGGCCGGGCTAAACGCCGGTGTTAGCTTAGAGGTGCCCATCAGCTACCCGTTTGCATTTCAGCCGGAGCTGCTTTATTCGGGCAAAGGCTACAGTGCCATCACGCCGGTGGGCCAGTTTAGCCAGCGCACCAACTGGATCGATCTGCCTTTGTTGTTAAAGGTTAAGGTAGTGCCAGGTTTTAATTTTGTAGTGGGCCCGCAGGTATCGTTCCTGCTGTCAACCCAAAACACCTTTAACAACGGCTACAGCACCACCACCCAGGATGTGTACAACAAAGCCACCGATGGCTACAACAAAACCCTGATAGGCGGTGTATTAGGCGTAGGTTTCGAGGTAAGCCCCAATGTGGAATTACGGGCCCGGTACTATATCGACCTGCAAAGCACAACCATCAATGGCGTGTCTGACATTCCGCAGTATAACAACCAGGTTTGGCAGTTTGGTGTAGCGGTTAAGTTTTTTTAAAAAGCGGGGGGGTATCCACTCTCATGTCTTTTCGACGAGGTACGAGGAGAAATCTTTTGCAAGGAATGTCTGATTTTAATATCGCGTGCAGACTTAACAATTGCAAAAGATTTCTCCCTCTGGTCGAAATGACAATTTTTTATAATCCCGCCCTTACACCCCAAACACCTCCGGATACATCAAAGCGGCCTTTAAAATAAACGCCGAACTATCCACCGTCCAGATCTCCCCGTCCTTTACCATTTGCAATACTTTGGTGGCCGGCACTTTAACTACTTCAATACATTCGGTAACGTCAAACTTTTGCACGGTGTTAACCTCGGCGTTAAATACAATATATCCGTAGGTAACCTGCTTGGTTTTGGTAGTGTTGTTGGCCAGTTTCCCTAAGGGGATCAGGTCATCGGCAGTAACTTTAATACCCGTTTCCTCTTCCAGTTCGTTCAGGGCCGAGTCGATCACGCTTTTGCCTTTTTGCTGCATGCCGCCGGGTATTTCCAGTAAAATATCGCTCAGGCCGTGTTTGTATTGTTTAACCAGGGCTACTTCGTGTTTGCTGTTCAGGGCGATGATCATCACTACATCGCCCAGCGGAGAAAAAAAGTAGTCGTCAATAATATGCCCGTTTTGCAATTGCACCTTGTGGCGTAGTATCGGGAACCAGGGGCTTGGCGATACATCCTCTTCTTCCAAAACAATCCATCTTTTTATTTCTCCGTTAGTAGTCATATTATTATCCTGATGATTTTAGCAAGTATAAATATTCTGTTGTAGCTTAGCAATACAGCATCTGCAAAAGACCATGAATAAATACCTCCGCCTGATTGGCCTCTTATTTTTTTGCCTTACGGCCAATACGGCATCCGCTTATCACAACGGGTGTGATACCGCGCTCCATGCCGATAGCATCCTGGCCAGCGGTGCAGCCCCCCGGTTGATATCCAGCCAATTTAGCTTTACCGAAGGCCCGGCGGTTGACCGGCAAGGAAATATTTTTTTTACGGACCAGCCTAACAACAAGATCTGGGAGTATGATATCAACGGCAAACTCTCTATTTTTTTAGACCCGGCAGGCCGCTCCAACGGAACTTATTTTGACCGGGAAGGCAACCTGATAGCCTGCGCCGATGAGCATAACCAGCTGTGGAGCATTAGCCCTAAAGGCAAAATCAAGGTACTGATCGACCTGTACAAAGGCAAGCACCTGAACGGCCCCAACGACTTGTGGATTGACCGCCGCGGCGGCATTTACCTAACCGACCCATATTATCAGCGCCCCTACTGGCAAAGGCAAGCGCCTGAGCTGGCTGGCGAAAAGGTATATTACCTGCCCAAAGGGAAAAAAGAGCTGCTTGTTGTTGCCGCCGACCTGGTTAAACCCAACGGCATTGTAGGTACACCCGACGGACAATATTTATACGTTGCCGATATTGGAGCCAATAAAACTTATAAATACCATATTGAGCGCAACGGCGAGCTAAGCGATAAACAATTGTTTACCAACCAGGGATCGGACGGGATGACGCTGGATAACCACGGCAATGTTTACCTGTGCGGTAACGGGGTAACAGTTTACAACCCCGCCGGGCAAAAGATATTACACATCCCCATCCCGGCTAAATGGACGGCCAATATTTGTTTTGGCGGCAGGGATAGATCAGTCTTGTTTATTACGGCATCCGAGTCGGTTTATGTTTTGCCTACTTTGGTAAAGGGGGTGGAGTGAGGGGGGGCGTTAGGTGGTAATACTGCACTTTATAGTCGCTCGCATAGAACACACCCCTCCGCCCCTCTCAAGAGGGGAATCGCGCTTTCCATCGCTTTTTTTTATTTATTTTACTGATAATGAGTGCTTTTATTGGGCTCCCCTCTTGAGAGGGGGCGGGCTCGGCAGTGCGGCTGCGGGGGTGTGTTTCGCCCTGCGACGAACTTTGGAAAAATGACAAAATTTCGAGATGGCAATTTTTTTCGAGCTTGATTATTAAGGTGATCATACCACCTCCCTAAGATACACCCCTAAACACTCTTCGCCCGGCGGAACCTTATCTTCAGCTTCAGCTCCTTGCTCTCATCCATTCCTTTCCACTCGGGGCCGTTTAAAACCAGTTCCATCGCCTTTTGGTTCATGGCATCGCTTTTACCCCTGATCACCCGGATGCCCTTGATGCTGCCGTCGGCACTTACCTTGAAAGCCAGTTTCACGCGGCCGGTTTCGCCATCAGGCATTACGGCATTCTTCCTTAAATAATCGCGGAATGCTTTCCATCCCATTAAGGGGTGACTCTGATGGCTGGGCTTGTCGTCGTCCACATATCCCGGAACAGATACCGTGGCCAGTTCGGTAGCGCTTTCTTTCAGTACCACCTTAATGCTATCGGTATTATTTAACGGTACCTGCCTGGTTTCGTATCCCGCGTAAGCAATACTTAAAGTGCCTTGTGCGGGTAGTTCGGTAATGGTGAATGCGCCATTGGCATCGGTGACAGCAGTAAGCGGCGTTCCCTTTACCGCAATTTTAACACCCGATAAGGCATGCCCGGTTGGGTCGGTTATTATACCGCTGATCTTTTTATCAACGGGCTTAACCGGCACCGCTGGTGCTGTGTTCTGTATCTCCAGGCTCTGCGCTCGGTTGGCAAGCACCTGTGCTATCGTTTGTGCAGGCTGATCAGTGGTTTCTGCATGACCCGCAGTTGCGCCGTTAGCATTCAGTTTTGTTTTATGCTGATGGGACGCAATACGCTGCGTTGCTGCCGGGTTTTCCTTTACAGGTGCTGTTTCTGTTTGGATTTCCTTTACTATCTGTGTGTTTGCCTGGCTGGCTGGTTGTTGCTGCTTATCAACAACAGGTTTGTCATTTTCAATTTTATGAAGTGTTTGGGCTATAGGCGCCTTTGGCTCATCATTCCGCGGCAAAAACCAAATCAAACCGATGCTCAGCGCAATTAATACCGATGCGGCAATAGGCAATATGCGCCATAAAACCAGGCTGCGCCTTTCGGTTGGGTTAACCCGTTCATTAAAAAGGTCCTTAATTTCCTCCAGATTGGCCTCCTGATCTGCACCTATTATATCATACCCTTCCAGTGCGTCCATTAAAAACGGATCGTTCTGCGCCTCTTTTTCCAGCGCATGCATCTCCTTAGCGTTAAGCTCGCCGTTAAGATACTTTTTAATTTGCTGCGATATGTCGGTTTTATTAACGCTCACGATTTTTCTCTAAACAGATCTTTAAATTTCTTTTGCCATTTTGTATATAACTCTTTACCTCGTTTAAGCTGTAGCCCGTATGCTCTGCAATCTCTTTATAACACTTTTCGTCAAGGTAAAACATATTTACCGTTAATTTTTGCGCCGGGGGCAGTTTTTCTTTACAACGCTCCAGCGCAGCCAAATCGTCTTGCAGGGCCTCATATTCAGGATGCAAATCTACAGCCAATTCCATAACGCCATCTAAACTTTCCTGTTCCCATTTTTTTTCCGAGCGTAATTGCATCAGGCAGTAGTTGCGACTAAGCGTATACAGCCAGCTTTTAAACTGTTTAATATCGTAGCGGTTAACCTTGGCCAGCAGCTCCTCAAATATCTGCATTACAGCATCCTTACTCAGCTCCTCGTCCTTTAAATATTTAAGGCACACCCCGTAAACCAGGCTCATGTAGCGCTCATACAAACGGGCAAGCACAGCCAGATCGCCGGTTTCGCGATAGTTCCGCAGCAGTGTATCATCATCTGCTTCAACCGGTTTTCTGGAGCTTTTTAAAAACTTCATGTTGAGGTGTAAAATATATTTTTTTTATGGCTTATGGAAATCGGCTTTCGGCCTGCATCTTAATTACAAACAGCAGCCAATATGAGCACACCAATTCGCATTAATAATGATACCTGAAAGCATCAACCAACGCCTTTAAGCTATAGATGCGCTACAGGCCCTCAATTGCATAATTAGTAAACAAAAATTTATCACTTAATACATCAAAATCATGTTAGGATCAAATATCGACATCATGCGCTCACAGTGGATAGATGTCGTTTTTAAAGACAGAAACCAGGCCTACGGCGCCTACGAGTTACGCCGCGAAAACTCACGCAATACCAACAAGGCATTATTGATTGCCGCATCGGTATTTGTGTTGGTGCTATCTGTACCCACTATTGTTAATATCATCAGCGGCTTTATCCCCAAAGCCGATCCACCTTATCGCAGCATAGAAGTTAATATAACGCCGCCGCCGCCAATAGAGCAACAAATAACACCGCCACCCGTGCAGCAAAAAATAGTACAGTCGCAACACGATATGGTGCGTTTTCCGCCGCCAATTGTTAAGCCAGACAATGAAGCACGCGATGAACCGCCAACAGATACCAAATTGATTGATACCGATCCCGGCCCGCAAACCATGAAAGGCAACCCGGGAGCCGATATTGTAATTGACGAAAAAGTTGGCCCTAAAGTAATGGAGGGTGTTACAGAGGCTTCGGATGAGAAAACAATATTTATCACTACAGAAGTTAACCCCTCATTCCCAGGCGGCGAAGCCGCATTCGGTAAATTTCTACAAAACCACATCCGCTACCCGGCCATAGCTAAAGAAAACGGCGTACAGGGCCGCGCATTTATCCAGTTTGTGGTAGAGCGAGATGGCAGCCTAACCGACATGAAAATTTTACGCGACCCGGGCAGCGGCTTGGGCGAAGAAGCCGTTCGGGTGTTAAAAAGCTCGCCACATTGGTCGCCGGGGATACAAAACGGCAGACCCGTTCGGGTACAATATACCGTACCGGTAAATTTCAGCCTGGCAGCAGATTAACCTCATCTATATCTCAGATCAACGTCTCCGGGGCAGCTCCGGGGGCGTTTTTTATTTGGCCTGCATGCGCTAATCCGCCTTAGCGTAATTCTGATGTTCGGTAAGCAGAAACTTTTTAAGCTCAGCTAACTGATCGGTATTAATCAGGTCGACACCGCAATCCAGCAACTCTTTCCAAACCACCGGGTTCTCCGGCGAAGCCCATAACCGTACCCTTTTACCAAATTTGTGAGCAAGCATCACGTAACCGCATAAACGCTGCCGCTCGTTGAACGGGATATTGCCCTTGCCCGTCCATTTTAACAGGCGCGAATATTTGCAGCTGGCCGTCTGGTATACATTGGCGGTTAGCGTATCCTGCTTAACCTGCATTAAATCCTCATCAATAAATGCCAACCGGCTTTGCTGCGCCTTTAAGGTATCGTAAGGTTTGTGCCCCGTAATTACCACGGTTACCTGCCGCTGGGTAAACTTTCCGTTTTCGTAACCCGATAACATAGGGCGGTATTTTTCGAGCAGTACCTGCAACTGCGCATAGGTTTTCTCCGCGCCCGATTTAATGTCAATCATCAGCAACATCGGGTAAGGTACCGTGCTAATCATTTTGTTATTACCGTTAAAAAAATCCTGCAAGGGTTTAAGGTAAGTGCCCTCCAAATTGCGCTTGCGGGTAAGCACCGGCAAAATATGGGCAACAATCAGCTTGCCATGCCTTAAATAAATATCGGCCTCCACCTGTGTAAAGCCGTTATCCAGGGCATCGTACAAGGGGTGTTTGTGCCAGTAATCGTTATGGGCGAAGGCGTTGGCTAAAGGAATATTCTGAGGGTGAGCGCCCTGGCCGATCATCACCAGCAGCAGGCTTATTACAATTAATCTCTGGTGCTTAAGGCAAAACATTGCTGTGTGCATCTTAAATTATTTACACAAATATAATTGCCTGGTATTGCTCGTGTATTAGCGCATTGTAAAGGAATTGTCTGTTAGGTAATTGTTTAGCATTTGAAGAGAGGGGCTATACGGCATACCCGGCGGTGAGAGATTTGGCAACTTTTTAAAAGTTGCCAAATCTAAAAGTCTCGCTTTCTTTTTGGGGCGTTGCCTCCGGCCCGCGCTATCCGCTCATACAGCGCAGGGCCTTAGCCACAAGGCCGGTATCCGCTTCTATCGCTAACGCTGGTTATTGATTGAGTTTTGAATGATTGATTTAGTGTTAGTCAATCGAAGAAAAACCAAAAGGGCTGAATAATTAGTTATTTTTATTTATCCTGAACTCGCTATTATTGTTGCCAAAAGGCCGGTCACCTATCCAAAGATTGTATTTTTTTGAATATAATGAGAGTCCCTTCATCATTTTAGTATCCAAAGTTTTACCTGCAATTTTAATGTACATAACCATAAAAACATGGTAATACATTCTATAGTAATCAATTTTTATAAGATGTGAGTCTCCAATAGTATTAAAAATCCGTACCATCTCCACATAATCACTTGGTGTAAACTTCGCCCAATCGCTCATTTGTTTAATATAATTTGATACCTTATTATCAAATTCAACCTTAGTAATCGGAATACCAACTGTGGTATCATTTTCACTAATATATCGACTGGAGTCCTGTCCCTGTCCCCTTGCAATGGTGA